>JBCDGN010000049.1:0-29922 GCA_038751255.1 Pseudomonadota bacterium
CCTTTTTTTCAATTCGTTCTGTCTTACGTGCAAGACAATGCACTTGGTGTTTTTTTTTGAGTGCTTTCTTCAGCACCAATTTTCCTGTTCTTCCTGTTCCTCCGAGTACTAGTATTTTCATCACCTAAATTCTTCACTGCGCTTGTGCGCTCCGAACTGCTGGCCAAGCATGCTACCAAAGCTTCCATTTCTTCGAGCGCGAGCGAGGTGTTGAGCCCGGTCTGCCCCCCCATCGTGGGCAAAAGCGCATCGGGGCGCTCTTTCTCGATAATTTTGGCCACAATCTCGGGCGTGATCGGCTCGATATATGTCGCGTCTGCCATGTCGGGATCGGTCATAATCGTGGCCGGGTTGGAATTGACCAGGACCACACGATAGCCTTCCTCCCTCAGCGCTTTGCAGGCCTGCGCGCCGGAATAGTCGAACTCGCAAGCTTGACCGATCACGATGGGCCCCGCGCCGATGATCATGATGGAAGAGATATCGGTACGTTTGGGCATGGAGCTCTCGATCTCAAGGGGGGCGTAAATCGCAGTGGGTTATAGAGATGGCGCAAGGGGGCGCAAGACCCCGCTGCTGCCAAAGTCGGTCGCGCGGATTCACTGGAACCGCTTTCGTGCTGTCGCACCATTGCCCCAGACCAGGACCGCAAAAAGTTACCGGGTTGATTTTAGGCTGCAACGACCCGAAAGGTGGCATGCGCTGCAACTATGGCGAATAAGGCGGTTAGGGCGAGTATGGGATATCGGAGAAGACATACCGACACCGCTTCCCCGCCATCAAACCTCCCAAAAACCTGCTCTCTTGCGCTTTGTGGGTTGTGTTTTTGTCCCATGATCGCCACCGCCGATCCCGAGGCAATTCTGCGCTTCGACTTGGAACGGCCCGTCCTGTCAACCTACGCCATGCCGGGCTATATCGATATGCCTTCGGCTGAGATGCAGCCCGATGGCCATCTCACGTTTTCGGCCTTTTACAGACAGGACAGCTGGCGCGGCTCTGTCAATTTTCAGGCCACCAAACGTCTCAGCGGAACCTTCCGCTATGCTTATCTTGACGAGCCCCTCAACGCGGTTGGTTCAAACTTCTACGATCGAAGCTTTAGTGTCGCCTACCGCTTTATCGACGAAGGCGTTTGGCGGCCCGCAGTTGCCGTGGGTATCTTAGACCTTGTCGGAACGGGGGTTTACGGGGCGGAGTATGTCGTTGCGTCGAAAACGCTGCCGAATAAACTGAGCTTTTCCATAGGCATGGGCTGGGGCCGCTTTGGCAGCTACAATGGATTTACAAACCCTCTCGGCATATTTGGCAGCCGCTGGGACACCCGCCCAGGCGAACGGGAAAGCAATGATACCGGCACCTTCACAACCGCCGAATGGTTCCGCGGAGACGCGGCGATTTTTGGCGGTTTAAGCTATAAGCCGAGCGACAGGCTCACACTGACCGCCGAATACTCCTCGGATGCCTATGACCGCGAACGCAGACTTGGAGAGTTTGACCGCCGCGCCTCCATCAATTTCGGGCTGAACTACCGTGCAGGTCTCGGCACAGACATTGGGGTTTACTATCTCTATGGATCGGCGCTTTCGGCGGTTTTGCACCTGAGCATCAACCCAAACCAACCGCTGTTTCAGGGGGGTCGAGAAGGTGCGCCCCCACCGGTTGTCGTCCGCGAAGAGCCACCGCCAATCATCGACCCAGGCTTTGGACCGGGCGAATGGACACCCACAGAGCCTGCCACGGCTAGTTTGACCTCCCAAGTCGCCTCCGCTTTGGCGTCGCAAGGGATAGAGCTTGTTTCGCTCGAAGTTGGCAACGATTTGGCACGCATGCGGTTACGCAACCAAACCTACGACTCCGAGGCTCAAGCCGTCGGTCGTGCCGCGCGGGTCGTGTCTGGCATCTTTCCGCCAGAGATCGAGTATTTCGAGTTTGTACCGATGGATCTGGGGATACCGCTTGCCACCATTACTGTCTCGCGCAGTGACTTAGAGAGCCTTGAATTTGATCCCGATCGATCCTGGAAATCCTATGTCCGTGCCGAGATCGGTGATGCGGCAGCGCTTGACCCGATATCTGTCATCGTTCCTGGCATTTATCCAGAAGCGTCCGCTGGCATAAAGCCCTTTGTTTCCACGGCATTTTTTGATCCAGACAATCCTCTTCGGATCGATGTGGGTCTTGATCTCGATCTTAGCTATTCACCCCTGCCCGGCTTGATTTTCTCAAGCAAATACCGACAAAGGCTCGCTGGAAACCGCTCTGAAGCAACCCGCGAGTCCGATAGCACCCTGCCGCCGGTCCGGTCCGATATCACTTTCTATGACCAAGACGGATCGTCCTTTCTGGCGCATCTGACCACCGAGTACTTCTGGCGTCCGGGCACCAATCTTTATGGTCGCGGTACGGTCGGTTATCTGGAACGCATGTACGCTGGCCTGTCCAGTGAGGTCTTGTGGAAACCCGTTACGGGGCCGCTCGCCCTTGGCGCAGAGATCAACTATGTCCGCCAGCGGGACTTCAACGGCAGGTTTGGCTTTTTGGACTATGAAGTCGCGACAGGTCACGCGTCGGTTTACTATGAAATCGGCGGCGGGTTTGAGGGCCAGATCGATGCTGGCCGCTACCTCGCGGGCGACTGGGGAGGCACTTTTACGTTGCGCCGCCGCTTTGCCAGCGGTTGGCAAGTGGGCGCATTCTTCACGCTCACCGATGTGCCCTTTAGTGAGTTTGGAGAGGGCGCGTTTGACAAGGGGCTGTTCTTTGAAGCGCCGATTTCTTGGCTCTCGGGTCAACCGTCGCGGCAGGATTTTGCCGCTCTCATCAAACCGCTTTCACGTGATGGCGGCGCGCGGCTTTTCGTGCGCAACCGTCTATATGAAGTTACGCGAGATTATCACGATCCAGAGCTTCAAGAACGCTGGCCGAGGTATTGGAGATGAGACACAATTGGTGCTTTGGAGTGCTGGGTGTCGCGGTCGCTGTATCGGGCTGTGATGTGAACCGCGATGGGGTGGATTTTGGCTATCTGGAACGCTTTCGCCCAGGTCTAGGTGGTGGGCGTGGCGCAACCACAGTGATTGTCGATCCCGCAAGCGTCTCTGGGCAAGCCGCTGCACCTGTTTTGGCGGCAAGCTTGGAGGGTCGCGGCACCAGCAATGTCTTCGCCTTGTCCGCCACAAACGGAAATGTGCAAAGCTGGGTCACCAACGACAATGTTGCGATCTTCACCGAGGATGGGCTGGTCGTCGGAACGGCAGGGCTGACCTATGACCTGTACACCGCGCAGGCCCCGACGCCTGCGGATTGGGGGCCCGTGCCGCTCCCAGCCAGCGGCGACCGCATCCACCGGCGCATCGGCGGTGATGACAAAATCATCATCGACAGCTTTAGCTGCGAGTACCAGGACGCGGGACGAGTGGATCTCGACACGCCTACGGGCGTTGTGTCCGCCCGCGTGGTTATTGAGGCTTGTGGCAACACTGAGCGCAGTTTTGAGAACGCTTACTTTCTCGACCGATCAGATCAGGTGCTTGCCACGCGGCAATGGCTTGGACCCGGGATCGGATTTGTCAGCATGCAATTCATTGGCAACTGATATGGCGCCTACAGCGTGCCTGCCCATGCTCAACCGCGAGCAGCACAGCTGGCTTCGCCAATGACCGGTGCTTAAACGCCGATCGCCGGCAAGACTTCGCCGTCGCAAGACCCAAATCCAATTTGATACCCTTGACCCTGGGCATGTCCGCGCAAGCTCAACCTGTCATGGTCCTCGATGAAGCTTCGCGTGGCGCCATCGGAAAGTGTGATTGGCTCTTTGCCGCCCCAGGACAGCTCCAACAATGACCCGCGCATGGATTTTTCAGGGCCAGAGATGGTACCAGAGCCAAGTAAATCCCCAATGCGCATGGGGCAGCCGCTGGTGGTATGATGGGCCAATTGTTGCGCGGCGGAGTAATACATTTCGCGATAATTGGTCCGCGCAATGATGGTCTTGCGCCCGCCCTGAGGCGTGAGACCCACTTCAAGCGCAATATCGTAGAGCATGGGACCGGGTTCGCTGAGATAGGGCAATAGCTCTTTCACGCGGCCCGGTGTGGACACGCGAAATGGCTCAAGCGCGGCGGCGGTGACGATCCAGGGGCTTATGGTCGTTGCAGTCGCCTTGGCTTGGAAGGGACCAAGCGGCTGGTATTCCCAGGCTTGGATGTCCCTAGCGGACCAGTCGTTCAACAACACATAGCCAAAGATATTGTCAAAAGCCATTGCCACATCGATGGGACCGGTTGAGGGCTGTCCGACAATCGCCCCGATTTCAAGCTCGAAATCGAAACGTTTTGAGGGTCCGAAATGCGGCTCGGTTTCCGCAGAGACTTTCTGCTGACCATTCGGTCGACGCACTTGCGTGCCGGAAACCACAACAGACGACGCCCGTCCGTTGTAGCCAATCGGCAAATGCAGCCAGTTCGGCGGCAGCGCGTTTTCTGGCCCGCGGAACATGGTCCCCACATTCATGGCGTGATGTTCGCCGGAATAGAAATCGGTGAATTCGCTCACCTCAAAGGGCAGGTGCAGCGTCGCAGAACCGGCCGCGATCAGATGGGCGCTCCAGTCGGTCTGCTCTTTCGCCCCATACGCCAAGCCCGCAAGAAGTGTTGTGCGCAAATCGGCCCAGGCGGTCCGGCCCAAAGCCATGAAATCGTTCCAGGCTCCGCGCTGAAGGGTGCCGTTGAAATCCAACAGCCCCGCGGCCTCCATCCCCGCGAGGTCAAGGATCGCATCGCCAATCGCGACCCCGCAGCGGGCCGCGTCACTCTGGGTCGAAAACACACCGTAGGGAAGGTTGTTGAGCGGAAAATCACCCGCAGGCGCGTTGGCGCTGTCCACCCAGGACCTGATTAAATCGTTCATCTTCGGGCTCTCTTCCTAGGCTGCGTCGGGCTGGTTTTTGGGTCGGGCTGCGTCAAACGCAGGCAAGGCCAGGCAACGCGCTTCAATGTGTCAGCCGGGCAAAGCGCGATAGATCGCTGCCCCGTCGTTTTGCGTTGTAAAGCTGCGGGATCAGACAGATATCCGCCAAGCCGGGCGTGTCGCCAAAGGCATAGGCTGTGTCGGGCGCGATCAGATGCTCAAACGCGCTGAACCCACGGATCGTCCAATTGTGGATCCAGTCCAAGATGTTATCCTGGCTTTGGCCCATCGCTTTAAGCTTTAGGATCACCCGCCGATTGTTGAGGGGATGGATGTCGCTCGCGAGCGTTTGTGCTGCTGCACGGATATGCGCGCGCGTGATCGGGTCGCCTGGCAACAGCAGCGGGTCGGGATAGGTCTCGTCCAGCCAGTCGAGGATCGCCATTGACTGGGTCAGGATGACGCCCTCTGCCGGCACTAGGGCCGGCACGCTCCTTCCTGGACTTATCTCGGCAAAACTCGGGTGAAGCCGCTCGTCCTTGGCCAAATTGACCGGTTCTGAATGATACGCGACCCCCTTCAGGTTTAAGCCAATCCGCGCACGGTGCGATGTGGCGGATCGCCAGTAGGTGTGGAGTTTCATTTCAGTCCCGGAGTGCCATCGAATTTCTTCTCAAGCGTTTCCCAGCAACTGATATAGTCGTCCTGCAGTGGCGCTTCTTTTCCGGCGAACTCCGTCAGATGTTGCGGAAAGCGCGTCTCGAACATGAAGGACATCGTGTCCTCAAGCTTGTCCGGCCCAAGGTTGGAGTTGCTCGCGCGCTCGAAGGCCGTCCGGTCGGGCCCATGGGGCAGCATCATATTGTGCAGGCTCATACCGCCGGGAATAAAGCCCTTGGGCTTGGCATCGTACTGCCCGTAGATATTGCCCATCAGCTCGGACATGACGTTTTTGTGGTACCATGGCGGGCGGAACGTGTTCTCCGCCACCATCCATCGTTCGCGGAACAGCACAAAGTCAATATTGGCGGTTCCAGCCAAACCCGACGGCGCGGTGAGCACCATGAAGATCGATGGATCAGGGTGGTCAAAGAGGATCGCCCCAACCGGGCAATAGGTCCTCAGATCGTATTTGTAGGGTGCGTAATTGCCGTGCCATGCCACGATATCGAGCGGGCTTTGACCGATCTTGGTCTCATGGAACTGCCCGCACCACTTGATCGTCAGAGTTGAGGGCGATTCACGATCCTCAAATGCGGCCACCGGTGTTTTGAAGTCGCGAGGATTGGCCAAAGCATTGGCACCAATGGGACCGCGGGCGGGCAGCTCAAAGCTTTGGCCATAGTTTTCGCACACGAACCCACGACAGGGCCCTTCAAGCACCTCTACCCGATAGACCAGACCGCGGGGCAGGACGGCGATCTCTTTCGGCGCGATATCGATGAGGCCAAGCTCGGTTGCGAAACGCAGCCGACCTTCCTGTGGGACAACCAAAAGCTCGCTATCGGCAGAGTAGAAATAGCTGTCCACCATGCTTTCGGTGACCAGGTAGATATGGCTCGCCATACCTGTCTGCGTGTTGACATCGCCCGCTGTGGTCATCGTGCGCATACCGGTCAGCCAAGTGAGACTGTTCTCAGTATGGGGCAGCGGGTCCCAGCGGTACTGACCAAGACTTGTGACATCGTCAGGCAGATGCGGCGCGGTTTTCCAGTAGGGCAGGTCGATGCGGGCGTACCGGGTGGAGTGTTTGACCGACGGACGAATGCGGTAGACCCAGGTTCTGTCCGGCGGATGCTCCGTAAAGGCTGTGCCGGAAAGCTGTTCAGCGTAAAGCCCGTAATTGCACCTTTGAGGCGAGTTCATGCCCTGCGGCAGCGCGTCAGGCAGGGCCTCGGTCTCAAAGTCATTGCCGAACCCGGGCATATAGCCGTGATGCGGGCCGGTCCCGTTGCTGGCGCGCACCATGCCTTCGGGCAAAGTATCGTCCTTCATCTGACCTCTCCTGTGGGTTTGGCGGCAAGCGCGGCTTGCATCGCATGGGTCAGTATCTGACGATCGCCGATTTGGTTAGCGAGGATCAGGACAAGACGCGCGTTCAACTCCATGCTTTCGTCGTCAGAGAGACCGTCGTGGAGGGATATCAATTCGGCGTAGAATCCGTCTGGGTCGTCGATATTGGGGTCGATCAAAAGCTGGCTCATGCGGCGGCTCCAATCGCGCGGCGCACCGCTTGGTACACCGCATCTTTGTCAAACTCTGTCCAGCGAGCGGCGACATGTTGGTCGGGTCGGATCAGATAAATCGCGGAGGCGGCATCGCCGAGATATCTTTCTTTCAGAAACGCATTCCCGTCAGCGGACATCTCTAGACGAGCAATCTGCAGGCCATCGACCTCAAGGCCGTCTGGCGCGTCTGCGTCAATCGTCAGAAGCATGAAATCACCCCCCAAACGCTCCAAAAGATACCCCTCAGCCAGTGCCGCATCGAGGCAGGGTGCTCCGGGGCGGGTGCGTTCGGGCCCGCCCGGCAAGGCGTCATCCCCATTCAGCGTAGAGCCGTCATAGGTGCACGGCAGGCTCAAACGGCCCGAGTTCACCAGAGGTCTGGCGAAAGGATAGTCTCGCGACAGCTCTAGTACGGCGTTGCGAAAGGCATGGCTCACCTTGGATTTCGGAGTGATGAAATCCGTCGACCGGGTGGAGTTGAGGATGTTTTCATCCGCCCCAAAAGTCCGCTCTTCATCATAGCTGTCCAGCAGGCTTTCGGGCGCGTGCCCGTTCAAGACCAGCGCCAGCTTCCAGCCCAAGTTATCAACATCCTGGATGCCCGAATTTGCGCCGCGCGCACCGAAGGGGGAAACCTGGTGCGCTGCATCTCCGGCGAAAAGCACGCGTTTGTGACGGAAGCTTTCCATGCGGCGGCACTTGAATGTGTAGATCGAGGTCCAGACGATGTCATATTCGACATCTGGGCCGAAAAAGGCGTCCAGCCGCTTGCGCACATTGACCTCTTTCAGTTCCTCTTCGCGGTCAGCATGCCAACCAACCTGAAAGTCGACGCGCCAAATGCCGTCAGGCTGCTTGTGCAGCAGCGCTGACGCCGCATTGCCATGGGACGGCTCAAACCAAAACCAGCGCTCGGTCGGGAAGTCATCGTTTCGCATCCGAATATCAACGATGAGAAAGCTATCCTCAAACACCCGACCAATGAAATCGAGGCCAAGTTTCGTTCTCATGGGCGATCCCGCGCCGTCACAGGCAATCACCCAATCGGCGTCGATCCGATATTCGCCCTCTGGGGTGTCGACCGTCAGCGCGACGTGGTCGTCTTGCTCATCGAACGCGCCCACACGGTTTTTGCCGCGCACTTGGATCGGTGCTCCATCGGCCTGAGCCTGGCGCACGCGTTCGACCAGAAAACGTTCGAAATAGGGCTGCTGTAGATTGATAAAGGCGGGAAATTTATGACCTTCCTCCGGCAGCAGATTGAACTCAAAGACCTTGCTGTCTTTGTGAAACACCTTGCCTAAGTTCCAGATCACTCCTTTGTCGACCATCCCTTCGGCGCAGCCATAGCGATCGGCAATCGCAAGCGTACGCTTGGCAAAACAGATTGCGCGACTGCCACCGCCGACACCCTCATGATCGTCGAGAAGGAGGACCGGAATGTTTCTCAAACCAAGCTCAAGCGCCATCGCAAAGCCCATTGGGCCACCGCCCACGATCACAACCGAGTGGCGGACCGGGCTAGCGGCGTCTTGGTCGCTGGAGCGCGCGTAAGGGTAAAGTTTGAAAGCAATATGGTAGCGATCCTGGAACATCTCACTACCCCTGCAGCGCCGCCCACATGTCCAAATCGCGCGCCGCTGTCCAAATGCGCGGCGTGTCGATGCCGCGGGCCTCATCATAGGCGCGGGCGACGT
This sequence comes from Pseudomonadota bacterium, assembly GCA_038751255.1. Classification (GTDB taxonomy): domain Bacteria; phylum Pseudomonadota; class Alphaproteobacteria; order Rhodobacterales; family Rhodobacteraceae; genus JANSYP01. The sequence continues at coordinate 8,837 of JBCDGN010000049.1, forward strand.
TGAAGGGCAGACAATGCTCGTAGATCGCATAGTCTTTGAACTTCGGGTCACAGGTGGCACGCACTGCATCCCAAGCCTCTTTCAAAGACCCGCCCCGTGCCGCAACCTGGGCCGCCGGATGATAGGTGCTGTCGACAAAATCGCGCGTGGCCGCCAGGGCCGCGTCAACCATCTCGCGTCCGACCAGAGCGTCGCCCCGGCCAGGGGCAATAAACTGCGGATCATAGGATTTGACCGCATCGAGTGTCGTGCCCCAATCGCCAAAATGCCCGTCCCCACAATAGCAAGCGGAGTGGTATTCCACGATATCGCCGGTATACATAGTCTGGGCGTCTGGCACCCAGATGACGCTATCGCCGGCGGTATGGGCGCGGCCGATCTGCTTGATCTCGACCTTCCGCTTGCCGAGATAAACCGTCATTTGATCCGAAAACGTGGTCGTGGGCCAGGTCAGACCCGGGATGCTATCATGCCCTTCAAAAAGACGAGGGAAACGTTGAAACTCACTGTCCCAGTCCTCTTGTCCACGCTCCACCACCATCGCCCGCGCTGCATCAGACATGATGATCTGATCAGCATCAAAGGCCGAGGCGCCCAGCACGCGCACAGCATGATAATGGGTCAGCACAACGTGGCTGATCGGCTTATCGGTCACCTCGCGCACACAGTCGATCACCTTTTGCGCCAATCGCGGCGTGGCCTGCGCCTCCACGATCATCACACTGTCATCGCCGATGATCACCCCGGAATTAGGATCGCCTTCTGCGGTGAAGGCATAAAGACCCTCCCCGATCTCGGTGAACGAGATGTGTTTTTCGGCCGTGTCGCCCTGGGACGCGAACGTGGCTGACATGATCCCCCCCTTCATTGCATATGCAACGAGTTACCTGTGCTTGTGTTTCCGAACAAAGTCAATATCATTTCATTTGCAACAACCGGAGTCCCCCCCCCGAGTGTCCATCGAAGAGTTCGACCTCTTGGCGTTTCTGCCCTACCGCTTAGCCGTTTTGTCAGAGCGAGTCAGTCGCCGTCTGTCCGCTGAATATGCGCGTCTGCATGGCCTCTCCGTCGCCGAATGGCGGGTAATGGTGCATCTACTGAGTTTTCAGGAAGTCTCCATTCGCGAAATTTGTGATTACGCCAATCTAGACAAACCCAAGGCGAGCCGCGCGGTCGCTCGGCTCGAACAAAATGGTTGGGTCCGAAAGAAATCCGCGGAGGGCGATGGACGACTGGTGGCGATTTCGCTCACAGAAGAAGGCCATAAGGTGATGGAGGATATTATTCCTGCGGCAAAGGACGTTGAGAGAAACCTCCTAGAGGCACTGAGCCCAGCAGATCACATCCATTTGGGCGAGATCGTTGAAAAACTCCACGCTGTGTTGGATCGAGATCCAAAAGCGCGCCCCCGAGCACAAAAGAGCGCATAGCACACTGAAGCTTGAACACCGACGAAGTCCATCGCGCCAGGCGACCAAGTCAGAGCGCGACGCAACCAACCCATCGCAGCCTGAATGATCAAAACAGCGACAGTACTGCGATCTCCAGGCTTGGAACGCTGAATTTTGTTGCAAATGGATTAGGTTATGGGTCGTCTAAGACAACCATTCACTCTGTGTCAAAAGTATCTCGACTTAGAAACAAGTTCTGGTTAACGCAATGCTAGTAATTCTATCAGGAACACGTCGGCGAACGCGCTCGACATGCAAGGTTCGGTAACCACTTCACTGTCTGTCGTCACCGAACTGATGTAACTGGACGTATTTACGACGCGACACACGAGATAGATGGACAAGATATGCACATTCGGTTGGAAACGCGACATTTTCGCCCAGAATTCCGCGAAAGCGTGTCATTCATCACAGCCTGTTATCCGGAAATTGGGTATAACGGTCGTCGTATCAGCGTGTTCTTAGCCTTTAAGCTTGGGTGCGACGCCAGTTAGTGTGAAAAATGTCAGTGAAACAAGACAGCGATCCTCTTTCTCATCTTTGCCACTTCCTCTTAAGCTCTGCCGGATGTGACGGTATTTTGGTGTCTAGAAGCATCGATGAAGGTCAATGTGTCCTAGCCAAGTCTGGGCAAAAGATGGAATACAAGAAAGGGCAGGTTATCCCAACGAGCCATACGATCTGCCATCACACCGCCAGTATGGGTGTGCCTTTGATCATCGATGACACTTTTGCCCATCCGCTCGTGAAAAGAAGCAAGGCTGTTACCGAAGGCGGTGTCGGGGCCTATATGGGCGTGCCCATCGATATGGAAGGGCAAGAAAAGCGCGTCATCTGCGCCGTAAACTTTCGCCGTAAACAGTGGAAAGACGTCGAGAACTTTCTCATGACAGAAGCCGCGCGTTACATACGTTCTGAGCTGTAGTCGATGTTCTTACCGCAGGAACGGGTTTGCGCGTCGAAGGCCATGCAAGTCCCTGGCACGCGACTTCCTACGGTTTCTTCTCAGTTTGAGAAAACGAGATGCCATTCTGAGTGATCAGCAATGCTGCCCCGATCAGTGAAAAACCTTTGAGAAAATGGGCTTGTTGCAGCGCCCAGAGAACCGGATCCTGCTGCACGACCAGTTCATAGCCATGCACCACCAAGGTCACCGGCACGAGGAAAAGGATCAGCAGCCAGCCTCCCAAGCGTGGCCGCCAGTTGCACAGGATCATGGCCGCCCCGGCCAGTTCAACCGCCCCGGACACATACGTTAGCAAGATCGGGAGCGGGACAGCCGGAGGCATCAAAGACACATAGTACGAGATGTTGGTGAAATGTGTGATGCCGGACAGAAAGAACAGCGATGTGAAGAGAATGCGCCCGGCCCAGTTCAGAGCCGGGTGATTGGGAAGATGATCTTCTACGAGCATGAGCGGCATCCCCTGGCGGCGTCCTGGCACAATGGCGAGAGCGCATTGAGGTCAGTCTTGGGCGATTGTCTCAACAGCACCGAGGATCACTTCTGCCACTGCTTCGGGCTGCGAAAGCATCGCAACATGGCTGGAGGCGATTGTTGTGATCTCGGCTCCGATACGCTCTGCGAAATAACCCTGCAGGCGTGGCGGGATGATCTGGTCGTTCTCTGCAAGCACATAATAGGTCGGACGTATTGACCACGCCGCAACACTGGGAGCCTCATAGGTGATCTTATACTGGAACGGCCCCTGGGTGGCGGCGATCACCGCAACTTCGTCCGCCGGAAGATCTGGGGCAAAAAACTGAGCGATCCCCCGATCTGACAGACGAATAAATCCCTCCGCATCTGCGATAGCCTCTGACTGCCAGGGTGCGGGAGGCTCCCCCTCGCTCAAATCTGCTAGTGCTTGGCCCGCGTCGAGCGCAAAGCCTGCCACATAAACGAGCGCTTCAACCTTGTCATGCGACCCGGTCTCGGTGATCACATTGCCGCCATAGGAATGCCCCACCAAGACAACCGAACCGTCTTGCCGTTCGATCAGTCGCGAGACGACCGCGGCATCATCTGCAAGCGAGGACAAGGGCATCTGTGCTGCGCTGACCGGAACGCCAGCATCTTGCAGGATGGGGATCACCTTATGCCAAGCCGATCCGTCAGAAAACGCCCCGTGGACCAATACAACCGACACGTCTGAGCTCTCGGCAAACGCCGTAAATGGCCCCGACACCAGCACCAATGCAACCGCATGACGAAGCTCTAACAGAGGTATTTTCATCACCCATTTCCTTTGCAACTGTCTCTTTAGATGAGCTTTTCTGGCGATCGCAACGATGGGGTCGAGCCCTCTTGCGCCGCCACAACTCTTGCCGACAGAGCTATGCGCAACTACGCCTGTGCACCATGACAGCGAGACCGGAAGACTTAGCAGAAGCACCGAATTTCGTCACAGACGCGTTTTCCGAGGTGCTCAATATCGTCCATGTGCGCGGGAAAAGCGCCCGGCTGATCACGCAAGACGGCCCATTGGAGATGTCTGTGGAGCAGGGCAATCCATGTGTCTACATCGTCGAGCAAGGGCAGCTTCACCTCACCACCAATGCGTCCTCCCCGATCATACTACGGGAAAAGCAGATCGCCTTGTTGCTACAAGGCACCGCTCATGACGCCGTCTTTCTTAGGCCATACTCCAACACACCAACAGCAAGGCCGGCCGAACCGGAAACGGGCGCACGCCTGAGCAATGCCATCAAGTGTTTTTGGGGCAGCTTCAGCGTCGATGGCGCGCTCGCCGCCCGGATGCTCACGGCCCTGCCAGAGGTGATTGTACTCGATGATCTGGCAGACAACCCGATCCAATGGGTGGATGAGGTCTGCGATTTGGTGCTGCGCGAAATCGGCACGACCCGGCCAGGGGCAAGCCTGATGGTGTCCCGCTTGCTCGACTTGTTGCTCGTTATCATTTTGCGGCGGTGGGCGCAGTCCGACGATGCCCTACCTGGCTGGCTAGAGGCGGCCAAGGACGAACGGATCGCCCGGGCGGTTTCGGCCATCCACTCCGATCCGTCTCGCGCCCTCAGCAACGAAGAGTTGGCCGCCCTCGCAGGCATGTCGAAATCAAGCTTTGCCGAGCGTTTCAAACAAATCATGGGACAACAGCCCGGGTCTTACCTACGCAACTGGCGGCTCGACCAGGCGGCAGAGGCGCTGTTGCATTCCAGCACGCCCATCGATGGGATTGCCGACCAGGTGGGCTATGCCTCCAAAGAAGCGTTCAGCCGCGCTTTTCAGACAAAATTCGGTATGGCGCCTTCAGCATGGAGAACGCAGCGCGACCGGTAAAGCTACTGGATCAGAGCCGCCCAGAAAAGGCATCCTCAAGCGTTTCAAGAGCGAGATCTTTGGTCAGCGGAACGGGGTTGCCGCCCGCCGTTGGGTCAACCAAGGATTTTTCGGCCAGATTGTCAAACTCGTCGCGGGTTTTGATGCCCAACGCTTCAATTGTGGGCGGGATCGATAGCTCTTCGCGCAATGTGATCACATATGCCAGAAATCCTTCAAAGCTTGGATCCTCAAGGCCCAGCCAAGCGGCAAGGCGCGTGATCTTCTGCTCAATCGCCGGACGGTTTCGCCGCAACATGTAAGGCATCACCACTGCGTTGGTCAGTCCGTGTGGCGTGTCGTAAAGCGCGCCAATCGGGTGCGACAGCGCATGGATCCCGCCCAAACCCTTCTGGAAGGCCACAGCCCCCATGGCAGCCGCCGCCATCATCCCGGAGCGCGCGGCAAGATCACCGCCATCGGCATAGGCGCGCGGCAGGTAATCGGCCACCAATCGCATGCCCTCAACGGCAATCCCTTCGGCCATCGGGTGAAAGCCCGGTGCGCAATAGGCCTCAAGACAATGGGCAAAAGCGTCCATGCCGGTACCGGCCGTTAGCCCAGGCGGCAGCCCGACTGTCAGTTCGGGGTCTGCGATGACGATCACCGGCAGCATTTTGGGGTGAAAGATCACTTTCTTTGTCTGTGTCTCGGAATTTGTGATCACAGCAGCGCGGCCCACCTCGGATCCCGTGCCCGAGGTTGTCGGCACCGCGATCACCGGCGCAATCCCGTCCGGATCGGCGCGGGTCCACCAATCGCCGATATCCTCAAAATCCCACATCGGTCGCGTTTGCCCGGCCATAAAGGCGATGCATTTGCCCACATCCATCGCAGAGCCGCCGCCCATCACGATCACTCCGTCATGGCCGCCCTCACGATACCCCGCGACGCCATGTTCGACATTGGCGGCAACCGGATTGGGACGCAGATCGGTGTAGAGTGCGGGCTGCAGACCCGACGCTTCCAGCGCCGCCATGGCATCGGAGATCATTGGCAGCGCTGCGAGCCCCGGGTCGGTCACCAGAAGTGGTTTGGTGAGCCCAGCCTCGCGACACGCCGCTGAGAGCTCGGCAATCCGACCTGGTCCAAAACGGATCGCTGTGGGAAAGGACCAATTCGCGGTAAAATCAGACATCGGGACCTCGTCAGAAGACAGTGCGGATATGGTAGGACTTGGGCCGGGTCAGGGTCTCGTACCCGATCTTTGACAGTGTAGCACCGCGACCGGATTGCTTCACGCCGGTCCACGCAAGCGCGGGATCGAGATAGTCGCAACGATTGACAAACACCGTCCCCGCCTCGGCTTGGTCGCAGACCGCCGTGGCGCGTGCAATATCTCGGCCCCAGACGGAGGCGGTCAGACCAAAGGGGCTATCGTTCATCAAGGACACCGCCTCTGCATCATCCTCCACCGCCATCACCCCAAGGACGGGACCAAAGCTTTCCGAGCGCATGACATCCATGGAATGATCGACACCCGTCAGAATCTGCGGCGCAAGGTAAGGAGTTCCTGGTGTGTCCGCTGCCCACTGTTCCGGATCGAGCAGCGCCTGCGCCCCTTGGCCAACGGCGCCTTCGATCTGGCCGCGGACGAAACCCGCCGCACGCGCGCGCACCATTGGGCCAAGGTTGGTGTCGGCCTCCAAAGGATTGCCCAGCCGATAATCTCGCTGAGCGATGGCGACCATGGCCTCAACCAACGCGTCATGGACGTCGCGATGGACATAAACCCGTTCAATTGCACAACACGATTGGCCGGCATTGAAGAACCCGCCATCGAGCAGTGCATCCGCGGTTTTCTCTACGTCTGCATCGGGCAAAACATACGCCGCATCCTTGCCGCCGAGCTCTAGCCCGATGCCTGTGAAACTGCCCGCCGCGGCGCGCTCAACCGCTTGGCCGCCTGCGACTGAACCCGTGAAGGCGACCTGATCCGCAAGACCTTCGGCAATCAGCGCAGCGGTCAGATCATGGTCGATGACGAGATGCTGAAAAAGCCCCTCAGGCAGACCCGCTGCCGCAAAGGCTTGCGCAAAACGATTGCCCGCCAGCACAGTTTGATCAGCATGTTTGAGGACCACGGCATTGCCAGCCATCAGCGCAGGGATGACCGAGTTTACCACCGTCAAATAAGGAAAGTTCCAAGGCGCGAGCACAAAGATCACGCCTAAAGGCGCGCGCGCAATCCAACGCTCAAACCCTTCTTTCGGGTCCGGCCGCACTGGTGCCAGCGCCTCTTCGGCAATCTCGATCATATAGCGCGCACGTTCTTCGAACCCGCGCAACTCCCCTGCCCCTTGCGATACCGGTCGGCCCATCATCCAGGCAAGCTCTGGAACGATTTCGGGCTCCAGTGCCAACATCGCATCGACGGCTGCGGAACAGACCGCTGCCCGGTCCGCCACCGAGCGCGCGGCCCAAGCCGCCTGAGCTTCCCGCGCGGCCGCGAAAGCGGTGCGCGCCGCTTCTGGCGAGGTGTTTTCGACCTCGGCATAGACCGAGCCATCGATCGGAGAGACGGAACGGATCATCACAAGCAGCCTTTTCTTAGAAAAACTTCAGGTATCGCTCGACCTCCCAATCGGAAACGTGATTGAGATAAGAGAGCCATTCTTGGCGCTTATACGCGGTCCAACTGTCAAACATCGCGTCGCCGAAGACCTTGCGCGACAATGGATCTGCCTCGAAAGCAAGGAGCGCATCTTCAAGAGTGCGCGGCAGGATAGAGATCCCGCGCCGGTCAAGCTCCGCTTGATCCACCAGATACATGTTGTCGGTGTTGGGATCGCCCGGATCGAGGCCCTCGGAAATGCCCTCAAGCCCTGCGGCCAGGACCATCGCGGCACCAAGGTAAGGGTTACAGGCACTGTCCGCCGCGCGCAGCTCCACCCGGCCCCCTCCCAGCGGGATGCGCATTGCATTGGTGCGGTTGTTGTTGCCGTAGCAGGCATAAATCGGCGCCCAGGTGAAGCCCGACATGGACCCTTGTTTGATCAGGCGTTTGTAGCTGTTCACGCTGGGTGCGACCACGGCCATGATCGCGGGCAGATGGCGCAAGATGCCTGCAAGGAACTGATAGCCTAAGGTCGAGAGCCCGCAGCCGCGCGGATCATTCGGGTCCTTGAACAGGTTGTCACCGGTCTCAGCGTTGGCCAACGACATATTGTAATGCGCGCCAGAGCCAGTGCGGTCGCCCATAGGTTTGGGCATAAAACTGGCAAAGGCGCCATGCTTGCGCGCGATTGCCATCGCCATCATCCGTAAGAAGCAGTAGCGATCCGCCATGGTCCGGGCATCGGCATAGGCGAAATCAATCTCAACCTGGCCGATGCCGTCCTCATGGTCAAAGGAGTACACATCCCAGCCCAGGGTGTTCATGGCATCGACGAGTTCCGACAGCCACGGCAGATTATCGAGCAGTCGGGCCGTGTCGTAGGCTGGCTTTTCGAGGTTGGGCAACGGCGACACTGGGGCAAAGCCGCCCTCTTCGGTGTCGCGGAAGACGAAAAACTCCGCTTCCATGCCTAGGTTCATCACATAGCCTTGGGCGGCGGCGGCCTCCATCTGCCGGTTGAGGATATTGCGCGAGCAAGCCTCAAACGGCGCACCTTCGGTCCAGAGGTCTGAGGCAAACCAGGCGCACTCGGGTTGCCAGGGCAGCACGATCAGGCTGTCGGGGTCGGGATGGCAGGCAACCTCTTCGTCATTGATCTCTTGCGGGACACCGTCGAGCGCTGCGCCGGTGAACATCTCAGAGCCCTTCATCATCTGATCCAGATGCGACAGCGGCACGAGTTTGGATTTCGTCACGCCGTGCATATCAACGTAAGAGGCTATGGCGTATTTGATGCTTGCCTTTTGAAGCTTATCTTTGAGCGCGCTGGTCTCCATCCGGTCTTCCCTCTCGTTACGCACCGGCACCTGCACATCCGGTATTTCTGACCCGCTTGGGTCCGATCAGCAATCAAGCGTTACTTCACGCTCCCACGCCGTCAGATGCTGCATATATTGGGTCCACTCAGCCTTCTTGAGGTTAAGAAACGCCGTCGCCGCTTCGGTGCCCAATGCGTCCGAGAAGCTTGTGTCCCCCTCCAGCGCGCGCAGGGCGTCGAGCAGGTTCAACGGCAATTGCTTGGCCTCTACTGTGTGGCCCTGGCTGTACATATCCAGATCGATCCGGTCGCCTGGCGGTGTCGCGTTGGCAATCCCGTCCATCCCAGCCGCAAGGATCGCGGCGGGCAAAAGATAGGGGTTGGTTGCACCATCGGCGAGGCGCAGCTCGATCCGGCCCGGGCCCGGTAGGCGCACCATATGGGTCCGGTTGTTGCCGCCATAGGTGATCGTGTTGGGCGACCATGTGGCCCCCGATGTGGTCACGGGCGCGTTCAGGCGTTTGTAGGAATTAACCGATGGATTGGCGATCGCGGTCAGCGCAGGCGCATGGGCCAAGAGCCCGCCCAAGAAGTGATAGGCGCGCTCCGAAAGACCAAGCTCTTGATCGCCGGCAAAGAGGTTTCCGCCATCGCCGTCCCAGAGAGAGATATGCGCATGGCAGCCATTGCCGGTCAGATGCGCAAAAGGCTTCGGCATGAACGTCGCGCGCAGCCCGTGTTTCTCGGCCACCGATTTGGCCATGAATTTAAAGAACGCATGCCGGTCCGCGGTGACGAGGGCATCGGCAAAATCCCAGTTCATCTCAAACTGGCCATTGGCGTCTTCATGATCGTTTTGGTAGGGGCCCCAGCCCAAATCCTGCATGTAATCGCAAATCTCGGCGATCACATCATAGCGACGCATCAGGGCCTGCTGATCGTAACAGGGCTTGGCCGCGATATCGTCAGGATCGGACAGCGCTGATCCGTCAGGTGTGATCAGGAAATATTCGCACTCGACCCCGTGTTTCAGGTGCATCCCTTGGCCAGCCGCCTTGGCAAGCGCCTCTTTCAGGACCACGCGCGGGGCTTGCGGGAAGGGCGCCTCGTTGTAGTGGACATCCGCAGCAAGCCAGCCCACCTCGGGCTTCCAGGGCAGTTGGATCAGGCTGTCGGGATCCGGGATCGCCAGGATATCGGGATCTGCTGGCGACATGTCGAGCCAGGCAGCGAACCCGCCGAAGCCAGCGCCTTCCACCGCCATGCCATCAATTGCCGAGGCGGGGACGAGCTTTGCCCGCTGCGCGCCGAACAGATCGACGAAGGAAATCAGAAAATACTTTATGCCTTTGGCGCTGGCGGTCTCAGAGAGGGAGCTCATAGGTGGTCCTTTTTCGTCTTCAGCTTTGGCCGGGAATCCAGCTTGTTCCTGCCAAGGGTACGCCAGCCATCGCAGCAGATTCCACCGTCAGAGCCACCAAATCTTCCGGCTCGAGGTTCAAAACGTGACTTTTGCCGCAGGCGCGGGCAATGGTTTGCATCTCAAGCGTCAGAACATTGAGGTAATTGGCCAGCCGCCGCCCCGCTGCAACCGGGTCGAGGCGTTGGGCAAGATCGGGGTCCTGAGTGGTGATGCCGGCAGGGTCCTGCCCCTCATGCCAATCATCATAGGCACCTGCGGTGGTGCCCATGGCCTGATAATCGGCCTCCCATCTCGGATCGTTGTCGCCCAGTGCCACCAGGGCCGCTGTTCCGATCGAGGTCGCATCCGCGCCGAGCGCCAGCGCTTTGGCCACATCCGCCCCATTGCGAATGCCGCCAGAGACAATCAGTTGCACTTTGCGATGCATATCAAGGTCTTTGAGCGCCTGCACAGCCGGGCCAATCGCGGCAATGGTGGGGATGCCCACATGTTCAATAAAGACGTTCTGGGTCGCTGCAGTCCCGCCTTGCATCCCATCAAGCACTACAGCATCGGCCCCGGCCTTCACGGCCAATGCGGTATCGTAATAGGGACGGCTCGCGCCGATCTTGATATAGATCGGTTTCTCCCAGCCGGTGATCTCACGCAGCTCTTGGATCTTGATCTCAAGATCATCTGGACCAGTCCAATCGGGATGACGGCAGGCGCTGCGTTGGTCGATACCTTCGGGCAGCGTGCGCATCTCGGCCACACGCGGGCCGATCTTTTGGCCCAAAAGCATGCCGCCGCCGCCCGGTTTCGCGCCCTGACCGACCACCACCTCAATTGCATCGGCCTTGCGCAGGTCATCGGGGTTCATGCCGTAGCGCGAGGGCAAAAGCTGATAGACCAAGAGCTTCGAATGCCCGCGCTCTTCGGGGGTCATTCCGCCATCACCTGTGGTTGTGGAGGTCCCCGCCGCATTCGCGCCACGGCCAAGCGCTTCTTTGGCCTGGGCAGAGAGTGAGCCGAAGGACATGCCCGCAATGGTGATCGGAGTTTTCAGTGCGATAGGAGTTTTCGCATACCGGGTGCCGATCAGCACATCGGTCGCGCAGGTCTCACGATAGCCCTCAAGCGGATAGCGCGACATGGATGCGCCTAGAAACAGCAGATCGTCGAAATGCGGCAGCGCGCGTTTCGCTCCGCCGCCACGGATGTCATAGATCCCAGTCGCTGCCGCGCGACGGATCTCTGACAAGGTGTAGTCGTCGAAGGTTGCCGATTTTACCGGTGATGTGCGTGGCGGCTGTCCGCCGCCGCCGCCTGAAGGCGGGTTGGATTGGTCATTCATGTGCCGCCTCGCTCAGTAAGCGCCTGCATTGTCGATTTTGAAATTGTAGAGCGTCCGGGCCGATCCGAAGCGACGGAAAGCACTGGGGTCGGCGTCTAGCTCTGCACGCGACAAAAGATCTGTCAGCAGCGCGATATGCTCCGCCTCCATCGGCTTTTCGACGCAATCGGTGCCGAGCCGCGTAACCGAACCCCGCACAAAAAGCTGCGCTTCATAGATCGAGTCACCCAAATCCGCACCCGCATCCCCCAAAACCACGAGGTTCCCCGCCTGCGCCATAAAGGCAGACATATGGCCCACATTGCCGCCAACGACGATATCGATCCCCTTCATCGAGATCCCACATCGGGCCGAGGCATTGCCTTCGATCACCAAAAGACCACCATGACCGGTGGCACCGGCGGACTGGCTGGCGTCGCCGATCACGCGCACGGACCCCGACATCATGTTCTCAGCAAGCCCGGTTCCTGCATTACCTTCGACGGTGACCTCGGCCGATTTGTTCATGCCTGCACAATAGTATCCGGCATGGCCTTTGATGGTTACACTGATTGGCGATTTCAGGCCGCAGGCCAGGGCGTGGCTGCCACCTGGATTGAGGAGTGTAAAATCACCAGACGTCGCATCCTGTAATGCAGCATTGACGTCCCGCACTGGTGTCTCTGCCAGATCGAACGCTGTGTTTTTCAGCGGTTGGTTCATGCCGCCGCCCTTTCACCTTCGCCGCCCCAGGTATAGACGACACCTGGTTCTGGTTCCCACAGCCGTGCGTTTTCAACGCCGGGCAAGGGCGCAATAGCGCGGAACTCGCTGGCCATGGCGACCCAGTCATCGGTTTCAGCCAAGACCGCAGGTTTGCAGGCGATGGGATCGCGCAGCACCGCAAAACCGTCCCGAGTGCCAATGGTGAAGGTGTAAAACCCATCCAGCTTATCGAGCGCAAGTTCCAGCGCAGATTTCAGCGTGTCGCCCTCGCGCATGCGCCAAGCAAGGAAGGCCGCAGCAACCTCGCTGTCGTTTTCGGTCTGCAGGCGCTCGCCTTTGGTTTCTAGAAGCTGCCGCAGCAAGTGGTGGTTCGACAGCGATCCATTGTGAACAAGGCAGGTATCTGCGCCGGTCGAAAACGGGTGCGAGCCTGAGATCGTCACAGCGCTTTCGGTCGCCATGCGGGTATGCGCGATGCCATGCGTCCCCCGCCGTCCCGCCAGATCGAAATCACGCGCGACCGCCGCAGGATCACCAATACCCTTGAAAAGCTCGATCGCGTCGCCTGACCCCAAGACATTGATTTCCGGGTAGGTTTCGATTAAGCGCTGACGCGCGGCGCGCAGATCGCCAGACAACCGGATCAGCCCGTGATCGTGGATCACATCGACCACTGCTGCCTGGCCTGTCGCTTCTGAAGCGGTCGCAGCAGCCGCGTCCCAATCGAACCCCTCCGGAGCAAGACAGGACAATGTCGGTTTCGCCTCACCATCGCGGTAGATCGCAAAACCTGCGCTGTCAGGGCCTCGGTCGGTCATCTCTGCCAGCATTGGCGCCATGAGTGCGCCAAGCTGAGGATAAAGCCTCTGATCTTTTAAATAGAGCCCGACAATGCCGCACATGCGATCACCCTCCGCCTAACACCCCAAAACCATGCTGCTGAGGGGGTGAAGAGTCAACAGGGAGGAAAAAAGATTTCCTCTCATTCAAAGATCGCGTGGAGGTTGTGCCTATTCCGAGGGCGGTGTCACGATGATCGACAGGTAGGTTGCGGGCAGTTGAGGCGTCTCTGAAGGCCCATGGGGCGCGAGCGCGTCAAAGAACAGCGCATCGCCGGGATGAAGGTGATAGCTCTGTTCGCCATGGCGATAGATCACTTCGCCAGAGAGCATATAGAGGAATTCATGGCCGGGGTGCTGAAAGGTGGTGTGGGTCTCCGCATCCGAGCCCAGTGTGATGAGATAGGGCTCGATCTGAACCGCCGAACGCAGCGAGTGGCCCAGAAGCTCGTAGACATGGCCCGATTTCGTTCCGCGTCGGTCGATTTTGACGCCCTGCCCGGCGGGCACATAGCTCGCATCGCGACGCACATCGAAATCCTGAAAGAAGATCGAGATAGGCACATTCAGCGCCGCCGCAAGTGCCTTGAGTGTCGACAGAGACGGGGAGGTTTGCCCGTTCTCGATCTTGCTGACCATGCCAACCGAAAGCTCGGTCGAGCGTGCCAGGTCCGAAATCGTCACCCCCAGACCCTGTCGCAGGTTGCGCACAGTACGCCCGATCGCGGCCTCCAGACTTGCTGGCGTATCGGAGGGAACAGGGGTCTCGACGGGCTTTTGCACGTGGCGCGCTCCTCAAACGGGTTGCTGTCGAGGATTACATGGCCAGCACAACATCGCTAGCCCCTGTCTGCCAAGTAAGAAAAGCACGATTGTGGTTACGTGGCGCGCTTTCTACGTTCCGCAAGCCTGAAAGCATCTTTGAGGGCGTGAATGAAGCTCTCAATCGAGCTTCTCGGCGCCCAAAACCACCAATCTTCTGCCGACTGGCGAAGAAGGATCACCGACAGATGCGCCATCCGTGTGCGGGCGCCCGCGCCATCCGGGAAGGCACTGTCCGCAAGATCGAGCGCGCATAGATAGGCCAACGCAGCCCTTGGATCGCCACCGGTTAGCCGCAGCCCGACCCAAGTATCCGACTGATCGGTGAGCCAGGCGGTATCGCCCAAAGCATCGGATAAGGCCTCAAGCGGCATGCCAAAGACGAGCGCATTATCACCGCCCATCCGCAGAAGCCCGCGTGCAGCATTCCCGACGCTCTGACCCGGCACGGGCCAAGCAAGGCCAGCCGCGTCAAGCGCTGTGACAACTGCTGCTTCGTCGCCCAGTGGGATTGAGAGGTTGACCAGAGGCAATTCACTCAGGTCTGACAGTGTCCAACCGCCAATCTCGAGTTGCTCAGAGAAGACAGGGCGGGGTTTCAACGCGTCCAAACTCATCGCTTAAGTCCTTAGCCTTGCGCCCTCTGGATCATAGAAATGCGGGCTTACGACATCGACCAGTATATCGCGCCCCCGCAACCCATCCCAGGCTCTGATGCGGTCGCCGGCCCGGTTCGCGCCGCCTTTGAGAAAGGCCAAGGCGATGTCATGACCCAATGTGGGCGAATGCACTGCGGAACTGATCCAACCCTGATCCTGGCCCATCTCAGCAGCCGCGTCAGTGGCCAGCAAATGCGCCCCGGCGCGCAAGCTTTTGGACTTGTCTTCCGGCACCAGCCCCACAAGTTGGGCGCGGTCCTCCGCCAGCAAAGCAGGGCGCCGAGACGCCACAGCACCGATTGAATCCTTTTTCGAAGACACCATCCGACCCAAACCCAAATCAGCCGCGGTGGTTTGTCCATTCAACTCCGCCCCTGCAGGATGGCCTTTTTCCACACGCATCACGCCGAGCGCTTCCGTCCCGTAGGCGGTTCCATCAAAGCTCTGAGCTTCGGCCATCAAAGCCCGGATCAACGCATCGCCGTAGCGTGCTGGTACCGCAACCTCATAGGCCAACTCGCCAGAAAAAGAGATGCGAAAAAGCCGTCCCGCGGTTCCGCAAACCGTCACCGCCCCGCAGGCCATGTAGGGGTAGGCCGTGTCCGATATATCCTCGTCGATCAGCCGGGACAGTAAGCTGCGCGATTGCGGCCCTGCGACGGAATATTGCGCCCAGCCGTCGGTGGTCGAAATCAGATGCACATCCATCTCGGGGCAAAGACATTGACGGACGAATTCCATATGCCGGTAAACTTCCCCCGCCTTTGCTGTGGTGGTCGTGACGATGTAATGATGCTCTGACAACCGTGCGCAGGTTCCGTCGTCATAGGCAAACCCGTCCTCACGCAGCATCAGACCATAGCGCGTTCGGCCTACAGCAAGCTTTGCGAAGCCGTTGCAATAGACAAAGTTCAGATAGGCCGCCGCATCGCGCCCCTGGACCTCAATCTTGCCTAAGGTGGAGACATCACAGACCCCAACGCTGCTGCGCGTGGTGGTGACTTCCCGCGCAACCGTTTCCTGCCAGCTTTGCTCGCCCGCGCGTGGAAAATACTGGGCGCGCATCCATTGGCCGGCCTCGATGAAAACCGCGCCCTGTTCCTTTGCCCAAGGCTCTGAAGGGGTGCGGCGTACGGGGCGGAACTGCGGACCCCGATGGGGCCCAGCAAAGGCACCAATAGGAACCGGCGTATAGGGCGGGCGAAAGATCGTCGTCCCGGCGTCTGCAATCGGTACTCCGCGCGCCTCTGCCATCAGCGCGAGCCCCAGCACATTACTGGATTTGCCCTGATCAGTCGCCATCCCAAGCGTGGTGTAGCGTTTGAGATGTTCGACGGCCTCGAAACCCTCTGTCTTTGCTTGGATAATATCCTTCGTGGTGACATCGTGCTGAAAATCGACAAAGGCGCGGCCTTTCGCACCGCTGACATGCCAGAAGGCTGCGATGGCAGTGGGTTCGTCCTCAGCCTGGGGAACCTCTGTTCTGGCGGTCGTGCCATGGGCCTCTGCGACTTTTACCGCAGCTGCGGCGCCTTCCCGCAGTGCTGCGCTCAGCGAGCCCGCCCCTGTCACAGCGCCTGCGCAGAGCATCCCCGGCGGCAGGTCGGGCCCTGGCACAAATGCGGCGATGTCTTCGCGCCAAACGGGACGACCGCGGTGGTGGCACATCAAATGGACATTTGGAGACCACCCCCCCGAGATCGCCAGGCAATCGGCCTCTCGCCAGGTTCCATCGCCGGTCATGATCTGCCGCAGACCTTGACGACCGTTGGTGCCAATCACCGAGGCGCCTGCGCGACTGTCAAGTTCAACCACAACGTCAACACCCGCCGCTCGCAAATCGCGCGCGGTCCTGGCAAGGCTGTCATTGTTCCCAAAAAGCGCCACTTGCTGGCCAGTCGCGACCGCAAAACGGTTGAGATAGGTGCGAACCGCCCCCGCCATCATCACGCCCGGCCGGTCATTGCCAGGAAAGGCGATGGGCCGTTCCGTTGCCCCTGAGGCCAGCACCGCATGGCGCGCCCGGACCCGCCAGAACGTGGCGCGTACTTGCGCAGTCCCGCGCTCAAGAATGCCGTATTGGCCGCCGTCATAGACCCCGAAGACTGTGCTTTGAGGCATCACAGTCACATTTGGCAGGGCCGCGAGCTCCGCCGCTGCCTCCGTTGCCCATTGGTGTCCCGGTGCGCCCGCGATCTCCAGAGTTTCTGCGTTAAGCCGTCCGCCTAAGCGCGTATCCTCATCCGCGACGATCACCCGAAGTCCGGCGCGGCCCGCCGTCAGCGCCGCCATCAACCCCGCAGGCCCGGCGCCAATCACCAAAAGATCGGCATGTTTGAAGCCATTGGCATAGCTGTCGGGATCGACGCTGCCGGACAAAGCGCCCAGACCCGCCGAGGCCCGGATCGCAGGCTCATAGAGCCGCTCCCAAAAGGATTTCGGCCACATGAAGGTTTTGTAGTAGAAGCCAGCGCTTAAAACCGGGCTGAGCACGTCGTTGAGGCTCATCAAGTCCCATTTCAGCGATCCGCGCCAGTTCTGGCTGTGCGCGACCAATCCGTCGCGCAAAGGCACCACGGTGGCCTTGGTGTTCGGGGTCGTTGCGGCGCCCTCACCTAAGGTGACAAGCGCATTGGGTTCTTCTGACCCCGCAGTCATAATCCCCCGTGGCCGGTGATATTTGAACGATCGGGCCACGAGGCTTTGCCCATTCGCGAGAAGTGCCGAGGCAAGCGTGTCGCCCTCAAATCCCGACAAGGACTTACCGTCCCATCGGAAGGAAAGCTTGGCGTTGCGGTCGATCTGACCCCCCGCGTCCAGACGGTAACCGCTCATACCTCCGCACCCCGTAAGCGTGCGGCGACGTCGCGCGCCAATTCCACCGCAACGATCTCATGGGTGAGCGTATTGCGCGTGACGACCAGCCAGGACCGGTCGCCCTCATCGTGGAACCAAAGTTCCCGGACCAGCCCGGCAGGGTTTTCGCGCAGATGCAAGTAGCTGTGGAACGTCTCTGCCGCATCAGATGCCGCTGGGTTGGGCCGATCGAGCAGGCGCGCTTCGCCTTTGATGGTGAACTCGCTTGCGTCTCTTGGGCCAAGCAGGGGATGATCGATCAACATGGCGAGGCCTCAATGCAGGTTTGATTGGGCGCCCATGCCCTTTTCGTCGATCACCGCGCCAGTGGCGAAGCGATCCAGCCGGAAGGCAGACGCTTCTGGCAGGCTTTCATCGGTTGCGAGGAGATGAGCATAGGCAAAGCCCGAGCCTGGTGTTGCCTTGAAACCACCATAGCACCAGCCGCCATTGAAATAGAGCCCCGGGATCTCGGTCCTGTCGATAAAGGGAGAGCCATCCATGCTCATATCCACCAACCCGCCCCAGGTGCGCAGAATTCGCGCGCGCCCGATGGCAGGCATCACCGCCATGCCGCCTTCGCAGACATCTTCAATTGTCGCCAAACCGCCGCGCTGCGCGTAAGAGGCGTAGCCGTCGATATCCCCGCCGAAGACCAGTCCGCCTTTGTCGGACTGGCACACATAGAAATGCCCGGCGCCGAAAGTGACGATGCAGGGGAGGAAAGGTTTCAGCCCCTCAGTGACACAAGCCTGCAGCGCGTGGCTGGTGATTGGCAGCTGTAATCCGGCCTTGGCCATCACGCGGCTGGAAGAGCCTGCGACGCAAATGGCAACTTTGTCTGCCCGGACTGGGCCGCGTGTGGTTTCAACCCCGGTGCAGCGCCCCGCCTCCGTCGTGAAACCGGTGACTTCGCAGTTCTGAATGATGTCGACACCGGCCCCGTCAGCGGCACGAGCAAAGCCCCAAGCGACGGCGTCGTGGCGCACGGTCCCTGCTCGGGGTTGCCAGAGCCCCCCGCGGATCGGAAAGCGCGCATTGTCAAAATCGATCATCGGCAGAAAGCTACGAATGCGCTCTGGCTCCCAAAATTCTGCCCCTGCGCCAGACAACAACATCGCATTCCCACGCCGAATAAAGCCGTCGCGCTGCGCGTCGGAATGGCAGAGGTTTAGGATCCCGCGCTGGCTGACCATTGCGTTGTAGTTGAGGTCCTGCTCCAGCCCTTCCCAAAGCTTCAGCGACATCTCATAGAAAGGCTGATTGCCGGGCAGCAGATAGTTGGACCGGATCATTGTCGTATTGCGCCCAACATTGCCGCCGCCGATCCAGCCCTTTTCAAGGACGGCCACATTTGTAACGCCATGCAGTTGGGCAAGGTAATGCGCCGTGGCGAGGCCGTGGCCGCCGCCGCCGACGATCACGACATCATAGCCTGGCTTGAGCTCCGGTGTGCGCCACATCCGAGGCCAATGCAGATTGCCGCGCAGACCTTGTTTCAGAATTTCCAGGGCTGAGTAACGCATCGAGACCACCTTTCGCGTCATCTTAGGCGCCCTCTCCGGATTGACTTGTCCAAAATAGCCGCTGACTATCACATTATGGCCAACCAGATTGGGATCATCCTCTGCCCCGGCTTTGCGCTGATGTCCTATGCCGCGCTGACCGAGCCGCTCCGGGCCGCCAACCGACTTGGCGCGTCACCCCCTTACCAGATCACCGTATTGGGAGAAGACCGCGCCCCGGTGGCCTCTTCTCAGGGGATCGCGGTGCAGCCAGACCGTGAACTTGGGGCTTGGCAGAAACTTCATTGGTTATTCGTCGTTGCTGGTGGTCGGGCGGAACAGTTTGAGGACCCGAAGGTGTTCGCCACAATACGGAATGCCGCACGCTCTGGCGTGGTGGTGGGCGGTGTCTCGGGCGGCCCTTTGATCCTCGCCAAAGCCGGGGTGATGGGTGGCCGGCGAATGACGGTTCATTGGGAACATGCCGATGCCCTGCGAGAGATCGCCCCTGACATTGCGTTAGAACGGTCGCTCTTTGTGATTGACCGCGACCGCATCACTTGCGCTGGCGGCACTGCACCGATGGATATGATGCACCATCTGATCGCATCGGATCACGGTGCTTCCTTGGCACGATCGGTCAGCGATTGGTTTTTGCACACCGAGATCCGTCCTTCCGCCGGTCCACAACGCGCGGGACTGGCAGAGCGGTTGGGTTCCGCGCATCCAGCGCTGCTTGAAGCTGTCTCGGTGATCGAAGCAGACCCTTCCACGCCCCCCAGCCTTCCTGCTCTCGCGGCGCGATCAGGTGTGTCGGTGCGCCAGATGACACGACTTTTTCGCGATCACTTGCGGACGACGCCCATGGGCTATGCCAGGCGCAGTCGATTGGCAGTTGCGCGGCGCCTGATCGTTCAATCGCCTCTGCCATTGACTGAAATCGCCTTCGCCACGGGTTTCGCCAATCACAGCCATTTCACACGGTGTTTCACCTCCGAATTCGGTCACCCACCAAGCCAGTTGCGGCGCGCCCATTGGGAAAGCACAAGATAACTGTCCGCGGAAAGGTTGCCCAGATCTCGCCAAACAATGACCCAGAATTCAACAAACCGCAGCCCTAGGCCTGCCTCATCCTTATGAAATCTACCGGTCACACTAAACGCTCACGTGCCGGTGCGGTTCATTCATTGCCCTACACAGAACCGCGCCGGAAACGTGACACCGGTTGATGCTCCAACGCGTTTAATCTCCACATTTAAATCAATATCGAAGTCATCGATCACTCGATCCATAGCCGATTTCACCCAATCGAAACACTTTCTCGACAATGCGTAGTGAGTTCTATGACTTCCGGAGGTCGAGCCAATGCACGACATCGATATTTCTGACGGTCTAAAGCCCCTGAACGCGGCAAGTGTTCCGCTACCTGTGGAAGTCCTCATACTTGACGACGACAGTTTTGACCGAAAGCGATTAGAACGCATGGTCGCCAAGATGGGAAAAGAATTTCACGCGACGGGCTGTGCATCGGTTGACGAACTCACCAAAGAACTTGATCACACCGCGACGTCGGTCTTTCTCATCGATCACATGCTGGGCACAGACACTGGTTTGGACGCTCTTAATGTGATCCGCCAGCATCCAAAAAGCGCTCATAGCCCAAGCATCATGATCTCTGGGCAAGAAGACCAGCAAGTTATTGTCGATTCCATCCGTGCTGGATGCGCCAATTTTGTGAGTAAGAATGATCTGTCAGTGGACTCACTGAGAAGTAAGATTTACGCCGCAATCTCAGAAACCCGTGCAAGAAATAACCTCAACATCCAACTTAACACCACAACCGACCGTATCTTAAAAGTCATTGAAGAGGGATCAGACGCCGCATTGAAACCCCGATTGCGGAATATTTACCGCCAAGCTGGTTTCATAAAAGAGTGTCTCATGCGTGGATACTTGCCGTCACCGGAAGCGGTCGATGAGATCGAAGAAGAGGTTCTGCGTATTTGGCAATTTACAGACAGGTTGAAGGACTATCACGAAGCTCAGAAAACACTTCATACTTGACCAAAAAAATGATGGCGCGCGCGTCGATCAGAAAACCGTCGCACTTGCGCGCAGTAGCGCTGCCTTTTGACTGTAACTTATCTGCCCTTGGGTGCACGAAACACCTTCCGAGTACTGCACCTATCTTTTGGGCCAATGGCGCTCTAAGCGGTCGATGACGTGTTACTGGTCTCCGGGGACTTCGCAACGCCTCTGACGAAAAACTAATTCAAAC
>JBCDGN010000050.1:0-29319 GCA_038751255.1 Pseudomonadota bacterium
TGCTTATGCAGCGGCCGTTAATGTTCGTCGCGGGCGACGAAACTGCTGCAAAGCAAACCGCCCTTACTTTGGCCGAAGACGCAGGCTTCGAAGCGGTTGATGGCGGACCTTTGTCCAATGCCAGACACTTGGAATCTCTGGCGATGCTCTGGATTTGGTCCGCTCTAAAAGGACCTCTTGGCCGGTCGTTCGGCTTTGCCCTGTCTCACACAAACCCCAAGGAAACATGATGGAACTTTACCACTGGCCCATGTCTCACAATGCACGCAAGGCCCGCGCATTGGCCCAGCACCTTGGCATTGATGTCGAGGAAAAAGTTCTATCGATGCAAGCGAAAGAGCACAAAACAGATGCTTTTTTGCAGATCAATCCGATGGGACAGATCCCTGCGATCAAGGATGGTGAGTACACCGTTTGGGAAGCAAACGCAGTTCTCATTTACCTTGCAGCCCAGTCGCCCAATGATCTTTTAGGTCAGTCTGCGCAGGAATGGGGCCACATCACCCAATGGATGATCTGGCAATCCGTCGAGCTTTCGCCTGTGGTGGTGCCACTTCATGTCGAGAACTACTTCAAGCGTGTGCGCGGTATCGAAGCGGACGAGGCCAAACGTGATGCAGCAATGGAGACGCTTCGCGCATTGCTGAAGATTTTGGACTCGGCTCTTGCGGGAACCGACTATTTGGTCGGCGACCGCCTGACCGTTGCGGATTTTGCTGTCGCGGGGGACTTCAGCCATGCAGAGGAAGCTGGCTTCCCGCTCGGTGATTTTCCCAATGTCGCGCGCTGGTTGAGCACCATTCAAGGGCTACCAGCCTGGGTCGCGACCACGCCACCCCGAATTGGCTAAGACACGAAAAGGACAGCCCATGCCCAAACATATTCTGATGCTCGCATCAAACCCAACCACGTCTCCTGTCACCGGCTGGCCCATTGGATTCTGGTGGGCGGAGCTCAGCCATGCCTTTGAAGTCTTCAAAGACGCTGGCCACGATATCACCATTGCCTCGCCCGACGGGGGCGATCTTCAAGCCGATGGGTATTCTGATCCCGACGACGAAAGCGGGTATTCGGCAGATGACCAAATCTCGCGCGCCTTCAAATCCGACCCAGAAAAAATGACCTTGCTGGTGGATACACCGGCCTTAGCCGATCTCGATCTCGCGACCTTCGACGCGATCTTTGTCGTTGGTGGTCAGGGCCCGATGGTCACGATGATTGACGACGAACGCACGCAAAAGTCAGTGGCAAGCTTTTATGAGGCTGGCAAAATCACCGCAGCCGTCTGCCACGGCACCTGTGTCCTTCTGAAAACGAAGCTTTCAAATGGCGATCTCTTGGTGAAGGGAAAGCGTTGGACCGGCTTCGCAAACTCTGAAGAAGAATATGCTGAAAACGCCGTTGGTATGAAAATCCAGCCCTTCTGGATCGAAACCGAGGCGCGCAAACTGGAAGACACAACCTTCGAAGTCGGCGGCCCGCTGGAAGAGTTCGCGATCCAGGATGGTCTACTGATCACCGGTCAGCAGCAAGTGTCTGCAGCGGCTACCGCACGCAAAGTCAACGCCGCGTTGGCACAATGATAGGCGAGACACAGCGCGCGCCAATCAGCAGCCGATTGGAGAGATGTCGAAGCACGTTTTGAGGCCTCAGGTCGCGCTGTCACTCTTGTCAACTTACCCGGATGCGATATCGAAGGAGCGGCACCATTCTGGCAAGTTTGGTGCACGAACCTCTGACACACCAATAGCCGCCCCGGTTTCGGTGACCTTTTTGGCCTTTGGAACTGTGCCAAAGGTCGATACCCGCGCATTGCAAGACCAAGACCTATCGACGCCACCTCAAACGCGGATGATCGCGCGAGCAAGGATCACCAAAATCACTGATATCAATGCTGAGCATGCGCCGCAGATCCCGAAAGTAGAGGCATTGGTTGCGACTGTTGGTGCGATAGTCGGCGGTCAGCAGCACGCATCGCAACCTTCAAGAAAGGGAGAATTATGACGTGACACAATGGTTGCTCATGATCGGCGCATTTGCGACCGGCGCTTTGGTCCCGCTCCAGTTGACCTTCAATGGACAGTTGGGTGGGGTTACGCGCAACGCGTTCACCGCCAGCCTCATTGTTTTTTTGACTGGTTCATTGGTTCTAACCATCATTGTGGCCTTCACGCGGCCCACACTGCCCAGCATCGTTGATTTGGCGAATGCGCCCAAAACCGTGTGGCTTGGCGGTTTGATAGCAACAATCTACATCATAGCGATCGTTGTGTTGACGCCGAAACTTGGTGTCGGTCTTACCACCGGCCTGATCCTCGTTGGACAAATCATGACGGCACTTTTGCTCGACCATTTTGGCGCATTTGGAAACCCACAGCACACGCTGAGCATCGGGCGCGCCGCCGGGCTGACTTTGATGATTGCCGGCATTGCGGCGATAAAGGTTTATTGAGGAACACTATCAGTGGAGCAAAAAACTGTCATGATCACTGGGGCAAACCGCGGGCTCGGTGCAGCTTTGGCAAAGAGCGCGCACGACCGTGGTTTCTACGTACTCGGCACTGCGCGAAGCGCATCGGCATTGAATGGGCAGCACGTGGATGAAGCTCTTGAACTGGATTTGAGCGATCAAGCAAGCATTGCATCACTCGGCACCCAGCTTGTGAAAAAGGGCCTGCCGATTGATCTGCTCATCAACAATGCCGGGTTTAATCCAAAGGATCGAAAAGACGACCCAAACTACTTTCAATCGACATTCAGCATAGAACACTTCGATGCCGAGAACGTCGCCGATGCTCTTTGGATCAATGCGCTTGCGCCGATGACGCTGGTATCAAAACTTCTACCGATCCTGGCACAAGATGTGGCGGTCCTGAATGTATCCTCCTGGCTTGGCTCGATTGGGGCCAAGTCCATCGGTGGGCACTACGGCTATGCTGGATCCAAAGCACTTCTGAACATGTTTACGCGATCATTGGCCCTTGAGTTCGCCGACACGGGCCGCGTTGCCGTGGCCCTCAACCCTGGCTGGATGAAGACCGATATGGGCGGCGGTAATGCCGAACGCAGCCCGTACGATGTCGCAGAAGCCGTCTTGGCTCTGTTTGTCGATGGGCTGTTGGCGTCAAAAAACGGCCAGTTTTTGGACATCGATGGAGGTGAGCACGCCTGGTAAGCAAGTGCCTTTATCGAACAGATCGCGCAAACCTTCGTCAGGCTGGCAGAAAAAGCCGCCGTACACTCTCTTTCAAGAAGAGCGGAGGATTTTGAGATGCCTTCTCAAGTGTACGGCTATTGTAGAATTCAATGAGTGAATCGGCTCAGACATCGAACCAATTCTAAGCGCAGTTAGGTGCTTAGCTCATTAATCTAGCGCGGGCTGCGCTTCGCCAAGATCCGCTGCAAGGTCCGACGGTGCATGTTCAGCCGACGTGCAGTCTCTGATACGTTGCGGTCGCAAAGCTCATAGACCCGCTGAATATGCTCCCACCGCACACGGTCGGCGGACATGGGATTTTCCGGCGGCGGCGGCAATTCATCCTGCGGGGCCAAAAGGGCCGCCATGATGTCATCGGCATCAGCAGGCTTGGACAAATAGTCGGTCGCCCCGATCTTGACCGCTGCAACTGCTGTGGCAATGGCACCGTAACCGGTCAGCACCACAACCCGGCAATCGGGGCGCTTTTCCCGCAGTGTTTCGACCACATCGAGCCCATTGCCATCCTCCAGCCGCAAATCAACCACCGCATAGGCCGGCGGGCGCGCCGTGGCGATGGCCTTGCCCGCAGCGACGGATCCCGCGGGTTCAGGCGCAAAGCCCCGCTTTTCCATGGCTCGGGTCAGGCGACGCAGAAAAGGCTCATCATCGTCAACCAGCAGAAGGGTCTTGTCCTCGCCGATATTTGGCTGCTCGTTGGTTGACATCGCTTTCTCCGGTTAACCAAGTCCAGCATCTTCTAAAGCGAGTTGTTCGGCGCGTCAATTTACCTCAGACGGATTCGGCAAAACACTTCATGCTATTGGCCAGGCTCTGAGAATCCATGTCACGGCGAAAGATTTCGACGACACCTTCTTCGGGGAATGCCAGGTAGCTAAAGGTGCTATGATCGACGAGGTAAAACTCGTCTTCTGCCTCATGGGCCTTGTAATAAGTCTTATAGGCTTGGCTGGCAGCTTTGACTTGTTCGGGCGTTCCGGTCAGGCCAATCATCCGATCATGCATAATCGAAGCGTATTCGCCGACGACCTCCGGGGTGTCGCGCGCCGGATCGATAGTGATGAACACGGGCGTTGCCTCAATACCGTCTTGCTCTTCCAGCAGCGCCACCGCATCGGCGTTCCGTGCCACATCGAGCGGACAGACATCGGGACAGAAAGTATAGCCGAAATAGATCAGCGTCGGTCCTGTGATGACATCACTGTCGCGGCGGGTTTTTCCGGTGCCATCCACCAGTTCAAACGGGCCGCCAATGGCGTTGCTGCCCCCGGCAATCGTGGTTTCGCGGCATTGTGCGAACCGGTCTTCGCCAGCGCCTCTTGGTGCCAAAGCGAAATAGGCACTGACCCCAAGGACGACCACAAGGGCTGTTCCGCCCAAGAGCGCTGTAAGCCGCGACATCACAAAATCCTTTCCGCAAACTCTGGTCAGATGTTGTAAAATGCAGCTAACTCATGACCATGGCCTTGGCTAGCGACGCGAGAACACAATTGGCTGATCCAATCCTCGACCCTTTCAACCCGAGCGCGCGCGGTCATTGGATCCGTTTGAGAACACTCATTGTTTTGCGCTGGATCGCGATCGCGGGACAATTGATCGCAATCACCGTGGCGCAATGGGTGTTTGACCTAAAGCTCGATGTTGCGCTGTGTTTCTTCGCGGTCGGCGCGTCTGTTGCGGCCAATCTTGTGGCGATCTTTCTGTTTCCCGAAAACAAGCGCCTCACTGAAAGCGAAGTTGTCTCAATGCTGCTTTTCGACATCGCGCAACTGAGCTTTCTGCTGTTTCTGACGGGCGGGCTGCACAACCCGTTTGCGCTGCTGATCCTTGCACCGGTGACCATCTCGGCCTCTGCGTTGAGCCTTCGGTCGACGCTTCTTCTTGGTGGGGCGGCCATGGCACTGATCAGCTTGGTTGGGGTCTATCACATGCCGCTTGAGACCTATGGCGGTTTGATCATGCGCATGCCACAGGACTTTCTTTTTGGGTTCTGGGTCGCAATTGTGATCGGGCTGATCTTCTTAGCCGCCTATGCGCACCGGATCAGTACCGAGATACACGCCATGTCAGAGGCACTCTTGGCGACACAGATGGCGCTTGTGCGTGAACAAAAGCTCACCGATTTGGGTGGAGTTGTCGCCGCCGCAGCCCATGAGCTCGGGACGCCCTTGGCCACGATCAAACTGGTTAGTTCAGAACTGATAACCGAGTTGGACGATCCCGATCTCAAAGACGACGCCAACCTGATCCGCGAACAGGCCGACCGCTGTCGCGATATACTGCACTCCATGGGCCGGGCCGGGAAGGAAGACAAACATCTGCAAAGCGCGCCGATCGACACAGTGATCCGAGAGGCAGCCCAGCCCCATATGGACCGCGGTGTCGAGATCAAGTTCGACGTCGCCCCAAGTGAAGATGGCGAAACTCAACAACCAATGATCCAACGCCGGCCAGAGATCATTCACGGTCTGCGGAACCTGGTTCAGAACGCCGTCGATTTCGCCGAAGCCACGGTTTGGGTCGACGCGCATTGGACACAATCGGACATCATCATCCGCATCGCCGATGATGGCACCGGATTTCCCGCCCAGGTCATCGGACGATTGGGGGACCCTTTTTTGAAGCGGCGTAGAACAGAAGCTGAACAAAAGAAACGCCCCGAATATGAAGGCATGGGGCTCGGTCTCTTCATCGCAAAGACCCTTTTGGAACGTTCGGGTGCAAATCTAGCGTTTTCTAATGGCAGCGACCCATTTTTAACGCACGAAGAAACGCCCATGAGACGTGGCGCTATTGTGGAGGTTTTTTGGCCGAGAGAACAGATTTCGACCGCAGCGGGCCATCGGTTTGCGGCTTTGGGTGAAAATCAACCTCTTAAGGCATGACCATTTTGCAGAGCGGCGTGAATGTGTTAACAGGGCATTAACCTCATTTACCTTAGTACACCCTGGGTGATATCCTCTGTTTTAAGGCCTGTATGTTGGATCTGACCACAATAGTTTGGATGGCCGCGATTGGCTTTGCCGCTGCAAGCTTTGCCTTGGTGGTTGTTTCGGCGTGGCCAGCAACACGCGGCACCGGCGGTGAAACGCTCACCGATGGTGGGATCGTTTACCTTTTCGAAGGGCGCCGTTTGATCGATGCCACCGCCAGAGCGCGGCGGTTGCTGCCCAAACGCGTGCCAGACGGCGATGACTGGACCCGATTTGTCCTCACCTTTGCGCCGCGCTTCAACGAGCTTGAAGACCAGCTATCCGACCTTCAACAAAAAGGTCTCATCAGGATCGAAGAAAGCACCGGCGCCCGCTCCGGGATGGTGCTGACAGCGGAATGGAAAGACGGGTTGGTCCGTCTGTCGCTTGATGAGAACGAAGAAAGCGGCGAACTGCCTGAAACCGTTGAACGCTATGCGTTGTCGGCGATGCAGTCCGAGCTCACGACTTTGCGCTCGGTGGCAGAACTCGCACCAACTCTGATTTGGCGACAGCGCCCGGATGGCACCGTGATCTGGGCCAATAGCGCCTATATGTCCAAGGCTATTGAATCGACCAGCAGCGGGGCCTTGCTAACATGGCCGCCACCAACGCTGTTTCCCGATCTTATTGATGGCGATGTCCAGGCGGGTGTAAACGACACCCGGCGCGTATCCCTGTCCGGACCTGGGGATCCAGGCTGGTTCGATCTGGTGACCACAGAAGAAGGCGAGGATCTGCTGTGCTTCGCCAGCCCCATTGACAGACTGGTGAAGACAGAGGCCGCGCTGTCCAATTTTGTGCAGACACTGACCAAAACCTTTGCGCATCTGACGGTGGGTCTCGCGGTGTTCGACCGGAAACGCCAGCTTGCTCTTTTCAATCCAGCGCTTCTGGACCTTTCCGGGCTTTCCTCGGAGTTCTTGAGCAAGAAGCCGACACTCAGAGCGTTTCTTGACGGGTTGCGGGATCACCAGCGGGTGCCCGAACCTAAAGACTATCGCAGCTGGCGGATGAAAATCGCGCAACTTGAATCCGAGGCGGCAGACGGCACCTATGAGGAAACATGGGATCTGCCCACCGGCCAAACCTACAAGGTGCGCGGTCGCCCACACCCGGACGGAGCGGTGGCTTTCATCTTTGAGGATATCTCAAAAGAGGTCTCGCTTACCCGCACCTTCCGCTCTGAAATTGAACTCAGCGCATCGGTGATCAACAGTCTCGAAGACGCTGTTGGGGTCTTCTCCCCAACCGGGACCCTGATCCTCACCAACCCGGCCTTCGCGGCTCTGTGGGATCTTGATGCCGAAAGTGCACTTTCTGATATCTCTGTGCATGAAGCGATTGACCGCTGGAAAGAGGCCTGCAGACCCGG
The DNA here is from genome assembly GCA_038751255.1 of Pseudomonadota bacterium. GTDB lineage: Bacteria > Pseudomonadota > Alphaproteobacteria > Rhodobacterales > Rhodobacteraceae > JANSYP01. The sequence continues at coordinate 7,565 of JBCDGN010000050.1, forward strand.
TGGCGGCATCGAGGCGCTTGAAGAGGTTTTGATCAATCGCCCTCAAAGATCGGCCTGGCTTGGCCGGTTGATGTTGGAAAACGGCGCGCGCATGACCTGCCGTTTGCACCCGATCACCGCCGGCAATCTTATGATCAGCTTCCGCTCTGACAGCCGCAGACCGTCGGAGGCTGCGGGCAAGGTGACCCAGGGCGTTTTTATGGATAGCTGAACCGGCTTGCTGCGCCCGGCGGGCTGTCCCATAGTCTCGCCATCATGCCGCCTGACCTTAGCTTAACACTCCAAAACCCCGATGAGACCGCTTATTTCGCGCGTACCCTTGCGCCTCTCCTGGGACCGGGGGATGTGCTGCTTCTCGAAGGCGAAATCGGGGCCGGGAAATCCCATTTCGCCCGCGCTTTGATCGACCGACGTCTGCGCGATCTTGGATTGGCCGAAGACATCCCATCGCCCACCTTCACCCTGGTTCAAACCTACCACGCAGGAGATTTGGAGATCTGGCACAGCGATCTCTACCGACTGAACACTGCAGACGAAGCGATTGAACTGGGCCTGCAAGACGCATTCGACAGCGCGCTTTGTCTGGTGGAATGGCCGGATCGGCTTGGCTCAGATCAACCTCTTGAAGCAGCGCGATTAAGCTTCACCCCAGGCGCGCATGAAACTGTCAGAGAACTCTCTATTCGCGCTCCCGAGGGAAGTCTGCGTCAGCAAATCCAACAGGCGGCAGCAAGATGGGAAACCGTGCCCTCATGACCCCCCGCGCCGCGAAGATCGCCCCCTTTCTTGACGCCCATGGCTGGGCGTCTGCGCGGCGCGCACCCCTTGCCGGAGACGCCTCAAATCGCCGCTATGAACGTTTGACCGATGGACCTGATGGGCAAGGCGCGGTGCTCATGGACGCGCCGCCCGAAAAGGGCGAGAAGATCGCCCCTTTTGTTCAGATCGCCCAGCACCTCAGCGCGCTAGGCTTTTCCGCACCTCGGATCATCGCACAAGACAGAGAGGCGGGGCTCCTCCTGATCGAAGACCTCGGCGACGCCCTTTATGCGCGCATCATTGCTGAAGGCCGCGCGGAGGAAACCAAACTCTACACCGCTGCCGTAGACCTCTTGGTGGAACTTCATCGCCACCCTCCCCCTGACTGGATCGGCCCCTACGATGTGCAGCTTATGGCGGAGAAGGCCGCTCTTGCGGGACAATGGTATCTCGGCGGAAGCACCGCAGAGCCTGCGCCTTTCCCCGATCACCCCGGGGCCCACGCAGTCCATGCGGCGATCCTGCCCCTGCTAGAGGCCCACGCCAATGAAACCAGCGTTCTGATCCAACGCGACTACCACGCCGAAAATCTGATCTGGCTGCCAGAGCGTGATGGCTCTGCCCGGGTCGGCCTGCTTGACTTTCAGGACGCGCTGGTGGGACACCCGTCCTACGATCTCGCATCGCTTTTGGAGGATGCCCGGCGCGACGTCCCTCGTGCGCTACAACAAGAAATGATCGCACATTACACTGCGGCGCGCGGGCTGAAAGAGACCAGGTTTCGCCGGGCTTATGCGCTTCTTGCTGCGCAACGCAACCTGCGGATCTTGGGGGTTTTCTCGCGCCTGTCGCTCCATTTCGGAAAAACCCACTACATTGCCCTGATCCCGCGGGTCTGGGCTCATTTGATGCATGATTTATCCCATCCCGATCTGGCCCCGTTGCAGCACGAAGTCTTAACATGGCTGCCCCCACCAGACCTGGACGTCCTAAACAGATTGACCGACAGATGCGCGACGATCCCCAAGCCATAATGCTGTTTGCTGCGGGTTTTGGCACCCGCATGCGACCGCTCACCGATCGCACGCCCAAACCACTGATTGAGGTCGCAGGTCGCCCGCTGCTGGACCATGCGCTCGCGCTCGCAGACGACGCAAAAATCCCGCAAAAACTGGTCAACGCGCACTACTTGCCTGAACAAATCGAAACTTACGCCGCCGCACGTGGTCTGCGCGTCAGTAAGGAATCACCCGTCATTCTCGATACCGGCGGGGGTCTTAAGCACGCGCTGCCGGAACTCGGCCACCCAAGGACGGTCTATACTTTGAACACTGACGCGGTTTGGACCGGGCCCAATCCGCTGGAGACACTTGCCGCAGCTTGGGAACCCGACCGGATGGACGCGCTTTTGGCGGTCATTGCGGTGAACACTGCACGCGGCTACAACAAGATCGGTGATTTCACCATGGACGCCGATGGCCGCCTCTTCCGGGGTCCTGGAATGGTCTATTCCGGCGCACAGATCATGGCGACAAAGCTCTTGCAGGACATGCCGGATGGCGCTTTTTCCCTGAATCTGTGTTGGGAAGCCGCGGCTGAATCCGGGCGACTTTTTGGGGTACTCCATACCGGCGGCTGGTGTGATGTTGGCCATCCTGGGGGCATTGCTATGGCTGAAGCAATGCTCGCAGAACCGACCACGCGCTAAACCATGGCGTCGGGGCTGATATGGGGTATCGATCCCGGCACGGATTTTCCGATGGCCTTTGTGGCAGGTCTGTCCGCGCGGTTTGAGGATCAGCCGCCTGAAGCGCTCGCCCGGACCCGAGTTTACCTCAATTCTGGGCGGATGCTGCGCCGCGTGAAGGCCGCTTTTGCGAGCGGACCCGCGCGTCTCCTACCACGCCTGGGCCTCGTCACAGATCTTGGCCGCGATGTGGCGCTTGGGCCGTTGCCCCCTGCCCGCTCGAGCCTCGCGCGGCGGTTAGAGCTGACCCAGCTTGTGGACCGATTGCTGGCGGCAGAACCCGACCTGGCGCCCCGTGCTGTTGCTTTTGACCTCGCAACGTCGCTGACACGACTACTCGACGAGATGCAGGGCGAGGGCGTGTCGCTTGAAAAGATCGCAGCCCTCGATATTTCCGATCTTTCTGGTCACTGGGCGCGGAGCCAGCGGTTCCTTAATCTGCTCAGCGCTTATCTCAGCGAAACCGGCGCGCCACCCGACGCCGAAGGCCGCCAGCGACTGGCGGTAGAGACGCTGCTCAAAGACTGGGAGGATCAGCCGCCTGCGGCCCCAGTGATCATCGCAGGCTCCACCGGATCGCGCGGAACAACCCGCAAACTAATGGAGGGTGTGCTGCGCCTTTCCCAAGGTCATGTGGTCTTGCCCGGTTTCGATTTTGCCATGCCGCACACCGTATGGCACACGCTCCGTCAGCCCCAGCCGCAGGAAGATCACCCACAATATCGTTTCGCCGATCTCATGGCGGCCACTGGAAAAGAGCCTGAAGATATCGCCCGCTGGTGGGGTGATGCGCCACCGTCCCCCGCCCGAAACGCGATGGTATCGCTCGCGCTGCGTCCGGCGCCGGTGACCGATAGCTGGCAGACCGAAGGCCCAGATCTCGGCGATCTTGCGACAGCGACGTCAGACATTTGTTTTGTCGAGGCTGCCGATCCCCGGGAAGAGGCCACCGCCATCGCGCTGATCCTTCGCGCAGCGGCCGAAGAAAATCGCCCTGTCGCCCTGATCAGTCCTGACCGAATGCTCACCCGCAGGGTTGCAGCGCTTTTGGATCGTTGGGGGATCGTCCCGGACGACTCCGGCGGGGAGCCCCTGACGCAATCCGCGGCAGGACGGCTCTTGCGTCAGATCGCAGCGCTCTGGACCCAACCGCTTGAGGCCACCGCGTTGATCGCGCTGCTAAAGCACCCGCTCAGCCATAGCAATGGGGGGCGCAATCAGCACTTGCTTTTCACCCGAGACTACGAGGTGTGGCAGCGTCGATCTGGTCCGGCTTTTCTGACGGGCGAAACGCTCCGAGCTTGGGCGAAGGACCAAGAACCAAAGGCCCAAGACTGGGCTGATTGGATCGGGTTCCTCATCGATGGGCTCAGTGAGTTGGCAGATGAGGCGCCATTGGCAGAACGCGTCTCTGCCCTTTTGACTTTCTATGAGCTTCTGGTGGCGGGCGCGGAGGCTGATCCGCAAGACCCACATACAAAAGCGCAGTTGTGGCAACGGGAGGACGGGAAAAAAGCCGCCCGAAAACTTGACCAGCTTTCCGCTGATGCGACCGCCGGTGGCAACTTCACCGCAGCTGGGTTTGCGGCCCTATTGCAGGTCCATCTGACCGATGAGGTCCGCAATCCCACCAGCCCACATCCCGGTGTGATGATATGGGGCACGCTGGAGGCGCGCGTCCAAGGCGCCGAGCTGGTGGTTCTTGGCGGACTGAACGAAGGGATCTGGCCACCGGCACCCGATCCAGACCCTTGGCTCAACCGGCGCATGCGCGCCGAGGCAGGACTTTTGTCGCCGGAGCGGCGCATCGGGCTTTCGGCGCATGACTTTCAGCAGGCCGCTGCCGCGCCGCAGGTGGTGCTGACCCGGGCCAAGCGCGATGGTCAAGCACCGATGGTCCCTGCGCGTTGGCTGAACCGCCTCACCACCTTGATCCAAGGACTGCCCGATCAAAGGGGACCTGAAGCGCTGGCAGAGATGCATGCGCGTGGAAATCATTGGCTACAGCTATCAAGAGCGCTCGACCGTCCCAAGGCATGGGACCTCCACCTTCCCCGCGCGCCCCGACCATCCATCGTACCGCCTGCAGGAACTGCGCCAGAACGTCTCTCGGTCAGCGATGTGGAGTCTCTGATCCGCGATCCTTATGCCATCTATGCCAGCCGTCATTTGAAACTGCGTCCGCTTTTGCCGCTGACCCGAGCCCCCGACCCTACGCTGCGCGGCACGGTGTTGCACAGAGCACTTGAGATTGCGGGCCCAGATTTGGCACAGATGGATCCCGCCGGACTGATGAGGGCCACCGATGCTGCACTTGAGGCGCTTGTTCCATGGCCCCACATTCGCGCGCTGTGGCAAGCACGTATGGCACGGATCACAGATTGGTTTCTCCGGGGGGAGAAGCAGCGCCTAATCAGCGCCACACCCGCCTTTTTCGAAGCCGACGGACGCCTACCGCTCGGCACCACTGGCGTGACGCTCAGCGCGAAGGCCGACCGGATCGATCTGCGAACCGATGGCCAGCTGAACCTCTACGACTATAAAACCGGTTCTCCCCCAAGCGAGGCCCAGCAATTAAGCTTCAACAAGCAGCTTCTCCTGGTCGCGGCCATGGCGGAAGCGGGCGGGTTTCAATCGGTGGGACGACAGCGCGTCGCACAAGCGGAGTATCTGGGGCTTGGTCCCAAGCCCAAAGTTGCGCCTGCGCCCTTGGTAGACGCGCCACCTGCCGAAACTCTGGCACGAACCGCTGCCTTGCTGGCGGCACATATTGCCGGCACCCATGGCTACACTGCAAAGCGCGCGCCGGAAAAAGACGCCTATGGCAGCGTTTTCGACCATCTGTCGCGCTTTGGCGAATGGGAGACGACAGATCCCGCAGAGCGCATCGAGGTCGGCGATCATGGATGACGCGACCCGCGCTCAAGTCGATGCGGCAGACCCCAAACGCTCCACTTGGCTCGCCGCCAATGCTGGCTCGGGCAAAACTCGGGTGCTGACGGACCGGGTTGCGCGGCTGTTGCTCGCAGGCGTGCCGCCGCAAAGCATCCTTTGTCTCACCTTCACCAAAGCGGCCGCGGCAGAGATGCAAAATCGGCTTTTTGCGCGGCTCGGCGCATGGGCAATGGCCCCAGATGCCGAACTCGCGCAAGCGCTTGCTACGGTCGGTGAAACCGGTGCGTTGCCCGCCGAACACTTGGTCCGCGCCAGGCGGCTTTTTGCCCGCGCCATCGAGACCCCTGGCGGCTTGAAAATCCAAACCATCCACGCGTTTTGCGCCGGCCTCCTGCGCCGCTTCCCGCTGGAGGCAGGGGTTTCGCCGCAATTCCAAGAAATTGATGAGGCACAAAACGCTGCGCTCATGGCAACAGTCGCCGATGACATTGTCCTTGGGCCAGAGGCGGCAAATCTGCATGCGGTTGTGGCCGAGGCAGGCGATGAAGCGTTCGAGGGCTTGCTGCAAGGTTTGATGAAGCACCGCGATCTGTTCCATCCACCCTTGACGGCGACCGAGATCTGGGAAGCGCTCGATCTGCCGCCGGGCTATAACACCGCTGCGCTCATGGCCGAGGCGTTCGATGGCAGCGAAGCGCAAATCCTCTCCGAAGCAACGACCCACTTGGCGCATGGGGGCAAACAAGACGGTAATTTGGCCGCCAAACTCGCAGCGTGCTTGCCGTTGGAGCCAAGCGAAAGACGGCTCCAGCAGCTTGAAGGGGCACTGCTCACCGGGGCGAAAACCGCAACGCCCTATGGATCGAAGGCAGGAAAGCTCGGCACCAAAGCTGCCCGCGACGCCATGGGTCCAGAGCTTTCCGAAGCGCTGGACGGCCTTGCCGATCGGGTCTCAGAGGCCCGTCCGCATCGGCTCGTATTGCAATCTGCCCGGCGGAGCCACGCCTTGCACAAATTCGCCGCCAGTTTCCTGACCCGGATGGAGGTCGAGAAACAGGCCCGCGGCTGGCTTGATTTCGACGACCTGATCCTCAAAACCCGCGCGCTTTTGAATCGCTCCGCAATGGCGCAATGGGTGCTCTACAAGCTTGATGGCGGTATTTCGCATATTCTGGTGGATGAGGCGCAAGACACAAGCCCAGTGCAATGGGATGTGATCACAGCGCTCACCGAAGAGATTATCGCCAGCGCCGCCCCGGACGATCCGTATCCTCGAACGCTGTTCGTGGTGGGTGATCGCAAGCAATCGATTTATTCTTTTCAAGGGGCAGCACCGGACGAATTTGATGCCATGCGCGCGCGCTACGCCGCTGATCTGGCCGCCAGTGGATCCGTGCTCGCGGAACGTCAGCTTGTCTATTCCTTTCGGTCAGCGCCCGCGATCCTGGCGAGCGTCGATCAAAGCTTTCAGATGCTCGCGACCCCCGGTGCCGAACCAGAAGCCCCGCATCAGGCGTTTTTCGATGCGCTGCCGGGGCGCGTCGACCTCTGGCCACCGGAGGGTCGTGAACGCACCGAACTGGAAGATCGCGCCTGGGATGACCCGCTTGACCGCGTGGCCGACAGCGATCCGAGCGCCGTGCTGGCAAAGAAAATTGCAGAAGAAATTGCAGGCTGGATCGCGCGCGGTGATACCCTGCCCTTGCCAGATGGCACACGGCGCCCGATCACGGCAGAAGATGTCTTGATCCTCGTGCAACGCCGCGGCCCGCTCTTTCACCAGATCATCCGCGCCTGCAAAGCCGAAGGTCTGCCCATCGCTGGCGCGGACCGGCTCTACCTCGGTGAAGCTCTGGCGGTAAAGGACCTGATTGCGCTTTTGGCGTTTTTAGAAACTCCAGAGGATGACCTGTCGCTCGCCGCGGTGTTGCGGTCGCCTCTGTTTGGCTGGTCAGAGGATGATCTTTTTCGCCTGGCCCACAGGCGGGAAGGCTACCTTTGGGAAGCGCTCCGCATCCGCGAGGACCGGTCTGACACACTTGAAATGCTGCGCGATCTACGCGGGCAGACCGATTACTTGCGTCCCTTCGATCTGCTGGAACGGATCCTGTCACGCCATGGCGGGCGGCAGCGCTTGGTCGCGCGACTCGGTCCCGAAAGCGAAGAAGCCATCGATGCGCTTCTCAGCTTGGCGCTCGAATATGAAAGCAAAGCAATTCCGTCTCTCACCGGTTTTCTCAGTTGGTTCGCCGCAGAAGAGATCGAAATCAAACGCGAAGCCGAAAGCAGCGGCGGGCAGTTGCGGGTGATGACTGTGCATGGGGCGAAGGGCCTCGAGGAGCAAATCGTCATTTTGCCCGATTGTGCTAAGCGGGTCTTACGGAACCGTGACATGCTGCTGAAAGCGGAGCCAAACTGGATGGCCTGGAAACCCAGCGTGGGCGACATGCCCCCGGTTCTAGCCGAGGCCGCCGCTCAATGGGCGGAACGGCAGCGACAAGAACGCGACCGATTGCTTTATGTGGCAATGACCCGGGCGCGCTGTTGGCTGATCGCCTGTGCCGCGGGCGACACCGGCAGCGATCCCGGCGATAGCTGGCACGCAACGATCGGGGCGGGCCTGACCGCGTTGCAGGCGGAGACCATTCAGACACCCACTGGGGCGGGTCTCCGCTATGGCACTGGCGACTGGACGGGCGGTGTTTTGCAAACAGATCGCCAAAACGCTTTGGATCAAGAGATGGTGCTGCCGGATTGGACAAAGACGCGCGCGCCCCGGCCAGAGCCCACGCCGCGACCGCGAGCGCCCTCTGATCTAGGCGGAGCAAAAGCGCTGCCCGGCGAGGCGGGGCTCGACCCAGAGGCAGCGCTCCGCCGTGGGCGGCAATTACATCTTTTGCTAGAGCACTTGCCAAGTCTGCCAGAAGCGTCTTGGCGCACCCTGGCCCCGGGAATTCTCGCATTGGACGAGGATCCAGCTTTGGGGGCAGAGGCGATGCCGGTGATCGATGAGGCTATTCGTGTCCTTACCGCTCCGCATCTAAGCAGCCTTTTCACCGCAGACAGCCTTGCAGAGGTCGAGATCACTGCTGAGCTGCCAGAGCTCGGTGGGCGCATCCAAGGTGCAATCGACCGGTTGCTGATCACGCCAGACCGCGTGCAAGCGATTGATTTTAAGTCAAACGTCATAGTGCCAGTACGTGCCGACCAAGTGCCCCTGGGGCTGTTGCGGCAACTGGGAGCCTATGCCGCCGCGCTTGCCCAGATCTATCCGGACAAAGAGGTGGAAACCGCAATCCTTTGGACCGCCACAGGAAATCTGATGACCCTGCCCCACGATCTTGTGATGGAGGCGCTTTGCACAGCCGACTTGCCCCAGATGCAGAGCTGAGCCGCTTGACGCTATGATTTGGCGCCCCTACCTTCCAAACCTGACCCCATTTGTAAGGAGGCTGATATGGCCACCACCCCCGTCACCGACGATACATTCGATCTAGAGGTGAAAAGCTCCGACATACCAGTCGTTGTGGATTTCTGGGCCGATTGGTGCGGCCCCTGTAAACAGATCGGCCCCGCCCTTGAGGAGCTTTCCGAAGAGCTCGAAGGCAAGGTGAAAATCGTCAAAGTCAATGTCGACGAAAACAACAAGGTTGCCTCAGATCTTGGCATTCGCGGTATTCCTGCGCTTTTCATGTTTAAAGATGGCGAGGTCGTAACCAACAAGATCGGTGCTGCGCCAAAAGCGGCGTTGCAAAGCTGGATTGAGAGCGCGCTTTAAGCGCGGCCCTTGTTCTTAGGCTGTGCGGGGCCTATTCCGGCCCCGTGGCAGCACTTGGAGCAGAACGATGTCCACCCAAAAATCCGGAAACGGCCCCGGCTGGCACGGCACCACCATCCTTGGCGTCAGGAAAGGTGGCGCAACCGTCATCGCAGGTGACGGGCAAGTAAGCCTTGGCGAGACGGTGATCAAAGGCTCGGCCCGCAAGGTCAGGCGCCTCAATGCTGGGGGCCGGGACGCGATTGCAGGCTTTGCCGGGTCCACAGCGGACGCCTTCACTTTGTTGGAACGGCTTGAAGCCAAGCTTGAAGCGACACCTGGGCAATTGGCACGTGCCTGCGTTGAACTTGCCAAGGACTGGCGCACCGACAAGTACCTGCAAAAACTCGAAGCCATGCTGATCGTCACCGATGGCAAAGACATGTTTGTGGTCACCGGTGCAGGAGATGTGCTCGACCCCGAACATGATGTGGCGGCCATTGGGTCTGGCGGGAACTATGCGCTTGCTGCCGCGCGCGGGCTGATGGAAAGCGATGCCGATGCAGAAACCGTTGCGCGGAAGGCAATGGGGATTGCAGCGGATATCTGCGTCTACACTAACGGCCATCTGACCGTAGAAGCGATCAACAGCGAGGTCTAACAAACCTCTCGTCGCCGTTTAAATCGCCAAGACCCACCACAGCGAGAGCCCGACATAGGTCAATTGATGTACCGTTTGGTCGGCCCCGAGCGCGATCCAATACCGCCGTTCGTTTGGCTTCATGTTGAAGTGGAGCACGATATTATCTTTGGCCCAGTCGACATGGTAATGAACCAAAGCTTCGACCACCAAAATCTTCAGCAGCAGAAACGGCGGCGTCGACATGAGAACCAGGACAATCAGGCTGCCCGCCACATGGATCCCGGTGTGAAGGATACCGCCTGGATGACCATAAAACCGTCTGTTTTTCAGTATGTAAGGGCTTTGCAGAACAAAATCTGCCAGAAAATGCTTAACCGTAAAAAGGCCAAGCAACGCTAAGACGGCGAGTGAAGCGTCCGGCAAAATCTCTACTGTCCTTTCACGGTACCGAGCCCATTAATGCGGGCTGCGTAAGGCGTGTTCCATGCATGATCGCTATATTTTTGTGTCCTTGAGCACAATCTTTACGAGAGGTTCAATCAACCGCAAAAATTGCGCCACTTGGGTCAGACGGAATTCACGCACTGTTTGACGCTGCGGCACCTAGTGTTGCACGGATCAGGGCGTTATAGTCCAAGCGACTGAGAACAGGTGATTTATGCTCGACCTAACGGGATATGAGGCCGCTGCCTATGCTGGCGTGGCTTTGCAACTTTTAGGCTACTCTCTGGTGATGACCGGTGCGATCCGCGGGAGCGGGTATCTCTATGCTGGGATCAACCTCTTTGCGGCAACCCTGATCTTGGCGGGCGTCATCCACTTCTTCAATCCGTCCACGGCAATCAGCCAGAGCTTTGTGTTTATTCTCAACTGCTATGGGCTCACCCGCGCCTATCTACTGACGAACGCAACAAAGCTCAGCCTGGAAGAAAAGTCTCTTGTCGATGACATCATGCCTGATCTTTCGCGTATTGCCGCTCGTCGTTTGTTTCGGGCAGGTCGCTGGATCAAAAAGAACAATGGCGACGTGCTGACGCGAGAAGGCGAAGTTCTGGGGCAGCTTCTATACCTCGCCGAAGGCGAGGCCGAAGTTTCCGTCCAGGGCCGCGTGATTGGCAAAGTCGGACCGGGCGCGCTTTTGGGTGAAATATCGATGTTCACCGGCGGGCCAGTAACCGCGACAGTCACTGCAACACAGAAACTGCGCCTGTTTTCCTTGTCCGCCGACGCCATCAGCACCATCACAAAGCGCGATCACGAGCTTCGCGTGAATATTGACGCAGCGATCACCCGCGCGCTCTGCGACAAGCTCCTGGCACAGAACGCAAGGTTGGTCGCCGGCGATGCTCTAAATTTGGCGTCCTGAAGCACAGGGATGATCAAGGATCACGCAAGTCAGTGAGTTCGCTCTCGTTGCTAGGTTTTTGACCATCTATTGCGCCAACGATGGTGCTGAGCGCATTTAACGAGCCTCAAGTATCGGTCTTCTTTGGGACCATAGGTCAAAGATGGTACGGTTAAGCCGTTAAATTGCAGGTGCGGTATGACTTCCATCTCTGGACACGAATTGGCTGCCTATGTCGGCGGCACAGCCCAGGTCATTGGGTATTGCTTACTTATCATCGGGATCCTTCGAAGCACCGGATACGTCTATGTCGGGCTGAACATTTTTGGGGCCGTCTTGATACTGGGCGGTATTTTCCAACTCTTCAATCCGGCCACAGCGATCACACAAGCCTTTGTTTTTGTTATAAGCTGTTATGGATTGTTGCGGGCGTATCTTCTGACCGCCGGGATCCGTTTCAGCGAAGATGAACAGCGATTACTAGACAGCATCCTGCCAGAACTCCCGCGTGTGTCAGCGAAGAAGGTCGTCCGTGCTGGGACCTGGATCACCAAAAGCGCCGGGGACGTGCTTACCAAAGAAGGCGAAGTTCTGGGTCAGCTCATCTACTTAGCTGACGGCGAAGCTGAGGTGTCGCACAAAGGACATCCGATTGGAAAGCTCGGTCCTGGATCACTGGTCGGGGAGATTTCGTTATTCACTGGTGGGCCCGTCACAGCAACAGTTACGGCGACGAGCGATTTGAAGCTCTTCACGATCACAGCAGATACGCTGAAACAGATAAAAGCCAAGGATCACGATTTGCTGGTCCATATCGACGCGGCCATTACCCGAGAGCTTTGCGACAAACTCTTGGCACAGAACACACGGATCGCGGAAGAGAGGGACCAGAGCTTGGCATAGGGAGCCATAGTCCTTAAGTGCGAGGCGACACTTTAGGATAGAATATGACCAACCTCACCCCTCGTGAAATCGTAAGTGAACTGGACCGCTTCATCATCGGTCAGAAGGACGCCAAACGTGCTGTCGCTGTGGCCCTACGCAATCGCTGGCGCCGCCAACAACTCGACGCCGACCTCAGAGAAGAGGTCTATCCAAAGAACATCCTCATGATCGGTCCGACCGGGGTCGGAAAGACCGAGATCAGCCGCCGTTTGGCCAAACTGGCACGCGCACCGTTTTTGAAGGTCGAAGCCACCAAGTTCACCGAAGTCGGCTATGTGGGCCGCGACGTGGAGCAGATCATCCGCGATTTGGTCGACGCCGCGATTGCGATGACGCGCGACCACATGCGTGAAGATGTTAAAGCCCGTGCCCAAGAAGCCGCGGAAAACAGGGTGATTGAGGCGATCGCTGGCAAGGATGCGCGCGAACAAACCCGCGAGCGGTTTCGCGAGAAGCTTCACAGCGGCGATCTTGATGGTCATGAAATCGACCTGGAGCTTCAAGACAGCTCCAGCCCCTTTCCGATGATGGAAATTCCTGGCCAACCGGGGATAAGCGGGATGGCCGGCGGCATGAACCTCGGCGATATCTTTGGCAAAGCCTTCGGCGGACGCACGGTCAAAAAACGCATGAGCGTCGCTGACAGCTATGAGGTTCTGATCGCCGAAGAGGCCGACAATCTACTCGACGATGAGACGATCAAACGCGCCGCGATCAAGTCGGTGGAAAACGACGGAATTGTTTTTCTCGATGAGATCGACAAGGTCTGTGCGCGCCAGGATGTGCGCGGCGGCGATGTCAGCCGAGAAGGCGTGCAACGCGATCTTTTGCCATTGATCGAAGGCACCACGGTCGCCACCAAACATGGTCCGGTGAAAACCGACCACATCCTGTTTATCGCTTCGGGCGCTTTCCACATCGCTAAGCCTTCAGATCTGTTGCCAGAGCTTCAGGGCCGTCTACCGATCCGGGTGGAACTGCGCGCTCTGACCGAAGAAGATTTCGTTCGTATCCTGACCGAGACCGACAATGCGCTTACTCGGCAGTACACAGCATTGATGGCGACCGAAGAGGTTGTGGTGAGCTTCACCGATGATGGGATCGCCGCGCTGGCCAGGATCGCGGCAGAGGTCAATGACAGCGTCGAAAACATCGGTGCGAGGCGGCTTTACACGGTGTTGGAACGCGTGTTCGAAGAGCTCAGCTTTACCGCTCCTGATCGCGGCGGTGAAGCCATCACGGTTGATGCGGGCTTTGTCGAGACTCATCTGGGCGAGCTTTCCCGCAGCACCGATCTCAGCCGATATGTTCTCTAGGTCTGCGCTGCTCTGCCTTCTCTTGGGCGCAGTGACATTGCTGGCCTGTACCCCCCGTGGCTCGTTCCAACTTTCTCCCCAGACTGATCCGGCGGCCTCTGTTTTGCCAGTATTTGTGGGCACCAATCGCCCGCTTTCGGATGGAAATGCGGTCTCGGTGGGACGCGCGGATAGCTTGAGCTTTCAGCACTATGATATCTCGATCCCGGCCAATCGTGAAACCGGCCGGATCCAGTGGCCCAAGGGCTCCGCTGACCCAGCACGCCATTTTGTGACGCTGGATGCGGGAACCTATCGCGACAGCACGGCCTTTGTTTCGGCGATCCGACGCGCGCTCGCGTCTAAACCCCCCAACGAGCGCGATGTGGTTGTTTTTGTGCCTGGCTACAACACCACCCTTGCCGAAGGGGTTTATCGCCTGGCGCAAATGGATCACGACCTCGGCATGGAGGCAGTGCCAATCTATTTTGCCTGGCCCACGGCGGAACAGATGCTTGGTTATGTCCATGACCGCGACAGCGCACTTTATTCTCGTTTCGACCTGCTCAGGTTTTTACAGCTCATAGACCAGGCTGGTGCCAATCAGGTACTGGTCATGGCTCATTCCATGGGCGGCTTGCTGACGCTTGAGGTGATGCGGCAGGCCGAGCTCAATCGGCCGGGCAGTGTACCGGACTTGATCGATGGTTTGGTTATGATCTCACCCGATATCGATGCCGATCTTGCCTTACAGGAGCTGTCCGAAATCAGCGCCTTGCCTGTCCCTTTCATCGTTTTCACTAATAATGACGACCGTGCTTTACGCTTGGCCAGCCGGTTGGGTGGAGACAATCCCCGTTTAGGGCGCGGCGCAGAAGTGGCCGAGTTTTCCGACATTCCCATCATCTTTCTCGACGTGACCGCCTTCAGTGAAGACGCGTCCGGTGATTTCGGACATCTGACCTTGGGCAGTTCGCCCGCGTTGATCGAGTTGGTGCCGCAACTGCGCGATATTGCCGAAGCGCTGGATTACAACCCGGCTGCAGCGCCGGGTCTGCTCCCTGGCACAGTGTTGAGCGTCCGAGAAGCAAGTGAAGTCGTCCTCAGCCCCGCTGGGCCGTAACCCGCGGGTTACTCGTCAACTGGATCGTCTGAGCCGTACGTAGTAAGCGCCGCTGCCACCATGTCGCAAATGCGCCTCGGTCACCTGCTGAACGATCGCGGCCAGCGGCGCCGATGACAACCAGTGAGGCACCTGTTGTTTCAGCACGCCGCGGCGTCCCGGGACCGGACCGTCATCACGACTAGCGCGGCCTTTTCCGGTGATCACCAGAACCGTTCGAAATCCCCGTGCACGCGCATCATTCAGAAATCGGATCAGAGCGGGATGCGCTTGCGCCAAGGTCATCCCATGCAAATCAATTCTGGCCTCAGGCGGCGTCTTTCCGCGCTTCAGCCGCAGAAAAGCCTTACGATCCATCTGCCGAGGTGCCGCGTCCAATTGCTCGGCAAGGGTTGGGGCGCGGTCGACCTTCACCGGGGGCTGCGCCTTTGGTCGGATGACCGGCTTTGGGCTCGCCGGTTTCAAAGTTGACTTTGGGGCAGGCGCCGGAATAGACGCATTTATCTTTGGTTTCGGTGGCTCTGCTTGAGGCGCGGGAGATTTTCTTTGTGAAGAAAGCGGCGTCACACCACGCCGCACTTCATCCCAAATCTTGCGATCATCCGCACTGAGCCCGCGACCCCGCTTGCGCGCCATATTCCGGCCTGCTCGGGCGCGAAAAGTGCGATTAGCCGCCGGTGGCGACCAATTTCCAGTTCGGGTTGTCGGAGGTCATAACCCGCGCGAAAGTCCAAATGTCCCGCTGGCGCTTAATCTCGTTAGGATTGCCCTCAACGATCTCATCATTGGCATTTTTCACGACCGACGTCATTTCGCCCACGAAGCGGATGGTCACTTCGCCATCGCCGGACTCCTCATCGAAATGGGCCTCTGCCAGGGTCAGTTCGCGCACGCCTACGAACCGCGCATCAACGGTCAGCTTCTGCTGTTCGCGCAGATCAATGACCTCTTGGAAACTATCGTAGACATCCGTGGACAAGAACGGCACCACCTGTTCAAGATCGCCAGATTCGAACGCCATCAAAATCATCTCATAGGCGCCGCGCGCCCCTTCGAGGAAAGGCCCCACCGCAAAATCTGGATCCGCCGCCTTCATGGCCGCCAATGCCTCCGCCGACGGGCTGCCTTCTTCGACATGATCTGTGATATCGCGATCCGGTCCACCCTCGATCACCTCAAAATCCGCACGCGCCTTGGCGGCAGAATCGCTCGGGTCCGGCATCTGCACCGGTGGCTTTTCAAATCCTTCACGCGTTCCCAAAACGCTGCGAAGCCGCAGAATCAGGAAGATTGCGACGCCGGCGAGCACGAGAAGCTGAATAACTGCGGAGCTCATAAGGATCCTCTCCGAAGAAGAAGTGTGGCACAATTAGCCTTGCATGACTACTTAGGCTTTGCATGGGGACGAGTCCACTGGACTGCGACTTATGTGCAGGAAAACTGTTTCCTCTTAAAGGAACCCTACCGATGTGGCTGTTACTTGCCTTTATTTTGGTACCGCTGATCGAGATTACTCTTTTTATTCAAGTGGGTAGCTTAATTGGGCTTTGGCCAACTCTGGCCATTGTCGTGCTCACAGCGCTGCTTGGAACGGTGTTGGTGCGAACACAAGGGCTGCAAACTTTAGCGAATCTGCGCCAATCGATGGAAACAGGGGCAGATCCATCACGCGAACTGGCCCACGGCGCGATGATCCTTTTTGCCGGTCTTTTGCTGCTAACGCCGGGCTTTTTCACCGATGCGCTAGGGTTTGCTCTGATGATTCCCGCTGTCCGTGACGCTTTGTTCGATCGGATGGCACACCATATTGTGAAGAGCTCCGTCCAATTTCAAAGCTTCGGACCCCGTCCCAGAGCGCAGGACAGCACCATTATTGAGGGTGAGTTTGAAGAGGTTGACCCCGACAGTGTACCACCACGACCCGGATCACGCCCGTCTGGTTGGACACGGGATTAACCGCTTAGCCGAAAGCGGTTGGCCCGCCCGGTCGATGCTGTTAAGTCAGGCACGATTTAATTGTCCGAACCGGAGAGGTCCCATGGCCGAAGGTGAAAACGGCGCCGGCGCGCCCCAGCCACAAGCGCAACCACAGGCACAGCAACAGCCGCAGGTCAAAATGCAGGTCCTGGGCCAGTTTGTTCGCGATTTATCCTTTGAAAACATTGTTGTACAAAAAGGTGCTGCGGGCGAAGTACAGCCTGATGTACAGGTTCAAGTCAATCTCGACGCCAAGAAGCGCAGCGAAGAAAATCAGTATGAAGTGATCACTAAGTTCACGCTGAACTCCAAAAACAAAGGCACCGAGGATCTGCTGTTTGTGATGGAGCTCGAATATGGTGGCGTTTTCCGGATCGAAGGCGTTCCGGAAGCACAGCTTCATCCGTTCTTGATGATCGAATGCCCGCGGATGCTGTTTCCTTATGTGCGCCGCATCGTTTCTGACGTCACCCGCGATGGTGGCTTCCCACCACTCAATCTGGAAAACGTTGATTTCATGTCGATTTATCGCCAGGAATTGGCCCGACGCGCTGCCGCGCAGCAAAGTGCCGACGCGCAACCTGCCGAGCAACTGAACTAAGACACGTTATGCGACATGTCCCAGTCTGCTTTTGAGTAGGCTGGGAAACAGGCTCTAGGCGACCGCTCTACTCGCGCGTAAATTGGCGCCAAACGGCCTTTTCCCCCAACTCGTCCAAAAAAGCCTGATGTGCATCTGCTTCTGCCTGTGTCAGGCGAGATGGAAGGGCCTTGGGGCGCGGGCGGGCACGCCAAGCATGGCCGTCCTCCGATAGGCCGCGGACGCGATTGGTCTTGCTCAGGGCGAAATCGGGCTGCCGCCCACCGATCAGCTCCAGGTAGACCTCTGCCAATATCTCACTATCGAGCAGAGCGCCGTGTTTCTCGCGCATGGAGTTGTCGATACCGAAGCGGCGGCAGAGCGCATCGAGCGATGCTGGCGCACCGGGGAACTTCCGACGCGCAATCGAAAGCGTATCGACCGCTTGATCCTGGGGCAGGCGCCGCGCCCCCATCCAACCCAACTCCGCATTGAGAAACTTCATGTCAAAGGCCGCATTGTGGATCACCAGCGGAGCGTCCCCAACGAAATCGAGAAAAGCTTTTCCGATGGACGCAAAGACCGGCTTATCCCTTAGAAAGTCATCACCGAGCCCATGGACGGCAAAGGCCGCTTCTGGCATCGCACGCTCTGGATTAATATATTGGTGATAGGTCCGCCCTGTGGGCACATGGTTGTGCAATTCAACGGCACCGATTTCGACAATCCGGTCGCCGTCGTCGGGTTCAAACCCAGTGGTCTCCGTGTCCAAGACTATTTCACGCATCGCCTGCTCTAATCTCCCGCACGATCTTTTCCACCGCTTGTCGGGCGGTTTCGAGATCGACCGTCTCGATCACCCGATCTGCTTTTTCTCTTTTTTCGGCATCTGGCATCTGTTTGGCAAGGATACATTCGAAATGCGTGTCGCTCATGCCAGGCCGAGCGAGCACGCGCGCGCGCTGTAGATCTGGCGGTGCCGAAACAACAACAATCAGATCGAATGCTTCGTCAGCAGCGGTCTCAAACAAAAGGGGTATGTCGAGAACGACGATATCCGACGGACTATTTGCTAAGAACTTTTGTCGGTCTGTTTTGACGAGCGGGTGGATCACGGCCTCAATCCGGGGCAGGGCGGTTGGATCCTCTGCAATCCAAGCCTTGAGACATGGTCGAGACACAGCCCCTGCGACCACTGCTTCGGGTCGGATGTTTTGAATGGCTGAGACACCCGCACCGCCGGGCTCATAGAGCCGGTGCACAGCGTCGTCTGCATTCCAAACATCCGCACCATGTTCTTTGAAGAGCTCTCCAGTCGTCGATTTTCCCATGCCGATGGAGCCGGTGAGCCCGATGGTGAAGGGGCGGTTCACGCAGAAAGGACCGTTTGTCTTGTCTTGTCATCCACCTCTGGGCGCACGCCAAACCATCGCTCAAATCCCGGAACTGCCTGATGGATCAGCATTCCCAACCCATCCACCGTGCGCGCGCCTTGCGCAGCTGCAGCCTTCAAAAACGGTGTCTCTAGAGGGGTATAGACGAGATCGGTTGCCACAGCGTCGGTCGCCAGCGCCGAGAGATCAAGATCAAAATCGGGTTGGCCTGTCATACCGAGCGAGGTTGTGTTCACAACGGTCCCACACCCGTCGAGGACTTTGGCGGTGTCCTCCCACGGATAGCTGACAACCGGATCCCCAAACTGCTGTTCGAGTGAGACCGCCCGCATCATTGTACGGTTGGTCAGTCGTACCTCTGGCGCGCCAAGATCGATCAAAGCCGCGATCACAGCCCGCGAGGCACCTCCGGCTCCAAAAACAGCACATGGGGCCGTGCTTGGGTCCCAATCGGGGATGGCTTGTCGAAGATTTTCAGTGAAGCCGTATCCGTCGGTATTATCAGCGTGGATGAGGCCTTCATTGTCAAAAACAACGGTGTTCGCTGCGCCAATGACATCGGCACGATCAGATATCCGGTGCGCTAGGGCCACCAATGCCTGTTTGTGAGGGATCGTCACATTGGCGCCAATAAATCCCATTTTAGGAAGCATTTCTAATGATTTAGATAGATCATCTGCGGTGATATTCAGTGGGATATAGTACCCTTTGATCCCATAGCGCTTTAGCCAATACCCATGCAGTACAGGGGAAAGGCTATGCGCGATTGGATAGCCGATCACCGCGACAAGGGGGATGGGGGCGTCGGTCATGTTTCTATTTCTCCCATCAACGCGAGCTGTCGTAAAATCGGTATCAGCGGCAGTCCAAGGATCGTGAAATAGTCTCCAACGACCCTAGAAAACAAGCGTACGCCTTCGGCTTCGAACATATATCCACCCACGCTGTCGAGCAGTAACGTACCGTTTCTCGCAATATATGCGTCAAGATAAGTCTCTGAGAACCTGTGCATCTCTAACCGCGCCTCGGTGATCTGACGCCAGAGAGGCGCTCCGTCCCGGCAAAGCACCGCTGCAGAAAACAAATGGTGGGTCTCACCGCGCAAAAGCTGGAGTCGCTTTCGTAGCGCGACCATATCTTCCGGCTTTGCGAGGCCTTCGCCGTCATGCGCCAAGATCTGATCGCAACCTAGGACCAAACGACCCGGGTCCTGGCCAGAGACTTTGCGGGCCTTGGCCTCCGCCAAGTGGTCCGCGATGTCTCGCGGTGGTGCCCCATCGAGCAGCAGCGCATCGCGCAAGGCGTCTTCATCAATGCGCGCTGGACGCACTTCGACCTCTACCCCTGCGTTTTGGAGCAACTGGCGTCGGATCACCGATCCGGAGGCAAGAACAAGAGCAGCCGACATGGAATAACCCTGTGCAAAATCGCGTGGCAAAGACTGAACAAGCGGGGGACAATCCAGCACGGATCTGCATCCCTGTGGAGCACTGCTGCTTTGTCAACCTTTCCTAACGCGAAATCCCCATCTGGACAGGTTCAATTCAATGCGGTGGACAAAACAAATCCTCCGAACTCATACCCATCCTTATCCACAGTCTTGGTTTGATCGGCCGCAAAATAAGTCTCTGATATAATGCTGCTATAAAAGACTATCCAAGCCTTTCGAAATGCGCCCGGAAATCTGTCCCAAGACGCATAAATCGGTGGATAAAGCTGTAATCCACGTCTTCCACAGGCCCTATCACCAACACTACTTTTCTCTTCTCTTTATATTTATTACTGAGATGGTCATAGAGATGAACAATGATCTTAGACTTTCTCGCCGCTAGCTTCCTTTGGGTAAAATCCTTCCATGTCATCTCGGTCATTGCCTGGATGGCAGGTCTTTTCTATCTTCCTCGTCTGTTTGTCTATCACACAGAGAAGATCACAGCAGGATCTGAAACCGACGCGCTCTTTCAAACCATGGAGCGGAAGCTTTTTCGCTTTATCATGAACCCTGCCATGATCGCGTCTTGGATCTTTGGCCTTTTGATGGTCATCACGCCGGGTGTGATCGACTGGACAGCTGTCTGGCCCTACGCGAAACTGGGCAGCGTCGGGGCAATGACATGGTTTCACCATTGGCTCGGACGCCGACGTTCGGACTTCGTGACGAGTAGCAATACTAGAACCGGCCGAGACTACCGCATCATGAACGAGGTCCCCACGCTACTCCTGGTGGTCATCGTGGTCTCTGTCATCGTGAAACCTTTCTAGACTACTGCCAGGGCAAGCATTGACTTGTGCCGTGAGCTCGCTTAGATGCGGCTCGTCACGCGTCCGTGTGACTTTTCCCATCGCAGACCTGCAGAGAGACCGCCGAAACTCGGCGGAATGTGAACATAGATGTCCCAAGACCGTCTCAACCTGTCCGATCTAAAGGCGAAGAGCCCCAAGGATCTTTTGGCCATGGCCGAGGATCTAGAGATCGAGAACGCCTCGACCATGCGCAAGGGCGAGATGATGTTCCAGATCCTCAAGGAACGCGCCGATGAGGGATGGGAAGTCTCGGGCGATGGGGTGCTTGAGGTGCTGCAAGACGGCTTTGGCTTCCTGCGCTCCCCCGAGGCGAACTATCTGCCAGGTCCAGATGACATTTATGTTTCGCCTGACATGATCCGGCAGTGGTCGCTCAGGACCGGTGACACAATCGAGGGTGTGATCCAGGCGCCGCGAGACACGGAACGCTATTTTGGCCTGACCAAAGTCACACGGATCAATTTCGAAGATCCCGAGAAAGCCCGCCATAAGATCAATTTCGACAATCTCACACCGCTTTATCCCGATGAGCGGCTGACCATGGAGATTGACGATCCAACCATCAAAGACCGCTCTGCCAGGATCATCGATCTGGTCGCGCCCATTGGGAAAGGCCAGCGGTCGCTGATCGTGGCACCGCCCCGCACCGGCAAAACGGTGCTGTTGCAAAACATCGCCAAGTCGATCGAAAAGAACCATCCAGAGTGCTATCTGATTGTTCTGTTGATCGATGAGCGCCCAGAAGAAGTCACCGACATGCAGCGTTCGGTTCAGGGCGAAGTGATCTCCTCAACCTTTGATGAGCCAGCAACGCGCCATGTCGCGGTTTCGGAGATGGTCATCGAAAAGGCCAAGCGCCTTGTCGATGACCATCTCCGAAACCGCGACATGGCGCGTTGCTGGATCATCAAAGGTTGAGGAGATCACTTCGCCCTGAACCGAACGCTGCATGTCGGTGACTTCTTCTGGGCGCTCATCGATCAACAGAACA
>JBCDGN010000051.1:0-28571 GCA_038751255.1 Pseudomonadota bacterium
GCCGTGGCCTCTGCACGCGGCAGCATGATTCTAGGGCCCGATACGTTCTTCGACAGCACAGTTTTTGATCCTGACCGTCCGTAAGCTGCGCAAAATCAGGGCGAACAGGACTGTCTTTTGACGCCACTCAGCAATTTCCTCAACATGCGTCGCCTTTGAGTTGTTTTTTCCAAACCGTGACCGGTAGGAAGTAATCACTGCGGAACAAGGGGGTTCCGCGCACACATACCCACACCGATGCGGGTAATCCCGAGCAAGGCCGCTCTGAGCTTTCGTGCATGGATGCACCAAGCTTTACAGCGGCTTTTTTGTGTTTGATGCGCCCCTCTCACCTCCCAGGCGCCCCAACCGAGGACCATAAATGAAACGCACACTGACCTCTGCCTTGATGGCGACGGTTTTCCTGAGCGCTCCAGCGCTGGCTGATTTTCTTGATGTTGAAAAAGACGAACTGAAGTTTGGCTTCATCAAACTCACAGATATGGCGCCCCTCGCGGTGGCGTATGAGCAGGGTTACTTTGAGGATGAGGGCCTGTTCGTCACGCTAGAACCGCAGGCGAATTGGAAGGTGCTTCTCGATCGTGTAATCGATGGCGAGTTGGATGGGGCACATATGCTCGCTGGCCAACCGCTGGCCGCAACCATTGGGTTCGGCACCGAAGCGCACGTGATCACTCCTTTTTCAATGGACCTCAACGGCAACGGGATCACCGTTTCCAATGAGATCTGGGACCTGATGCGGCCAAACATTCCGTCGATGGATGACGGCCGTCCAGTGCACCCGATCAACGCTTCGGTTTTGAAACCGGTGGTCGAGCAGTTCCAGTCCGAAGGCAAGCCCTTCAACATGGGGATGGTTTTCCCGGTCTCCACCCACAATTACGAGCTGCGCTATTGGCTCGCCGCAGGCGGATTGAAGCCAGGCTATTATTCCCCGGACAACGTCAGCGGCCAGATCGATGCCGATGTGCTTCTCAGTGTCACGCCGCCGCCTCAAATGCCGGCGACCCTCGAAGCCGGCACAATCTACGGCTATTGCGTGGGCGAGCCATGGAACCAACAGGCGGTGTTTAAAGGGATCGGCGTGCCGGTGATCACCGACTACCAGATATGGAAGAACAACCCGGAGAAGGTCTTTGGCATCACCAACGAGTTTGCCGAGGAGAACCCGAATACGACCCTTGCGCTCACCAAGGCACTGATCCGCGCAGCGATTTGGCTGGATGAAAACAACAACGCCAACCGTCCGGAAGCGGTGGAGATCCTCAGCCGACCAGAATATGTCGGCGCCGACTATGATGTGATCGCCAACTCCATGACGGGCTTTTTCGAGTTCGAAAAAGGCGACAAGCGGGACATTCCCGACTTCAATGTGTTTTTCCGCTACAACGCGACCTATCCGTTCTACTCAGACGCTGTTTGGTACCTGACCCAGATGCGGCGTTGGGGTCAGATCCCTGAAGCCAAGCCCGATAGCTGGTATGATGAGGTCGCCAAAAAAGTATACAAGCCGGGTATATATCTTCAGGCGGCTCGGCTGCTCGTCGATGACGGCTATGCCAATGAGGCAGATTTCCCTTGGGAAAGTGACGGATACAAAGATCCCACCCCAGCGGATCACATCATCTCGAACATCCCATACGACGGCAAAAAGCCCAATGCATACATCGACAGCATGCCGATCGGCCTGAAGGGCGATCAGACCGTCGTCGGCAATGAGGTGCAGGGCTAAGTCTCTTCACCTCGCGCGCCGCCGGGCCCCTTCCTGGCGGCGCGACCCCCCTCCATCCCTGCCCCCCGTTCGCCCCGGGGCCGGGTCGACCCAAGCACGGAGAAGGTCTTTCCCATGGCTGCCATCGACCCAAGCTTTACCGAAGAAGAAGCCCGCGAAGCGCGCCGCGCCCGACTTTTCACACGCATCAACAAAGCCGACAACTGGTTCCGCGTCATCGGCATAGGGTGGCTCACCCCGATCCTGCGCGCAGCCGCCGGAGACAATCCCGCCGCCCAGATGAAAGAGGTTTGGAAGCTTCTTGGGGTGCCGATTGTGGCAATCATTTGCTTCCTGCTCGCCTGGGGCTGGCTTGCGCCACAGGTACAGACCTCGCTCGGCGCCGTTCCCGGCCCAGCCCAAGTTTGGGAACAAGCGGTTGTTCTGAACGAAGACGCCAAGCGCAAAGCCGAAAAAGAAGACGCCTTCTATGAGCGTCAAGAGGTGCGCAACGCCAAGCTCATCGAGGAAGGCCGCGAAGATCGTGTCAAATGGCGCGAGTTTACCGGCGCGCCAAGCTATTACGACCAGATTTGGACCTCGATCCAAACCGTTTTCTTCGGGTTTCTAATCGCGACCATCATTGCGGTGCCCTTGGGCATAATGGCGGGGCTTAGCCAAACAGCCAATGCCGCGCTCAACCCTTTGATCCAGATCTTTAAACCTGTCTCGCCTTTGGCGTGGCTGCCGATTGTTACCATGGTGGTCTCAGCGACTTATACGGTTGACGATGGGTGGTTCACCAAGTCGTTCCTCACTTCTGCGATCACCGTGACACTCTGTTCGCTCTGGCCCACTCTGATCAACACCGCGCTTGGGGTTTCCAGCATCGACAAGGACCTCGTCAATGTCAGTCGGGTTCTCAAAATGTCGACCTACACCAAAATCACAAAGCTGGTATTGCCCTCTGCCCTGCCCTTGATCTTTACCGGTCTGCGCCTGTCTTTGGGTGTCGGCTGGATGGTTCTGATCGCCGCTGAAATGCTCGCGCAGAACCCTGGTCTCGGCAAATTCGTTTGGGATGAATTCCAGAACGGCTCGTCGAACTCTTTGGCGAAAATCATGGTGGCCGTCTTTACCATCGGCATCATCGGATTTTTCCTCGACCGGCTGATGTATGCGCTGCAGTCGATGTTCACCTTCTCGAACAACCGGTGACATCATGGCTATTCTAGAGTTGAAAAACGCCTGCAAAAGCTTTGGCGAAGGCACAACCCGCACCGACGTACTGAAAGACATCAACCTGTCGGTGAATGAAGGCGAATTCGTCGTCATCCTAGGTTTTTCCGGTACCGGGAAAACCACGTTGATCAACTTGCTGGCGGGGCTGGAGATGCCCTCCAGCGGTAGTGTGACCTTCAAGGACAAGTCCATCGAGGGCCCTGGACCGGAACGCGGTGTTATCTTTCAAAGCTATTCGCTGATGCCGTGGCTGACCGTGAACGGCAATGTAGAGCTTGCACTGACTTCGGTCTTTCCAAAGATGCGAGCCAAGGAACGCACCGAGAAGGTTGATAAATACGTCAACATGGTTGGGCTCGGCCATGCCACAGGGCGGCGGCCGGCAGAACTATCCGGCGGTATGCGCCAGCGGGTGAACGTGGCGCGTGCCTTAGCGATGAACCCCGAAGTGCTGTTGCTAGACGAACCTTTGTCCGCCCTCGACGCGCTGACACGTGCCAATCTGGCTGATGAGATCGAGCATATTTGGGAGGCGGACAAGAAAACTTGTGTCTTGATCACCAATGATGTGGACGAGGCGATCATTCTCGCCGACCGGATCATCGCGCTGAACCCAGACGGGACCCTAGGCGATCAGTTCGAGGTCAATATTCCGCGTCCACGCGACCGGACCGCAATGAACCACGATCCGGTCTTCAAGCATCTGCGGGCCAATGTCACCAAGTATCTCATGGATGTGGGCATCGCGGCCAAGGTCGAAGGCTCGCGGTTGCTGCCCGACGTCACCCCGATCCACGGTGTTCCCAAGGCGGTGACGGATGTGACCAGCGGTCTGCGCGAAGATCGCTACCTGGAGTTTTCAAAGCTTCACAAGATCTACCCGACCCCCAAAGGGCCACTGACTGTTGTCGAAGACTTTGATCTAAAGCTTGATAAGGGCGAGTTTGTCAGCCTGATTGGCCATTCCGGCTGCGGGAAGTCGACAGTGTTGACCATGACTGCGGGTCTCAATCCAATCTCTAAAGGTGTGATCCGACTGGACGGCAAAGCGGTGATGGATGCTGATCCCGAACGCGCGGTCGTCTTCCAAGCGCCATCACTTTTCCCGTGGCTGAGCGCGCGCGAAAACTGCGCCATCGGCGTCGACAAGGTCTATCCTCGGGCTTCGCGTGCGGAACGCCAGGATGTGGTCGAATATTATCTGGAGCGCGTGGGCCTTGCCGATGCCATGGACAAGCCTGCCTCAGAGCTGTCCAATGGCATGAAGCAACGCGTCGGCATCGCGCGGGCGTTTTCGCTCAGCCCCAAGCTTTTGCTGTTGGATGAGCCCTTCGGCATGCTCGACAGCCTCACGCGTTGGGAACTGCAAGAAGTGCTGATGGAGGTCTGGTCGCGGACCAAGGTCACCGCAGTCTGCGTGACCCATGACGTGGACGAAGCGATCTTGTTGGCCGACCGCGTGGTGATGATGACCAACGGCCCGCGCGCCACAATCGGGAAGATTATGGATGTGAAACTTCCGCGCCCGCGTACGCGGAAAGCGCTGCTCGAACATCCCGATTACTATGCCTATCGCGAAGAGCTTTTGACGTTCTTGGAGGAATACGAGCACGGCGCTCACAAGAAAAAAGCCGCATAGCAAACCGCCTCGGGGCGGATGCGCTGCCCTGAGGACCGCCCCATCAGCTCAGGAGAATGAAAATGACCCCAGCCCAAATCAACGCCGTCCAAGGCAGCTTCTCGCAAGTCGCCCCTATCGCAGATACCGCCGCCGAGATATTTTACGCCCGGCTTTTTGAGATCGCGCCCGAGGTCAAACCGCTCTTCAAGGGCGATATGAAAGAGCAAGGCGCGAAACTGATGGCAACGCTTGGCGCCGTCGTGAATGGGCTGAACGACCTCGATCAGATCGTGCCTGTGGCAAAGGACCTTGCCGTCAAGCATGTGGGCTATGGGGTCACTGCAGAGCACTACAAACCGGTCGGGGAAGCGTTGATTTTCACGCTTGAAAAAGGGCTAGGCGAAGGTTTCACCGACGAGGTCAAGGACGGTTGGGCAACCGCATACGGCACACTGTCAAACGTAATGATCGAGGCGGCCTATCCGCCTGAACAGCCCCTCGCCGAAGTGGGCGGAGCACCGGGCGCTGCCGCCGCTGCTGCGGCAAAACCCTGGTGGAAATTCTGGTGATGTGTCGCTGGCGCGCTGAGCGATCAGACGTGCCGGCCTTCCCACCTCTGGGACTTCGCCCCCGGTCGTACTGGAGACCCAAATGAAACAAAGACTGGTCGTGATCGGAGCAGGCATGGCATCCGGTCGCGCACTCGAAGAACTGTTCAAACGCGCCCCGGACGCCTATGAGGTGACGCTTTTCGGGGCTGAACCGCGTGGGAACTACAATCGCATAATGCTGTCTCCGGTACTTTCGGGGGAAAAAAGCTTTGACGAAATCGTCACCCATGACGTGGCTTGGTATGTCGACAACAAGGTGACCTGCCGTTTTGGCGAGCCCGTTTTGCGCATTGACCGCGACCGCAAAGTGATCCTGACCGCTGGGGGTGAAACACCCTATGACAAGCTGATCGTCGCAACGGGATCGAACCCCTTCATCATTCCGATCCCAGGCCACAACCTGCCCGGAGTGATCAGCTACCGCGATCTCGATGACACCAACGCGATGATCAAAGCGGCTGAAAAGCCGGGCGCCAAAGCGGTGGTCATCGGTGGGGGGCTCTTGGGGCTTGAGGCGGCTGCGGGTCTTAAGATGCGCGGGATGGATGTCACCGTGGTGCACCTTATGGGCCATCTGATGGAGCGCCAATTGGACGAAGCGGCGGGCTACTTGTTGCGCAAGGAGCTTGTCGGCCGTGGCATCAAGGTGATGTGTTCGTCAAACTCCAAGGAAATCTATGGCGATGGCAAGGTCGAAGGCCTGCGTCTAGACGATGGTACTGAACTGCCTGCCGATATTTTGGTGATGGCAGTGGGGATCCGGCCCAATACTCAGATCGCGAAAGACGCGGGTCTCACAGTGGGACGCGGCATTCAGATCGACGACCAATGCCTCACCTCGGACGCGGACATCTTCGCGCTTGGAGAATGCGTGGAACATAACGGTGCCACATTTGGTTTGGTCGCGCCGATTTTTGACATGGCCATGGTTCTGGGGGCCACGCTTGCTGGCGAAGAAGCCGCCTATGTGCCGAAGCCGGTCTCAACCAAGCTTAAGGTCACGGGCGTTGATCTATTCAGCGCAGGTAACTTTGCCGAAGCGGAGGACCGCGAGGACATCATCTTTCGCGACCCAGCACGGGGCGTCTACAAACGCCTGGTTCTGCAGGACAACAAAATTCTCGGTGCCGTCATGTACGGTGATACTACCGACGGAAATTGGTTCTTCGACCATATCAACGACGCCACAGATGTCGCGGAGATGCGCGAGACCCTTATTTTCGGCCCCGCCTACCAGGGAGGAGACCCCCTGGACCCTATGGCGGCCGTTGCAGCGCTGCCGGATGAGGCAGAAATCTGCGGCTGCAACGGCGTATCCACAGGAGAGATCGAGCAGACGATCAAGGACGCTGCCAAAGACTTGGGTGGTGTTCGAACAGCAACCAAAGCAAGCGGGTCCGGCTGGACATGCAAGGGACTGAGGGAGGAGGCCCTGGCTGCGAGTTTGGGTCATGGCTTTGCTACACCTGCAGCGCAACAGATCTGCGACTGCACCGATCCCACTCTTGAGGACGCACGCCGCTTGATCAAGTCGTATGGTCTGAAGACCAAGCCCGCACTCTGGCAAGAGCTTAGCTGGAAAACCGGTTGTGGCTGCGACATCTGTGACCGAGCTTTGAATTTCTATCCTCTCGCGGATGGGCCACTTGAGTACAAGGACGATCCGCAAGGCTGCTTCGTCAATGAAAGAAACCACGCCAACATCCAGAAGGACGGTACGGTCAGCTTGGTGCCGCGCAAGTGGGGGGATACTACGAACCCAAGGGAGTTGCGCGCCACCGCCGCCGAGAAATATAGTTTCTCTAAGGTCAAGGTGACCGGCGGGCATCGTATCGACCTTCTGGGTGTCAAAAAAAATGAGCTGCCCGGGATTGAGCCGATCTGGGCCAAGCCAGTTGTCCCTCGGGCTGTGCTTAAGCCAAGGGTCTGCACAAAGTGAAAACCTGCATTGCCGCCAATCACTGCCGAACTGGCATGCGGGTCGCAATCGGGCTCAGCAGGAAGCGCGATAAAAACAATTGGCATCCTGGGCGCCGCATAAGGTCAATCCAGCAGTCTCAGGCTATCTTAGGAACTGTGCCGGTGCCACTTGCAAAGATGAGGGCGTCGTCTGTGTCGAATACGGCTATCAGGTGGCTGTCGACGGCGCTGCTGATATGGATGTGAAAGAAACCAAACGTCTGGATGAAGCGGCGATCGAAGAGGATGCCATCGATCTGATGATGGCCCTCACTCAGCTGCATCCAGACCATGCCAACTGGCTCGATCGTTCCTTTGTTTGGTCTGCCAAAGAAGACAACGACTGGGTCAGAGAACAGATCGTCGATGATCCAGCTAGCCACCAATCCCCGATCAATCACTTCACGCTGCGGCAATCGATCTACCGGTCCGACCCGTGGTCAGAGCGCACCAATAGCGATCAGCGGCGCGCTTGGTCGGCGCTGGAAGCCGGATGCCTGAGGGTCGCCGCATGACTTGGATCGATATTGGCGCGCTGGAAGATATCCCGGTTCGCAACACGCGTATGGTCAGAACCGATCAAGTCTGTATTGCGATGCTCCGCGCAGGTACGGACAAACTGTTCGCTCTAGATCATGCCTGCCCGCCCAAGCGAAGGCCACTCTGCGAAGGGATTGTAGGCAACAATTCCGTGACCCGCCCGCCGTACAACTGCTTGATTTCCTTTGAAAGCCGCAAGGTGCACGGTGCCAACGAAGGCAGAGTTGCAACATATCCCGTTCGCGTGGACAATGGACCTCTGATGTTGGACACGACATCTCTCATGGAACGGAGCGCCGCCTAATGGGTCAAGGCCAGCCTCCTGTCCACAAAACCACCTGCCCCTATTGCGGGGTCGGCTGTGGAGTGTTGGCCCGGCGAGACGGTGAAACCGGCCTGTCAATCAAAGGCGATCCGGACCATCCCGCAAATTTCGGGCGGCTTTGTTCCAAAGGCTCCGCGCTTGGTGACACACTTGCGCTAGAGGGCCGACTGCTGGCCCCGGAGATCATGGGTGAACCGGTCTCTTGGGACCGAGCCATTTCCGAGGTCGCAACCAAGTTTAAAAGGACCATCGCAGAACACGGACCCGACAGCGTGGCCTTTTATGTTTCTGGCCAGCTCCTGACCGAAGACTACTACGTCGCCAATAAGTTGATGAAAGGCTATATCGGCTCGGCCAATATCGACACAAATTCCCGCCTTTGCATGGCCTCGTCCGTGGCGGGTCACAAACGCGCTTTTGGCGCTGATACGGTCCCAGGTCTCTACGAGGATCTCGAAGAGGCTGATCTGATCGTTTTGGTCGGCTCTAATCTCGCCTGGTGTCATCCGGTGTTGTTCCAGCGCATCCAAGCGGCGCAAAAGGCCAAGCCGGGCATGAAGCTCGTCAACATCGATCCTAGACGCACGGCGACGAGCGAAGCCTCTGACATGCATCTGGGATTGGAACCTGGCAGCGATGTGGCGCTCTTCAATGGGCTCTTGGCGCGTATCGCCGAGCGGGGCGCGGTCAACGAAGAGTATGTTACGGCTTACAGCGAAGGATTTGAAACGGCGCTAGTCGCGGCAAAAGCCGAGAATACCTCCGCGACAGGTATCGATGCCCGCCAACTGAGTGAATTCTATGACCTTTGGATCGATACCCCCAAAGTTGTGACGATCTACAGCCAAGGCGTGAACCAATCCACCAGCGGTTCCGACAAGGTCAACGCGATCCTCAATTGCCACATCGCAACGGGTCGAATCGGACGGACTGGCACCGGCCCCTTTAGTGTCACAGGACAACCCAATGCCATGGGCGGGCGCGAAGTTGGTGGCTTGGCAAATATGTTGGCCTGCCATCTGGATATCGAAATTCCCGATCATCGCGCAGCAGTTCAAGCCGCTTGGGACAGTCCCGTGATCGCCAGTGAACCCGGGCTGAAAGCCATCGATATGTTCCGCGCCGTCGCGGACGACAAAATCAAAGCGCTTTGGATAATGTGCACCAATCCCGCCGTGAGCCTGCCAGAGGCGGATATGGTGCGCAGCGCCATCGCTGGGTGCGATTTCGTGGCGGTTTCTGACATGTTTGGCGACACCGACACGGCTCAGCTGGCTGATGTGGTGCTGCCAGCAACCGGTTGGGCCGAAAAAGACGGCACTGTGACAAACTCTGAAAGATGTATCTCTCGCCAACGCGGGATTTTGCCTGCGCCCGGTGAGGCGCGCCATGACTGGAAAATCATATGCGACGTTGGGCGCGCCATGGGCTGGCAAGAGGCCTTCGACTTCGCCTCTCCGGCAGATATTTTCCGCGAACACGCCGGACTTTCGGGTGTGGCAGGCGCGCTTGGCCGCGACTTCGATATCTCGGCCTTCAGCGACATCTCGGATGCCGACTATGACGCTCTAGAGCCCTTCCACTGGCCACAAAGCGCCAGGAAATCCGGCGGGCGTTTCTTCGCCGAGGGTGGTTTCTTCACGCCAACCGGGAAAGCACGCTTGTTGCCCGTCAGCGCCAAAGCGCCTGCGCGCGCGCCAGATGCGGATTACCCGTTTCGGCTGAACACAGGGCGCGTGCGCGATCATTGGCACACCATGACCCGGACGGCGATGGCGGCGCGGCTGTCACAACACATTGCTGAACCATTTCTGGAAATACACCCAATCGATGCTCACAGAATTGGGGTGAAACCCGCGGACTTGGCCGAAGTAACATCGCCCCATGGACAAGCGGTGCTGCGTGTTGTGGTGACAGATCGGGTGTCCCCTGGCAATGTGTTTGCCCCTATGCATTGGACCGGTGTCTATGCCTCAGATGGGCGGATCGACGCGCTCGTGGAAGCCAACACCGATCCGGTCTCTGGTCAGCCCGAAAGCAAGGCCTCTCCTGTGGCCATTGTGCCATTTGCCCCTGCCTGGTACGGTTTTGCCGTCAGTGCCAAGGATATCGTGCCAGACACAGCCTACTGGGCTAAGGCACGCGTGAAGGGCGGGTGGCGGATGGAATTGGCTGGCCGGGTTCAGCCTGAGAACTGGGAAGGTTTCACCAAGACCATGTTTGGCGCAGCAGGCGCAAATACCGTCAGTTTCAGCGATCCGGCACGCGGTACGGCGCGGGTGGCCTTGATGGAAGGTGACCGAGTGATCGCTGCGCTTTTCAGCAGTCCCGAACCGGTCGCCGTCGCGCGAGGCTATATTGCCGAGCAGCTTTCCGACCCCGATCCGCAGGCAGAAATCCTGGCCGCGCGCCCGGGCGCTGACCGGCCCGATGCGGGGGCGATCATCTGTGCTTGCTTCGATGTCGGGGTCAATACAATCACCCACGCGATCCTCGACAGACATCTTAGCACCGTGGACCAAATCGGTGCCGCTGTTCGCGCGGGCACCAATTGCGGATCCTGCCGATCAGAGCTTCAGGTTTTGCTCAACCGGCATAGCCAAAGGCTCGCCGCTGAATGAGCCTTGCGCCATATGTCCATGCTATGGGCCGCGGCCCGGGACGGGCACGCTCCCTGACCCGCGCTGAGGCCGAGGATGCGATGCGTCTGATCCTGTCAGGTGAGGCTGCGCCTGAAGCCGTCGGCGCGATTTTCATGCTGATGCGCTACCGCGGTGAATCAGCCGATGAGATTGCGGGGTTTGTCACGGCCATGCGCGCAGACATCACGGATTGGAGCGAGATCGGCGTGACGCTCGATTGGCCAAGCTATGCCGCAGGGCGTTCCCGGGGGCTGCCGCTTTTTCTGCTCTCAGCACGGCTTTTGGCCAATGCTGGGGCACGGGTCCTGCTTCATGGCTGGAATTCGCATCAGAACCCATTAGCCGATGTGCGCAGCGCTTTGCCAGGTCTTGGGATCGCGGCCGCAGACAATCCTGAGGCTGCACGCACGAGCCTGGACCGAGATGGGATCGCTTACGCGCCATTGGAGGCGATAGACCCGAGGTTGCTTGCACTCTTGCGCTTGCGCGACGTGCTCGGTCTACGCTCCCCAGTCAACACAGCCCTGCGCGCGTTGAACCCAGGCGCTGCGCCTGCTTCTGTCCAAGGTGTGTTTCATCCGCCTTATCGCGAATTACAGCAAGACACCGGTGCCGTGCTCGATGAAAAACGGCTTTTCGTATTGAAAGGCGGCGGCGGAGAATTTGAGCGCAATCCCAGCAAACCGATCCTCGTCTATGGCTTGGCTGATGGTGAGATCTATGAGCAAACCGTAGAACCCATCTATGGAGAAGCGCGCAAGCTTTCCGATGGGAGTTCGCAACCTGAGGACTTGGCAAAGCTCTGGAATGGGTCGCTCAAAGACAGCTTTCTCGAGGCAGCCGTGATCGGCACAGCTGCGCTGGCCCTTGCCGCGGCGGGGATTGAGACCAATATCCGGTTGGCAGAGGAACGGGCCACGACCCTTTGGTCTGAACGGCACAGCGCGCAAGCGGCCTAAACACGGCTGGAGAAAGACAATGCAAACCTTCCCGATGTTTTTGCGTGTGGCAGAACGCGAGGTTGTGATCGCTGGCGGCGGCGAGCAGGCAGCGCAGAAATGTCGTCTCATGCTGAAGACCGAGGCCAAAATCCGGGTCATCGCCCCAGAAATCGACGAAGAACTGAATGTTCTTGCCGATGAGGGCCTTATTGTCCACGATACTGGACAACCAACGCCGGATCGCTTCTCAGACGCAGCGCTTGTCTTCATTGCCAGCGGCTGCCCCGGGCTCGATGCCGCGCTTCATGCGCTCGCCAAAGAAGCAGGCGCGTTGGTAAATGTCGTGGACCAACCTGCGCTTTGTGACGCGATCACTCCGTCTTTGGTGGATCGCGATCCCGTCGTGATTGCCATCGGCACCGAAGGCAACGCTCCGGTTCTCGGCCGTCAATTGAAGACCCGGATCGAGGAAATGCTGGAACCCAATCTGGGCGACCTTGCGCGTCTTGCCGGACGCCTCCGCGGTGCGGTTGCGGCACGTGTGCCCAGAGAAGCACGGCGCGATTTTTGGCGGTGGGTTTTTTCAGGGGCCCCACGCAAAGCGCATGCCCGGGGCTCAGAACGGGATGCAGCGCGGCGGATCAAAGCCGCCATCAACGACGGTGGTTCGCCCGATTATCGCAGCGCGGGTGCCTTGTCGTTGATCGATGGTGGCGCAGGACAAGCCGATTTGATGACGCTCCGTTCCGTGCAACGGCTGCAAGAGGCGGACGTGATCTTCTATGATGCCGACTGCGCCCCTGGAATTTTAGAATTGGCGCGGCGTGATGCAGAACGACAACCCGTCGATGCTGGGCAATGGCCAGTGTCGCGACTTGCGGGCGTCGTCTCGCGCCATGTTCAGGATGGACAAAGCGTGGTCCGCCTGATCGGCATGGCGCGATCAGAGGCGATGTTGCAACAAGAACATGCGGCGCTGGAAAATCTGGAGATCGCAGTGGAAGAGCTACCCTCGGTCCCCGCAAGGCCTTCGCCTTCCCCAGAAAGCAAACGGTATTCAGTCTAAACCCAAATGCCTCCGGCGCGTCCTTGCGCGTGCTCAGAAGTCGGTGCTTTCCCGCTGGACCCCAACCTAATGGCGGTCTTATTGGGGGCTTATGTGGCCAAAACTTCCACGATATCGCCAAGTCCTCGGCATTGTGATCAGCGGTCTTGGGATTGCTGCGCTGCCCCAAATCGCCGTCGCCCAAGATATGCAAGATCCTCGTTTGGCGCAGCGCGCGCTTGCCGCCTTTGGCTTTGTCGCAATCCCCAACGAAACCGCAGCGACGCTCGACTTCCAGGCGGCTAGCGGCGACAATTTTGATTTTCGCACGGCTCAACTTGGCGGCGGGTTCCGACCGAGACCGGGAGATTGGCTCTATCTGGAGGGTTTTTTAGGATGGCAAAGCTATGATCCAGAACTCTTGCAGGACAATCAAAGCGTCAGCCGCAGCGGCCAGATCGCGCCCCAAGATACCCGCTGGTCGAGCCGCGCGGCCACAGGGGCGGTGGGATACAATTTCGATCTGACCCCCGAATTTACGCTGCGACCCGCCCTGCACCTGGCTATCGGTGAGTTTTCATCCGACGAAACGCTCACCCCGGATCTGAATTTGAACCCCGGCATTGAGCCCCTTGGGACAGGTGATTTCTCAACCGGCGGGTATGGGCTCTCCTTTGGGCTGGAATACAAATACCGCTCGAAGCCGCGGGAAATCGATATTCGAGCGCGTCACACCTGGATGCGGATCACGCCCCTGGAACAACGCGATCTGTTGCACGAGGCCGATGCGATCGCGACATCCGTTTATGGACGTCTGCGTCATCCGTTGGGCGATCTGCAAGCCTTCAAGCGTCCCGTTCGTGCTGTTTGGGAAATCAGCGCTTCGGCCTATCCCGGAGATCAGGGCCAAAGTTTGGACACACCGTGGCTCGCCAAAGTCGGTGCCGGTTTTGAATTGGAGACCTCTGCTTTGCCGATCGCTTATCTTGATCGGGTGAGACTTGTGGCAAGCTATGCCTTTGGGGAAAGCTACAACGGCTATTCTATCGGTCTGGGCGTATCCTTTCGACGACAACGCTAGGGTCGAAAGACTGGCCTTAGACTTGGCAGGCTGTATAGGGTTTCCTAACGTCAAGACCTGATAACACCGGTGATGGCTCAAGAAGGAAAGCGCCCCCCGTGACCGATACGCACCTGGTCGATCAAGGATTGCTGCTGCATGTCGATCATCTTGTTGAGATGATCCGCCGACAATCTGGGGAAGCCTTTGCCAAAAAGGTTTTGCTTGGCGCGAAGCTCCCCTGGCCGTGGGACTGTGACGAAGCGCAGGACATTCGTCTCGAAGATGAGGCAGAACTGATCCGACTGACCGCAGATCTTTCCGGCGACATCGCCTATCCCACTCGGTTAGGGCTCAACTATTCGACAGTGACCTCGGTGCCCGGCTATATCTCACGCAGTTCAAGAACACTGCGCTCTGCGATCAGACGGTCAAAACGGTACACGCGTTTTTCGGCCACATCGCTGGATTATGAGCTCCGCCAAACACCAAAATACGGCAGTCTCAGGATTTGGGCACGCAATCCCACCGTTGATCGAAACTTTTATCACCGTGAATTCAGCGTCTTCGCGGTCCTCTCGATCATCCGCTATCTGCTGGAACGCAATGTGCAGCCTGTGGAGATCACGTTTCGCCATACCCGCGACCAAGGCGCAGATGACATCCGCCGCTGCTCTGGGTGCCGGGTGCTGTGGGATATGCCAGAAGATAGCATTCGGCTGACCCAAGAAACGCTTGATCTCGAAATCCCGACCTATGACCCCAGGTTGCGGGATTTCCTGACGGAGTATGGCGAGGAACTCCTGCAGAAGCTTCCCCTCGGTCCCGTGGCATTTGGGGACAAAGTGCAAACGCTCATCGTCGATTGCTTCGAGGACGGGGCCCCGAGCGCCGATGGGATCGCAGAACAGCTTGGCATGTCGCGACGCACTCTGACGCGACGTCTTTCAGATGAAGGCCTTACATTTCGTCATGTTCTCGACGATGTACGCCTAGACCTCGCGCATAGCTATTTGCACGACACAACGCTGAGCCTGTCCGAGATCTCGTTTCGATTGGGGTATGCCGACCAGGCTGCCTTTACGACGGCTTACAAGCGCTGGACGGGTAAAACTCCATCACATGATCGCGCGTCTCATCATTGCTAAACTACATTTGTCCCAAATTCACAACATTTTGGCGGAGAGAAAAAAACCAAGTCTTAAGTCAATTCCCATCTCATTGACGTAACGGGATGCGGTAACGACCATCGTTGCCCACGAGTTTTCGGAGATGAAAATGTCAAATGATACCATGACGATACGGGAGATGTGCGATACGTTTCAGGTGACCGCGCGGACCCTCCGCTTCTATGAGGCGAAAGAGTTGCTTGCCCCCATCCGTGTGGGTCAAAAACGTCTCTTTACCAAACGGGACCGGGCGCGGCTGAAGCTGATTATCCGCGGCAAACGCTACGGGTTCAGCCTAGAGGAAATGCGCCAGATCCTCGATCTTTACGACAGCGAAGGCGAACCAGCACAGCTGAAGGCCGCTGTGAAAACCGGCAAAATCCATCTGGCGACGATGATGGATGAACGTGACCGGTTGGAGCGGAACATCAAAGATCTCAAAGAAGAACTGAACTGTGCTGAAAGAGAGTTGGCAATGAGCAATCCCAACCCAGCACATGCCTGAAAGAAAGAGTGACTGAGCTGACCGATGCCTAACGAGCCGGTGTAAAACCAAATTGGGGCAATGGTAGATCCTACTGCTTTCGTTGGTCAGCTCTCGCGTAGAACATAGTTTATCAGCGCAACCACCCAACATACGCACGCAAGATGTAGTAGGTGGTACCCACAAACCCTCAGAGATATAGCCACAGACGCGTGCCTTGGCCTCTGAGCAGGGCGGAGCTTCCTCTCCCTCCGCCTCGGTTTTTCGCCAAAGTGAACTGCGTTGCGCCCGGCCTTTCCGCGCAAGCAACATTTTAACGTCTAAATTATGTGCACTGTGCGAAAGGTCACCAGTTTTCAGAGAGCGAGGATTGCACGGCCCGACCACTGTGCAACATTGGGGATGTTGAGCGGGCGGCGGGATCGTGGTTGTCCTCCTCCCTTCCCATGGCCCCGTCGCTCATTCGACACCTCGAACGGCATTCGCCGGAGTAGAAGCTGTCAGGTGGGACCTCCACCAGGTCATTGCTCCGTCCACTGATGATTGGATGAGATATGACAGACACGCTTGATGAGCTCTCTCGTGAAACCAGGTTAGGCGGCACCGGTCAGGCCAAGGCTCGCGCGATCCCAATGATCGATATGAGCGATTTCGACGCGCGAAAACCTCAAATTGCAGATGCTCTGTGGGACGCGGCAACCAAAGTTGGGCTCTTTCAACTCACCAATCATCTTCTGAGCCAGGAAGAGATCGACCGCGCCTTCGCCATGACCGAGGCCTTTTTTGCCTTGTCAGACGCAGAGAAGTCTCAAATGCCGCTTTTGCCTGGGACCAATGCGGGCTGGGAGTTCAAAAGCCAGGTCCGACCCTCGACAGGCACGCCGGATCAAAAGGAAAGCTATCAGATCACCCGCCCCCGGATGAAGGATCTTTGGCCTGAAGACGACGCGATCCCGGGCTTTCGCGACACCATGCTCGCTTTTGAGACGTCGAATTGGACCATCGCCATGCAGGTTCTCAGCTGCTTTGCGGTGAAGCTGGGATTCGACGAAGACACGTTCACCCATGCCCATGATCCCTCAAGTTCTGACTACCAATCAACCTTGCGCTTGATCCATTACTTGCCGATGGAAAACGCCAAAGCCGAGGATTATGAAGGGTGGCGCGCCGGCGCTCATACCGATTTCGACTGTCTGACGCTGCTTCATCAGCGCGGTGGTCAGGGCGGCCTTGAGGTTGCGCCTGGCAAAGAGGCCGAGGACGGCACCTGGACCGCAGTGCCTCCGGTCGACGGAGTGATCACCTGCAACATCGGCGATATGTTAATGCGTTGGTCGGATGATCGATTGCTGTCGAACCCGCACAGGGTGCGCATGCCGCGGCCCGACGAATATCTCGGCCCGCGCTATTCCATGCCGTTCTTCGCTCAAGCCAACAGAGATATCGTGCTGCAAGGACCGGAAAAGAAATATCCCCCAATAACTGCAGCGGACTACATCAAAATGCGCCTGCAGGCGAATTTCGACGCGCTGAAAGCTCAAAAAACCTAAGCTCGCGAGACGCGCAGAGATGGGTTAGACCGCGGGCATGGCCCCGATCACAAGCATCCGAAATCTCGGCCCGGCGATGGAAAAAGCCTTTACCAAAGCCGGGATCACAACCGCTGAAGAGCTGCGAGCGCTTGGCACCGATGAAGCCTATCTGCGGCTTTTGAAAAGCGGGCACCGGGCTCATTTCATCGCCTACTACGCGCTTGAGATGTCACTTCAGGGGCGGCCATGGAACGATTGCAAAGGCGCCGAAAAAGATGCCTTGCGCGCCCGTTTCGACGCGCTGAAAGAGCGCAAAGCCAAATCGCCGGGACATTCAGAGATTGACCGCGCGCTTGCAGAAATCGGGGTGCTGCCGCGCGCGCAGAAGCCCTAGCTGGTCGCGTTTTTGCCGCGCATTGCCAAGGCTGCCATCATCACTCCGGTGCCCAAGAGATCAATGGCAAGCAATGTGCCGATCTCAAAGGTGCTGATCGACGCGAAATGGAGAAACACCAACACGCCCACCAACAACGACACCACTCCAGCGCCCGCGATTGAGTAGGCCAAGTTGCCGGGCCATTGCTGACGCGCGATGTTGAGCTTCAAAACCCCTGAGATCAGAAGCTTCAGACTGAGCAACAGCGCGACGATCTTCAGGCCAAAGATGGGTTTAAACAGCAGCACGATTCCGATCAACGCCATCAAAACGCCAATCGCGATCAGCATGTTTTTGTGGGGATCATTGCCAAGACGGCTGACCAGCACAATCATCCCGCCCACAACTGCGAGTACGACGCCGAGAAACTGCTCAACTGCGACAGACAGAGAGGTCACATCAACCTCAACCTGATCAGTGAACGGGTTGAAGAAGGCGATCACTGCGGCGCAGCCGGCAATAATTCCGATCAGAAGCAAAAGACGGTGGGGGGTCATGGGCATCCTCGGGATCTGCTGCGCGTTGGGTCGAAAGGGCGCGTTCAGACGAGTCGCCCTTTCCAAGCTCTACCACGACCGTTGAAGAATTCGAGGCGTCAACGCAAATCCCTCACTTCACAGACAAAGGCACGCCCGATCGATTGCGGGCTACTGCGCGGCCGCGACGATATCTCCGTAAAGCTTGCGATCACCGTTTGCGGTGGCCTCTGTGATCGCGATGAAAGAGGGCACAACATAGGCGTCATTGCGCAGGTTACGCCAACGCCCCGGCACCTCAATTTCAACGGTTCTTACTTTGTAGAGACTGCCATCGCCGAAGCGTTCGTCATTGATGTCCTTGTCGTAAAGCTCGCCAAGTGTCCAACCTCCCTCGAGCAGGCCCATGACCTCGTTGTTTTGCGGCAGTCCCACCATGATCAACGCATCGATCTCGCCAGACTTCGCCATTGTGTCGGCCAGCAGTGTCAAATCATAGACCGGGGTGGCTTTCGACCAACGGGACTTGTTGCCTTGATCGCCGGTCTCTATCGCGACGATATTTCGCCAGAATAGTTCGGTGCCGGATCCGATGGTGTCGACAAGGATTTTATCGCCCTCGCCAAGATCATCGAGCTCATTGTTGCGGCTATCGGGCGGGAACAGGATGAAGGCAAATTCATCACCGTAGCTCCCGATCGGTTTTAGCATGCAGTTTTCTTTGGCCCGCGCGTAGATCGCATCGATCTGCATGATGCCGACGGTCGCCCTATCATCACATACCGCCAAGGAAATCGCGTCAGAGCCTTCGTGGTTTTCGACCACCACCTCATGGCCGCGTTGTTCGAGCCTTTGAGCGATCTCAAGCCCCCGCGCCTCATAGCCTCTGCCCGTCTGCCCCACGGCAATGGTCACAGGATCGGCAATCGCAGCCCCGACTGCGAGGCCGCTGACAAGGATCGCGCTCAGAATTCGTGTCATGTTACACCCTTTTACATCCTCGCCAAGACATGGTTCCGGTAAGGGCGTTGCACAAGGGTGTCACAAGACTTTGGTCTAAATTTCACGGCCGAGCATTTGGCCTCAAAGCGCTTTGACAGCCTCAAGCACCGCCTCCACATGACCGGGAACTTTGACTTTGCGCCAGACCTGCGCAACTTTGCCCGCGCCATCTATCAAAAAGGTTGCGCGTTCGATCCCCATATACGTTTTTCCGTACATTTTCTTTTCTACCCAAACGCCGAAGCGTTCGCACACATCGCTATCGGCATCCGAGAGCAGTTTTACCCCCAGATCATGTTTGGCGCGAAACTTCTCGTGCTTGGATATGGTGTCTTTGGATACGCCCAGCACCACGGCGCCCGCGGCCTCAAATTCGGCAAGTTTCTCCGTAAAACCAACGGCCTCTTTGGTGCATCCGCTGGTGTCATCGCGCGGATAGAAATACAAAATCACCTTCGAAGGACGCAGGCCCGTCAACGTGACATCCTCACCGCCATCTTGCGGTAAAGTGAACTCTGGAGCCTCAGAACCGGCTTCGATTGCAGGAAATTCAGACATGCGTGACCTCTCAGTGACTTGACTATGCACTATGTTCTAGTCCGAGTTGACACGTGTCCACATCTCGCGCCGCAAATGACCCGGCTGCAGACGTCGCAGCATACCGCCGGAGGCAAACCCGGCGCTATCATTGGCATCCCTTGCGGATGCTTGCGCGCTGCTTTTGGACCTTGGGGCTGGCCGTCCTGGGTGTCGTTTGCCTCGGAGTGTGGTGGCTGACCGTCTATGGTGTCGAGCTTGGGCCGCAGATGCGGCAGAAAATCTCAGAAGATCTTGAGCCCGCCTTATCGCGACAAGATCTCGTCCTGAGTTTGGGACGTGTCTCAGTCGGGCTTCGACAAGGGCTCTACCCCGCGATCGTCGCGGAAGACCTCACGCTGACCCGCCCCGATGGGACCGAGCGCATTGTGCTTTCCCGCGCCGATTTGGTCTTGGAGCGTGCGGCCCTTTTGCTTGGGCGAATACGCCCGCTCT
Organism: Pseudomonadota bacterium; assembly: GCA_038751255.1. Lineage (GTDB taxonomy): Bacteria > Pseudomonadota > Alphaproteobacteria > Rhodobacterales > Rhodobacteraceae > JANSYP01. The sequence goes on from JBCDGN010000051.1 coordinate 19,829, forward strand.
CTCTTGGGATCGACGGGATGGAGCTTGACATCACCCGCGCCCACACCGGCGACGTCACCTTGGAACTGGGTGACAGTCCATTCCTACAACAGCTTCGAAATCCAGGCGCACTGATCACTGAGCTTGAAAGACGTCTGAATGCAGGTCCGCTGATCGGACTACGGACACTCGGGGCCTCCAACATCGATCTGCAAATCACCGACAGTGCGACGGGGGCTGTTTTTGACAGCCCGAATGCGGATTTTCTCTTCGAGCGCAGCGCCGACACGCTCGAGTTGACGGCTGATCTTGGACAAATTGGCGATGCCGAGGCCCCGGGCACGGTCCGCATCGAGATGCAGGCAAATCCGAGGACGTCAGAAGCCAACTTGCGTCTTTCTCTGCGTGGGATCGTCCCCGCAAGACTTTCGGGATTGCAAGCCTTGGTCGCTCAGGAGGCGTTGATGAAACGGATCGACGCGCCGATCTCTTTGGAGCTTTCAGGCGCGCTCACCTCTGAGGGCGCGCTCGATACACTCCGCGGCACTCTCTCTGTGGGCGAAGGTACCGTTGGGTTTAGCGAGCCTCTCAGCCCGCTTCAGATCACACAAGCGAGCGCACAAGTTGTTGCGCGGGACAAAGGGCGTCGCTTCGATCTGACATCAATAAAAATCGATACCAATGTGCTTTCGGTATCTGGCTGGGGCAATCTCTTGGTGGAAGGCAGGTCTCTGGGCTCTGAGACCGAGCCTTTGACACTGATCACACAGCTCGCGCTTCTCAATCTGCGCATCGATGCCGGTGACAGACTGCCAGCGCCTGTTCTTTTCGACACTGCAGCCGTGGATGCGCGGATCACGCCTTTGGATGATGACCTTGGACTCGACGCCGATCTGCGGCTGACGCAGGACCAAGAGCAGATCACCGCCGTGCTCAGCAGCCATGGGCCAGCGTCGCTCAACGACCCCGAGAGAAGCTTTGCACTGGATGTGACCTCGCCAGTGCTCGAACGGGACAGAATTTTCGCACTTTGGCCGCTGGAGCTTTATCCTCGGACCCGAAAATGGCTCGACGAAAACATCCATCAGGGAGCGCTTGAAAGTGTTGGGTTTTCTTTGCGACGCGGGGGGGCGGTTTACCCGACACCTGAAATTGGGCTCGCCTTCGGTTTCTCTGATGCGGAAATTCGTTTTCTCGATACTGTTGCACCGCTGACAAACGCGCGCGGTCGCGCCACGCTGGAGGCTAAAACCTTTCGGCTCCAGATCGACAAAGGTTTGGTGACGCCCCAAGGCGCAGGCGATGTTCAGATCGCCTCAGGCATTATGACGGTGCCGGACGTGACCCAACGCCCCGGCAGGCTCTTGCTTGAGCTGGACATGGCTGGCCCAACTGGGGCCTATTTGACGGTCCTCTCCGGTCCTCCCTTCCGCACCGATCCCAACGCACCGCAATTGCTGAAGCCCGCTGATGCCACCGGCGAGACAGAGGTCAGCGTAAATTTGGATCTCCTGCTCGGAACCGGCGAAGGGCTCAAAGCGGCGAAGTTTCAGATCGCGGGCAGTGTGCAAGATTTCAAAAACGATACCTTGCTGCCCGGCAAAGACCTTGCCGCCAAGACCGCAACCATCGCGGCGACACAAGATCATCTGGAGATCACCGCCGATGGCACAGTCGACGGCGCGCCGATCAAGGTGCATTTTGAACGTAATCTGGATGCCGCTCCTGGCGGGGCGACACCTCCGATCATCAAGGCCTCGGGTCCGCTCAACACAGGTTTGGCGGAAAGCTTTGGCATCACGGTGCCGTCAGCGGTGCAGATCACAGGTGAAGGTACATTCAACGCCCAGATCACAACCCATGAGGTTGCACCGCCCGATCTTTCTGTGACCGCCAATTTGGCGGGTATGGGCCTGACGGTCCCTGCCATCGGGCTGAGAAAATCAGCCTCACAATCTGGCAGTGTTACCGTCTCCGCGGTTCTCGACAAACCGGCTCAGATTTCAGGGTTTTCCGTCGAACTGCCGGGTCTTAGCGCTGCCGGTAAAGTTGATATGACGGCCCAAGGTGGGCTCTCTGAAGTAACGCTGTCGCAGCTATCGATGGGGTCATGGCTGTCGGTGCGTGGCAGTTATCGCCCCGCACAAGCCGGGCGCGCCGCTGCGCTACGGATTTTGGGTGGCAGGTTGGATATGCGCAGCATGCCCGATCTGCCCGATAGCCAGGGCGGTAGAGCTCCGGATGTCCAAGCCAATCTTGACCGGGTTATTATCTCTGACCAGCTACAATTGACAGGGTTTAGCGCCCAATTGCCCTCTGCCATCGGGTCTCGCGGCAGTCTCAGCGCCTCCGTCAATGGCCAGGCGTCCTTCTCGGCCCAAATCGCACGGGAAAATAATGGGATCTCAGCGCGTCTTCAAAGCGCGAATGCCGGTGCGTTGTTGGAGGCAGCGAACTTTTTCGACAAGGCGCGCGGTGGAGCGCTGGTTTTGACCATGACACCAACCGGGGAGCGGGGCGGCTACAATGGAAAGCTCACCGTCACAGATGCCTCATTGCATGGTGCGGGTGCTGCGGCAGAGATCCTCTCTGCGATCAGCATCGTGGGCGCGATAGAGCAGCTAAGTGGCGACGGGATCGTCTTTAGCCGGATCAATGCAACGTTTACGCTCGTCCCGGGGATGCTGCGCATCGCAGAGGCTTTCGCCGAGGGTCCTTCTCTGGGCTTCTCGCTGGACGGCACCGTTAATCTGAAAACCCAAGCAGTCAATTTGCAAGGTGCAGTGTCGCCCATCCATTTTCTAAACCGTTTTGGCAATCCACGGCGCGGTGAGGGCTTGCTGGGCATGTCGTTTCGGGTTAGCGGCACGACCCGCGCGCCCGATGTGCGCGTGCAACCTTTGTCCTTTTTCGCGCTCGGCCCGCTGCGGGACATGTTTCGCCAATCGAACGCGCCTGTGAACTGAAGCAAGCCGGAGCCGCGCCTTGCGCCTGTCTGATTTTGATTTCGACCTGCCAGAGTCCCTGATCGCGACGCGGCCTGCAAAGCCCCGCAGCGCGTCAAAGATGCTGGTCGCCGGGGCCTCGTGGCAGCGCGATGTCCAGGCTATCGATTTGCCAGAATTCCTGCGGCCAGGGGATCATTTGGTGTTGAACGATACCAAAGTTCTTCCCGCGCGGCTGAGCGGGCACCGACACCGCGACACCCCAGATGGCGCCGGTACCGCAGGGATTGAGGTGACGCTGTTGGAGCCTTGCAGTGATGGCAGCGGCGATTGGACGGCCCTTATAAAACCGTTGCGCAAGATCCGCGAAGGTGAGCGGATCCGGTTTGACGCTGATTTTTCAGCTGAGCTAATTGAGAAGCTTGATCAAGGACAGGCGCGGCTTTCATTTCAGGCGCGCCCTGATTTTGACACCGCCCTGTCGCGAGCAGGCGCGATGCCCCTGCCCCCTTACATTGCGGCGCGCCGTCCAGCCGATGCGCAAGATCGGCGGGACTATCAGACCATATGGGCAGAGCGTCCAGGCGCGGTCGCGGCGCCCACGGCATCGCTCCATTTCGATCAGGCACTGTTGGACGCGCTCACTGAGAGGGAGGTGGGCATAACCCATGTGACGCTCCATGTGGGCGCTGGCACATTTTTGCCCGTAAAGACCGAAGATGTGAGTTCCCACAAAATGCATGCGGAATGGGGCGAGGTGACGGAGGAGGCAGCCAAGAGGCTCAACGCCGCGCGGGATGCCGGCGGACGGATCATCGCCGTGGGCACCACCGCCTTAAGGTTGATCGAAAGCGCTGCTTCTGCCGATGGAGAGATATCACCCTGGCAGGGCACAACGGATATCTTCATCCGTCCGGGTTACCGCTTTCGTGCGGCGGACGGATTGATGACAAACTTCCATTTGCCGAAATCGACCCTGATGATGTTGGTCTCTGCGCTGATGGGGCGGGAGCGCATCATGGCGCTCTACCAACACGCCATCGCGGCGGAGTATCGATTTTTCAGCTATGGCGATGCCTCTTTGTTGCTGCCGCATGAGTGACAGCTTAAAGGGGGTGCTCCCGCCCGTTTTCGGCCCCTCTCGGGGCCTCATCCCGTTGGGTCGCGCACCGCTAACGCGGTGCGGTTGCGCAAGCACTCTGTCGCGGCGAGAAGAGGGGTCGTTCAAACAGCCCAAAAACGCCTAACCTCGAGTCGCAAACAGACGATCTTAACCCCGACTCTGGCGCTAACGCGGGCGTCTAGGGATGTAAGATGAGTTTTGACTGATGCTCGACACGCTCTCTCGCAGCTGGGCCCTGCTATTGGGTATCTTCTTGTTGATGATCGGCAATGGCCTACAGGGGTCATTGTTGGGCGTACGCGGTGCTTTGGAAGGATTTAGCACCGCACAGCTTTCCCTGATCATGTCGGCGTATTTTGCAGGGTTTCTCGGCGGATCTCAAATGACGCCATGGATGATCAGGCGCGTTGGGCATGTGCGTGTCTTTGCGGCGCTGGCGTCACTGATCTCGGCAGCGCTGATCCTGTTTCCGACCTTTACCAATCCAATCTCATGGATCCTCTTGCGTGTGGTGATCGGATTTTGCTTTTCAGGCGTCTACGTCACAGCGGAAAGCTGGCTGAACCACGCCTCGAGCAACGAAAGCCGTGGCCAGGCGCTGTCGCTTTACATGATCGTGCAAACCAGCGGGATCGTTGCCGCTCAGGGCCTTTTGGCGACCGGAGATGCCGCTGGGTTCGTCATATTCATCATCCCATCGGTATTGGTCTCGATTTCCTTCGCCCCGATCTTGCTCTCTGTCCAACCGACACCGGTTTTTGATCAGACCAAACCCATGAGCTTGACCCGGCTCTTCCATGTCTCGCCCTTGGGCTGCGTTGGCATGTTTTTGATCGGTGGCGTGTTTTCGGCATCTTTTGGCATGTCTTCGGTCTTCGGAACCGAGGCGGGGCTGACCATCGGACAGATCTCGGCCTTTATTGCGGTGATCTATGTGGGAGCGATGGTCTGTCAGGCCCCGATCGGGTGGATCTCAGACCGCGTGGACAGGCGTAGTCTTATCGCTTGGATCGCCCTTGTGGGAGCTGCAGGCACTTTGATCGCGTTGATCATTCCGGGCTATGTGGCGATCTTGGTGGCGGGCTTTCTGATCGGAGGGACGTCCAACCCGCTCTATGCGCTGCTGATCGCGCATACCAATGACTATCTTGATTTCGATGACATGGCCGCGGCCTCTGGTGGGCTGATCTTTATCACCGGGGTGGGCGCGGTAATGGGACCGCTGATCGCTGGGTCTTTGATGACGCAGGTCGGACCGCTTGGCTTCTTTGTTTATCTCAGTGTTCTGATGGGCGCTTTGGCGGTTTATGCGGTTTATCGGATGACACGCCGTGCAGCGGTCCCGGTTGAGGACACCATCAGCTACGCACCGGTTTTGCCTTCGGTCTCGCCCATAGCCATGGAGGTTGCACAAGAAGTCGCAATTGAATCCGCCAGTGAGGATAGTTCAGACCCAACCGAAGCCGCGGAATAGACACGCCAGAGCGCGTCATCAGACCGGTAATTCGCACCGATCGCACAAGTTCGCCGTTGCAATCGTTCCCTTGAGATCACAATTTTCTAACCAGAGGTGGAGAGGAGGAAGGAAAGATGTCCGGTCTAGGACAAGACTACGAAGATCTCTTGAGGTTTTGGATTGATGAGGTCGGGCCTGAGGGTTGGTACAAAAGTGACCCCGAACTCGACGCAAAGATCACCAAAGACTATCAAGACTATTGGCATCGTGCCCGGGATGGCGATTGCATGGGCTGGACGTCAAACCCACGCGGAATGCTGGCGTTGCTGATCCTACTGGATCAATTTCCGCGCAATATGTTTCGCAATCAACCGGACGCTTTCGCAAGTGATCGCCGCGCGGTCACCATCGCGAAAAAGGCGATCTCGCTTGGCTGGGACCTGCGGATTGAGGAGCCCGTACGCCAGTTCTTTTACCTGCCGCTGATGCACTCGGAATGCCTGGAAGATCAGGAACGCTGCGTACGCCTGGTGCGAGAACGCATGCAGGAAACGGGCAACGACAATCTTCTGCACGCGAAAGCGCATCGAGAGGTCATCCGCCGGTTCGGACGCTTTCCCACGCGCAATGAGCAACTGGGGCGTCGCCATAGTGCACCCGAAGATCATTTTCTGTCAGATGGCGGCTATGGTGCGGTGGTCAATGCACTACGAGCCTCTGCATGATCCTGATTTGATGCGCGTTGAAAGCCGGTTTTAAAGTCACACAGCATCACTCAACGGCAGCAATCTGTTGAGATTGCGAACAGCGCTTCACAGGAGTTTTCCAGTGAGGTCATGGCGTTGAAAAACTCGACGACTGCATCTTAGCAATCCAAAGACGTCGACAAGGTCTGGTGCGGCTGATACCACGACGACGACAACTTAGTGCAAAGTGTTTGTCACGCACGATCACCGGTCACGAGACACCAACCCGCGCGCGACATCAGCAGTCGATAAGGCGCAACTCCTTCTGGTAGTTTGCGGGGCCGTTAGAGTCTTCGACTTAAAATGACTATGAAACGAGCGTGCGGACACGCCGGTGCCATTTTTTTTGCCGGAAACATGTCTGTGCGAACGAGGACAGGGCGCGCGATTGACCGGCAACCATCGAAGCTGTCAAGCGTCCGACCAAATCATTGCGAACGGACGATGATTTCCTACTCCGCGACCTTAGCGCAGCATGGGAGACGCCCAGGTATAGAACAAATCGGTTTCCTTCGCCGGGATGTGGAATTTATCCGAACGTTTCGTTCATTCCACATGATGCGGCTGTGAGCGAGATCCGGAATCTCCTGTCGTCCGGCATGCTCGATCTCTCCTTAGCTAGGAATGCTGAAGGGACACATCCACATCTGCGCGAAACAGTGCTCATGTGCCTGCAGGAAGGGGATCGATAGCTCAGGGTCGCGGTCTTTGTCGATTGTGAGGATCGGGTTTTGCAACACTTGATCGAAGAGGTTGGGATCGCGGTTTTGCCGGAAAGACCGGTGCATCCCTTTGACCTTGTAGCGCGCCCTGTGTCCAATGGCTGCTTCCATCGTGAAGTTGGGTTTGCCGTGCTGCTGGGGCGCGAAGACATTGAGGCGGTCTGCGCTGCCGCAACCGCCGCGAACATGCATCCATGGCTTCGGGTAACAAGCATCCACAAGTAAGCTCTGCCTATGCATCCCAAAGAGCAAGTTTCACAAATCCGACTCAAACAAGCGCGACTAGCTTGGAGCCGTCTATAACGAGCGAACCGGTTGGAGTGCGACAAAGGGGCTCGAAGCCATCGGATGCCCGATTCAGGCGTCGGCCGGTTTTGCAGCCGTTGCCTTTCCATTCATGGGCAACGCGTCAGTCTTTGGTGTGGGCTTTGGTCCAGCGATATCGCTGCCCATCGAAAATCGATTTCGGGCGGACGCAAAGGCCGCGCGTAAGTGATCGGCTGCCGCATCAATGGCGGGATTGGGTTTGTCCCCAAGCATCAAGGCCAGGGCGTATCGCGGCAGGATCGGCAAGCCATAGCGGTCGGGCACTTCGACAATGTCACCTGTGATGCTCGCGACCGGAATCGGTGCTATGGCAAGATCGGCCAGGATCGCGGCGCGTTGTCCACTGATGTGAGCGGACTGAAATGCAATGCGCCAGGCACGTCCTTGACATGACAGCGCCTCCAATCCGGCTTCACGCCAGGCACAGCCTTCTTGCCACACACTTAAGGGCAAGGGCGACTTCGTGGCGGCCGCACCCCCACGCAAGGTCGCCCATACCAATTGCTCCACAAAGAGAACCTCAAGCCCCGACTGCTTCTTGATCTCCGCATCACAGGTCATCAAGGTCATATCGAGCCGCCCTGATTTGACATCTGCCACCAATTGCTTGGTCTCATCCACAACCACATCGATGGTCACACCGGGATGGGTGGCCGCAAAGCGCCTTAGCATGTCAGGCAAAAAACGCTCAGAGACATCATCGGGCGCGCCCAGCCGCACCACACCGGTCAGGCCGGGCGACATGAAGCGTTCCATCGCCGAGTGGTTTAATGACAACATTTGCCGCGCATGATCGACCAAATAGGCCCCGTCTGGTGTGAGACTGACCGATCGGCTGTCGCGCAAGAAAACCGGTCGCCCGACCAAGTCTTCAATCCGCTTCACCTGCATGGACACCGCTGATGGGGTGCGTCCGACATCTTTGGCCGCTGCCGAAAAGCTCTGATTGTCGGCAATCGCCACCAAGGTGCGCAGCAAATCGAGATCAAGAAGCGGGATCCGCTGGGTTGTCGGCTGCTCCATCAGATACCTCAAAAATATTGACGTGACTCATCAAATCTATTCGTTTGATTGAACGCTGGTCAATCCTTTATTCAAGAACACAAGGATCTTCGCGAAGTCTCCGCCCTCGTAAAAGGAGACACATAAATGTCTGTTATTGAACTTGAACAACGGCTGCTTGGCACTGGGTTTTTCACGGTTGCGCTTGAACGCTGGCGCAATTTCAAGCGGCGTGGAAAAGTGATGGCAATGGCCGATCTGGTCGCCACGCTGTGGCTGAGCGGGCGTCTGTTTGGCGCGCGACAGGTCGCTGCCGCCGTGCTGGCCGTGATCCTGATCGCGCCGGAGTCCCATGCCGAGGATGCGGTTTCGGCCACCGCCGAGACGACCCTGGGCTATGTGCTCACCGGCAACAGCCGGGTGGATGCCATCTCGCAGCAGGC
>JBCDGN010000052.1:0-27920 GCA_038751255.1 Pseudomonadota bacterium
GCCACGATGCGGTGGCTTGGGGCTACGCGCGCGCCTGTTCCGACATGGGCATGGATGTGATCCAGCAATGCGAGGTCACCGGCGTACGAAGCTCCAACGGGCAGGTGATGGGGGTTGAGACCTCCAAAGGTCCGGTCGATTGCGAAAAGCTTGGGATTGTTGTGGCAGGCCACTCGGGTGTCATGGCCGAGAAAGCTGGCTTTCGTCTACCGATCGAAAGTGTGGCGCTCCAAGCGTTGGTGAGCGAGCCGATCAAGCCCTGCATGGATGTGGTGATCATGGCCAACACTGTTCATGGCTACATGAGCCAGTCCGACAAGGGCGAAATGGTGATCGGTGGCGGCGCGGATGGATACAACAACTACAATCAGCGCGGGTCGTTCCAGCATATCGAGGAAACCGTGCGTGCGCTGGTAGAGACCTTTCCCATGATCTCGCGGCTGAAAATGCTGCGCCAATGGGGCGGTATCGTGGATATGACGGGGGATCGCTCACCGATCATTTCTAAAACACCGCTGGGCAATTGCTTCATCAATTGCGGCTGGGGCACCGGCGGGTTCAAAGCGATCCCTGGCTCAGGCTTTGCCATGGCGGAGTTGATGGCCAAGGGGGGCTCGCCACTCGCCGAACAGTTCGGGCTCGACCGCTTCCGCGAAGGCCGTTTCGTAGATGAAAGCGTCGCGGCGGGCGTGGCGCATTGATCAAGCTTGTCGGGTTTAAGAAGCGCATTGGCCCCAATTTGTATGACAGATCAAGAAATCTGCACTGTCCAGATGCGCGATGATCTCGGGCTTCGCGATGGGCTCTCAGAAAAGCGCATGTTTGGGGGGCTTTGTTTCCTGCTTGATGGCAATATGGTCTGTATTGCTGGGAAAACAGCAGCAATTTACCGTGTGGGCAAACACGTGGAGCCAGAAGCGCTGGCCTTTCCGAACGTCGTCCCGATGGCGGCGACCGGGCGCAAGATGGGTGGGATTGTTCAGCTTGGCTATGATGCGTTTGTTGAAGACGCAGAGACCCGAGAAAAACTGACACAGATGGCGTTGGCCCATGCCGGATCGCTACCACCGAAATGACCAACACGCGTTTTCACCCATTGAACAGGCGTCAAAGCTCTGCCAGCGACGGTGTTGACTGGGCGGAAAAACGCCAGGAGCCAACATTAAGGTCGAGATGTAAGTCGATGATAAAAAGAAGATACAGAAGATATTTTGCGGCGTTAGAGCTGCGCGCTCTGGCGGCTCTTCGCCGAGCAAGCTTTCGCTTATCGCAATTGACGCAAAGACAGACGATCTCAGAGGCACCTCACTGTCTAACCAAAGGTGCCCCATGTCCCTTAGAACAGTCCTCACCACCGTTGTTGTCGTGGTTGCGGTGGGATTTGCCGTCTATCTGGCGGCCAATCTCACGACCATTCCAGTCGATGACCTGCCGGCGGCCGATTTGCCATCAGACAATGCCGATACGCCAGCAGACGACTTCTTGGACCCAACAGCGCCCTCCGGCTAAGCACCATCCAAGCTCTGCCTTCTTCACGGGGGTAGAGCTATGCTGAGACTGACCTGCCCTTATTGTGGCGTCGCGGCCGAGGAAACCGAGCTGACCCCAGGCGGAGAGGCGCATATCAAGCGCGTGGGACTGGAAGGCACCCAAGAAGAGCTTGAAGCCTATCTTTTCCACCGCGCCAATCCCAAGGGCGTTCACTTCGAGCGGTGGCGCCACAGCAATGGCTGCGGCAAGTGGTTCCTCGCCGCCCGCGACACTGTCACCATGGAAGTGTTCGCGACCTATCCCGCGCAAGTGCCAGAACCGCCTGCCGAGGTGATCGCCGCGATCAAGGCCAAGCGCCCAGATTGGGAGCCCGCCTGATGTCGTTTCGTTTGCCCAAGGGCGGCCGTCTTATCGATCGGAGCGCGCCGTGCCGTTTCCGCTTCAACGGCAAAGAGATGTCGGGGTTTCAGGGCGATACCTTGGCCTCGGCTCTCTTGGCTGGGGATCAGATGCTCATGGGAAGGTCCTTTAAATATCACCGTCCCCGTGGGGTGGTGGCGCGCGGCCATGAAGAACCGAACGCGCTGGTCAATCTCGGTTCCGGCGCGTTTTTTGAGCCCAATCAGCGCGCTACGGTCACGCCCCTGGCTGAAGGATTGGAAGCCGAAAGCCAAAACCACTGGCCGAGCCTGGAAACCGATGTCGGTGCGGTGAATGGTTGGCTCTCCAGACTTTTGCCCGCCGGTTTTTACTACAAGACTTTCATCCATCCCCGGCCCGCCTGGAAACATGTGTTCGAGCCCTTCATTCGGCAATCGGCGGGACTGGGTCGGGCACCCAAAGAGTCCGATGGTGATCGCTATGAGCATTTCTATCGCTATTGCGATGTGTTGATCGCGGGCGGTGGTATCGCGGGGCTTCGCGCGGCATTGAAAGCGGGCGAAGCCGGGTCACGGGTGTTGCTGTTGGAACAGTCCACCGTCTGGGGCGGACGCGCTGTGGTTGATGGAGCACGCATCGAGGGCCGTGCCGCCACAGATTGGGTTGCAGACGCGCTCGCCCGTTTGGACGCCATGGAGACTGTGGCGCGCCATTCCGGGGTTATGGTCAGCGGTGTGTACGACCATGGCTATGTGCTGGCCGCTGAAAGCTTGTCTGGTCATACGCCCGGTGGCTCTACGCCACGAGAACGTCTTTGGCGCATTCGAGCAGGCCAGATCATTGTCGCAGCGGGCGCGATAGAGCGCCCCTTGAGCTTTGCAGGAAATGATATTCCAGGGGTCATGCTGGCAGGCGCTGTGCGTGACTACTTGGCCGATTTCGCCGTTGTCCCAGGGCAACGCGTTGCAGTGATTACCAATAATGACGACGCTTATCACACTGCACTTGCATTGAACGCGGCCGGAGTGGACGTGCCGGTGATCGTCGATGCGCGGGCCGAACTGCGCGGCGCTTTGGTCGAAGAAGCCCGCGGATCTGGGTTGAGGGTCGCTGCCGGGTTTGGGGTGGCGAAGGTCACCGGCGGCAAGCGGGTGACCGGACTTGCGCTGTGTGATCAGACCGGCAATGGCACCGTGCGCGAAGAAATCGCATGTGACGCGGTGGCAATGTCTGGTGGCTGGTCGCCGGCGGTGCATCTTTTCAGTCAGGCAGGTGGGAAGCTCACGTGGGACGCGGACCAAGCGCATTTCCGCCCAGATCCGTCACGCGCGCCCACCGGAGCAGATGGAGCGCCCTTTGTCTCTGTTGTCGGTGCGGCGAATGGATACCTGGAAGGTTCTGCCGCCCTGGCTGATGCGGCAGGGGAGCCCATCCCAGAGCCGCAAGAAGACCCGATTGCCCCGGTTTGGCAGATGCCCGCCCAAGCGCCAGTGGCGCTGCGCGAGAAGACCTGGCTTGATTTCCAGAACGACGTGAAGGTCTCTGACATTCAACTGGCCGCGCGCGAGGGGTTTGAAAGCGTCGAGCATGCCAAACGATACACCACGCTGGGCATGGCCACCGATCAAGGCAAGCTTAGCAATATCAACGGACTTGCCGTGTTGGGCGATGCGCTTGGCAAGACCATCCCGCAAGTGGGCACGACGACCTTCCGACCGCCGTTTGTGCCGCTTTCCATGGGCACCATCGCTGGCGAAGCGCGAGGGCCGCTGTTCCAACCGCTGCGCAAAACACCCATGGACGGCTGGCATGAGATGCACGGCGCCCACTGGGAACCCGTGGGTCACTGGCGGAGGCCCTACTGCTATTTGCGCACCGGTGAAGACCCCAAAGCAGCAGTCACCCGCGAGGTCTTAAATGCCCGGGAAAATATCGGACTGCTCGATGCCTCGACCCTTGGCAAAATCCTGGTCAAAGGCCCCGATGCAGGCAAGTTTTTGGACATGCTTTACACGGGTCGAATGAGCTCACTGGCGCCGGGGCGGTGTCGCTATGGGCTGATGTGTTCGGAAAACGGCTTCTTGATGGATGACGGCGTTGTCGCCCGGATCGACGACGATACCTGGCTGTGCCACACCACCACCGGCGGGGCTGACCATATCCATGCGCATATGGAAGACTGGCTGCAATGTGAGTGGTGGGACTGGAAGGTCTGGACCCTTAACCTCACTGAGCAATTCGCTCAGATCGCCGTTGTTGGTCCAAAAGCCCGCGCGCTCTTGGAGCGTTTGGGCGGGATGGACGTGTCGAGTGACACCTTGCCCTTCATGCATTGGACCGAGGGTGAGATTGCGGGTATACCCGCGCGCGTCTTTAGAATCTCGTTTTCGGGTGAGCTCTCTTTTGAGATCGCTGTGCCGGCCGCACGTGGTTTGGAGCTGTGGGAAAAGCTGGTCGAGACGGGCGCGGATCTAGGCGCGATGCCCTATGGGACGGAGGCGCTGCATGTTCTTCGCGCTGAAAAGGGCTTCATCATGATCGGCGATGAAACCGACGGCACGGTCATCCCGCAGGACTTGGGACTGAACTGGGCGATTGCCAAGAAAAAACCCGACTATATCGGAAAAGCTGCGCAGGCGCGTGCGCATCTGACAGCCCCGGATCGGTGGCGTCTCGTCGGGCTTGAGACAACCGATGGCAGCGTTTTGCCCGATGGCGCTTATGCCGTCGCGCCGGGCAGCAACCAATTGGGCCAGCGCAATATGATCGGGAGGGTGACCTCTAGCTATTATTCGCCAACGCTTGACCGTGGCATTGCGATGGGTCTGGTCGAACGCGGGCCAGAGCGGATGGGCGAAAGCCTCGATTTCCCTCTCATCGGTGGGGGCGTCACCAAAGCGCGGATCGTTAGCCCCGTTTTCTACGATCCAGAAGGGGAGCGGCTCCATGCGTGATTTGAGTGATAAGTCTGCCGTTCAAGTCGAGGCGCTGCCTCAGACAGGAATGATCACGCTGCGGGTTGAGCTGACTGAGCCTGGCTTAGGCGAAACGCTCGCTCGTCTTGGTCTCTCTCTGCCTGCGACGCGTGAAATTCTGACCGAGGGTGCAGGCCAGATCGCGTGGATGTCCCCTGATGAATTGATGCTGATCGTGCCTTTGGCCGAGGTCCAAGCGACGATTGACACCCTTAAAGATGGCCTTTCAGACGCCCATGTTTTGGTTGCCGATGTGTCGGATGCCCGCGCGCGTTTTGCGCTCTCCGGTCCAGGGGCGCGGGAAACCTTGGCCAAGCTTTGCCCGGTTGATCTCGCGCCGGGGCATTTTCAGCCCGGTGAATTGCGTCGGACGCGTCTGGCACAAGTGGCGGGCGCGTTTTGGATGACCGGTCCGGAAAGCTTTGAGATCGTCAGTTTCCGCTCGGTGGCGGACTATGACGAGCGGCTACAACGCGATGCGGCTGCCATGGGTGTTGAAGGGCTATCGCTTTAGCTGGACAGGTGTCGTGCGGAATGTCGTGAAGCAGCACCCGCTTCCAATCCTGACCCGAACGTCAAGCCTTTCCGACGCGGAAACTCGACCATGGCCCGCCGTGAAAAAGGATTGCGGTCGTTTGAGAAATTCGGAGCGAACGTGGGTGAAGTGCGACGAAGTGAGCTTTCGCTAGGTCTACTCGAATGCCCAGTTTCGGCGATTGAGCTATGTCAAGAACGGGCGTTCGCGAACGAGTATGCGGCTACAGACACAAGAACGAACGCAAAGCGAGGCCGCGCCTATGGTTGGTTTTACAAGTCATTCCCTTATGGTTCACTTCGCGCGGTTCACGGGTTCGTTGCGCCAGTGCCGGTGTCGCACTGCCAGACAGGATGGCAAAAACTATGCCCCGGGTCCCCGGTCTCAAGAAGGTTACTTTTTTCCTCGTTTAGGTTGGGCCGCGCCAGGCGATGCAATGCCAAACGGGTATATTGTCGAGAAAGAGCTACCACTGATTGGCAACATCCCATTTCGCGATCAGTGCATTGAGGCTGCCATCCTCTTTCATCGATGTGATGGCCGCGTCGAGTTTTTCGCGCAGATCACCATCTGACTGCCGTATTCCCATGCCAACGCCGTTTCCCAACATGATGGGATCGCCGACGATGATGAGGTGATCTTTTTCACCGCCCACCGTTTCTAGGAAAGAGATATTGGCCAAGAGTGCGACAGCTTCTCCGTTTTCCACAGCCGCTATCGTGTCGTCATGGGTGCGATGCTCGACCAAATTCGCCCCGGTCTCCTCTAAATAGCCCGCTTGGATGGTGCCTGTCTGAGCCGCAATGGTGCCGCCGCTGAGATCAGCCTCTTCGGAGAGCGCCATATAGTAGGACGGGGCTGGTGGCGTGTAGGCTTGCGTGAATGAAATGGTTTCTGCCCGTTCCGGTGTGATCGCCATACCAGAGATGATTGCGTCATAATCGCCTGCAACGAGGTTTGGAATAATCGTGGCCCATTCATTAAACACCCATTTGCAGTGGAGATCAGCACGCTGGCAGAGCTCTTCGCCCAAATCATGTTCAAACCCGTCCAGATCGCCAGCGTCGTTCACGAAGTTCCAGGGCGGAAAGTTCCCCTTGGTGGCAAGGGTAACAGCATCTGTGTCCTGAGCCAGCGCCGGGCCAATGCTCAGGATTGAAAGCGAAAAAACCGTTGTCGCGATCCGAAAGCGAACCATGAGGTCCTCCCAACCTATTTGGTGTTCCGCAAAGGCATGTAGTGGGTTCTCGAGTTTAAACCTAGCCGTGAAACGCTGAGCGAAGTCGTCTGTGCACTCTGTCCGCGCGCTCTCTGATCTCAGAACGCGCTGAGCAGGGTCGGGTTTGTATCATGTGGACTTGACCTTACCCGCCGTCGCATACATGTGAGCCGAAACACAACGCCAACAGCGAGGGGCCCAAAATGGCTTTTGAACTTCCCGATCTTCCTTATGCGCATGATGCACTTGCGGGTCTTGGCATGTCCAAGGAGACCTTGGAATACCACCACGATCTGCACCACAAAGCCTATGTGGACAATGGCAACAAGCTGATCGCCGGGACCGAGTGGGAAAACAAGTCGCTCGAGGACATCGTCACCGGTACTTATCAAGCTGGCGCTGTGGCGCAAAATGGCATCTTCAACAACGCCTCGCAGCACTGGAACCACATGCAGTTCTGGGAAATGATGGGCCCAGGTGAGGGCGGCATGCCGGGCGAGCTTGAATCGGCCATCGTCGAAGCCTTCGGCTCTGTCGATGAATTCAAGACCCAGTTCTCTGCGGCCGGTGCGGGTCAGTTCGGCTCCGGTTGGTGCTGGCTCGTCAAAGATACCGATGGCAGCTTGAAAGTCACCAAGACCGAAAACGGCGTGAACCCTCCCTGTTTTGGCCAAACCGCGCTTTTGGGCTGCGATGTGTGGGAGCATTCCTACTACATCGATTTCCGTAACAAGCGCCCTGCCTATCTGTCGAACTTCCTAGACAAACTGGTCAATTGGGAGAACGTTGCCTCACGTATGAGCTAAGTCCGCGGATCTGTTGCCATGGAAAAGGGGGGTGTCGCGCGATGCCCCTTTTTCATTTGATTTATCCAGGGACTTGAGGATCAGGTATGACTTGCCTACTTTGTGCAGCGAAGGAGAACGTGTGATGTTCGGTACTCCAGGAAAGCAAGCGGTCACGATCACGCCCGCCGCAGCACGGCAGATCGTCAAGCTGATGGCCAAGGACGGCAATCAGGGCCTGCGTATCGGCGTCAAGAAAGGCGGGTGCGCGGGTATGGAATATACCATGGACTATGTCCAAGCCGTTGATCCGATGGATGAAGTGGTCGAACAAGATGGCGCACGGGTGATGATCGCGCCCATGGCGCAGATGTTTCTATTCGGCACCGAGATCGACTACGAAACCTCGCTGCTCGAATCTGGATTTAAGTTCCACAATCCAAATGTGACCGACGCCTGCGGCTGCGGCGAGTCGATCAAATTCGATGAATCGCTCATGGCGGATCGCCAGTAACCCAGTCTCAGCCCATCTTGCAGAGCAACCAGCGCCCGACAGGTCCGATGATCTGTGCGGCTTGCGGAGTTGTATCTCACGCGGTTAAGTCGGGCGGGGTTCAGAAGGAGAGTGTCGATGGCGCAGAAACTGGCAGCGGGCAATTGGAAGATGAATGGGCTCGCAGCGTCGCTGGCCGAAGCTGAGGCCCTGGCCAAGGCGTTTCCGGCTCCGGGCTGCGATATTCTGATATGCCCACCTGCGACATTGCTCTCACGCCTTGCAGAAACGCTGTCAGACAGTGCCATCACGGTAGGGGGGCAGGATTGCCATCCCGCATCAAACGGGGCCCATACTGGGGATGTCTCCGCCGGAATGCTCCGCGATGCAGGAGCGTCCTCAGTGATCCTGGGGCATTCGGAGCGTCGCGCCGATCACGGCGAAACCGATGCCCTTGTTGCCGAGAAAGCCATTTCAGCCTGGGCTGCAGGGCTTGTCGCCATCATCTGTGTCGGTGAAACCGAGGCAGAGCGGGATGCGGGCGACACCCTCAGGGTGATCAACGCGCAACTCGCCGGGTCGATCCCCGATGGCGTCAGCGTCTCAAACACGGTTGTGGCCTATGAGCCCGTATGGGCGATTGGCACGGGGCGCACACCCACACTTGAGCAAATCGCAGAGGTTCATGACGCGATCCGCACCACGCTTGGGACGCGGTTTGGCGGCGAGATCGCAGACGCTATCACGCTGCTCTATGGTGGCTCGGTAAAGCCCGGCAACGCGTCTGACATTTTCGCCGTCTCCAACGTTGATGGAGGGCTGGTCGGGGGCGCGTCTTTGAAAGCGGCAGATTTCGGCGGCATCGTCTCGGCGCTGGAAACCGCCTGAGGCTCACATAAAGCCCAATTCCAAACGAGCTTCATCCGACATCATCTCCATCCCCCAGGGCGGATCCCAGGTGAGTTGGACATTCACTGTTTTCACACCCGGCAGTGGCTCGACCGCGTCGGCCACCCAGCCCGGCATCTCTCCGGCCACCGGACAGCCTGGTGCAGTAAGCGTCATGACGATTTCAACGTCGTTTTCATCCCCGATCTCGATCGTGTAAACCAGACCAAGATCATAGATATTCACCGGAATCTCGGGATCATACACAGTCCGGCAGGCATCTTGAACGCTATCAAAAAGCGGATGATCTGTGCTGGAGGGCTTGATCAGAGGTGCTCCCTCGAACTGATCAGACATAGGCTCTGACATTTGCTGTTCCTATTCAATCGATCAAAACATAGGCGTCTCGCGCCTTAAGGTCCAGCTACTGGACCAGAAAACATGACCGCTTAAACCGAATAGTCCCTCGGGCAGATGGCCTTGGAACGCGGCTCATGCGCGAAGATCAGCGCGTCGGGTGCAGTCACCCCCACTTTGATCGCCTAGCGAATGCGCTGATTGACGAAAGAAGATGCCCAGTGTTCACTTTTTGTTTCGTAAATTACTTGGCGACTCAGGGCTTGCGCATTAGGTTCAGAGCGTCGAGCAGGGGTTTAGAATGGCCGAGTTGAAACGAATAGAGGTGCGTGGCGCCCGCGAGCACAATCTTAAGAACGTCGACGTGGATATTCCCCGCGACGAACTGGTGGTGATCACCGGCCTTTCCGGATCGGGAAAATCCAGCCTTGCCTTTGACACGATCTATGCTGAAGGCCAGCGTCGTTATGTTGAAAGCCTTTCGGCCTATGCCCGGCAATTCCTTGATATGATGGAAAAACCCGATGTGGATCATATTACGGGGTTGAGCCCAGCGATCTCCATCGAACAAAAGACAACATCGAAAAACCCACGCTCGACCGTTGGGACCGTCACCGAGATTTACGACTATCTGCGGCTGCTCTTCGCGCGGGTTGGGACGCCCTACAGCCCGGCAACGGGTTTGCCGATTGAGGCGCAACAAGTCCAGGACATGGTCGATAGGATCATGGAGTTGAAAGAGGGCACACGGGGCTTTTTGCTGGCGCCGATCATCCGCGACCGCAAAGGCGAATACCGCAAAGAGATGCTGGAGCTGCGCAAGCAGGGGTTCCAGCGGGTGAAGGTGGATGGTGAGTTCTATGAACTCGATACCCCACCTAAACTCGATAAAAAGTTCCGCCACGATATTGATGTCGTTGTAGATCGCATCGTTATCCGAGAGGGTCTTGAAACCCGGCTCGCTGACAGTCTGCGCACAGCGCTCGATCTGGCGGACGGGATTGCGATCCTGGAGACCGCGCCGAAAGAGGGCGATCCGGAGCGGATCACCTTTTCCGAGAATTTCGCTTGCCCTGTGTCGGGTTTCACCATTCCCGAGATTGAGCCGCGGCTTTTTTCATTCAACGCGCCGTTTGGCGCCTGTCCGGATTGTGATGGTCTTGGGGTCGAGCTGTTCTTCGACGAGCGGCTCGTCGTCCCGGATGCGGCTCTGCCTGTGGCGGAAGGTGCCTTGGCACCCTGGCGCAAAGGCAAATCACCCTATTTCCTGCAAACCATCGAGGCGATCGCCAAACACTACGAATTCGACGCTAAACTGCCCTGGAAGGATCTGCCGGCCCATGTGCAGCAGGTGTTTCTTTACGGCTCCGGTGAGGAAGAGATCGAGTTCCGCTATGATGAGGCGGGGCGCGTTTACCAGGTGCAGCGGGTTTTTGAGGGCGTGATCCCGAATATGGAGCGGCGCTATCGCGAGACCGACATTTCATGGGTGCGCGAATAGTTTGAACGTTACCAAAACAACCGTTCCTGCGGCACCTGCGATGGCTACAGGCTGCGGCCAGAGGCATTGGCGGTCAAGATCGCTGGGCTTCATATCGGTCAAGTGGTTGAAATGTCGATCCGCCAGGCGGCGGAATGGTGTGCGAGCGTGCCTGCGACGCTCTCGGCCCAGAAAAACGAGATCGCGCGTGCGATTTTGAAAGAGATCCGCGAGAGGCTTGGATTTTTGAACAATGTCGGATTGGAGTATCTGACGCTGTCACGGAATGCGGGCACGCTATCGGGCGGGGAAAGCCAACGGATCCGCTTAGCCAGCCAAATTGGTTCCGGTCTGACCGGTGTGCTCTATGTGCTCGACGAGCCCTCCATCGGCTTGCACCAGCGCGACAACGACCGGTTACTCACGACCCTGAAGAACCTGCGCGATCAAGGCAACACAGTGATCGTGGTCGAGCATGATGAAGAGGCGATTCGCGAGGCGGACTATGTGCTCGATATCGGTCCTGGGGCGGGGGTGCACGGTGGTAAGATAATCTCTTCTGGAACACCGGCCGATATCATGGCCGATGAGACATCTGTCACCGGAGATTACCTTGCTGGGCGACGCGAGATTGCCATTCCGGCGGAACGCCGCAAGGGCAATGGCAAGTCCGTGCGCGTGGTCAACGCGACCGGCAACAATCTGCAATCGGTCAGTGTGGATTTTCCCTTGGGCAAATTCGTCTGCATCACGGGCGTCTCGGGCGGCGGTAAGTCCACTTTGACCGTTGAGACCTTGTTCAAAACCGCTTCGATGAAGCTGAACGGCGCGCGTCAAACCCCGGCGCCTTGCGAAACGATCAAAGGGTTGGAGCATCTCGACAAGGTCATTGATATCGATCAGCGGCCTATCGGGCGGACACCACGGTCAAATCCCGCCACGTATACCGGCGCGTTCACGCCAATCCGCGATTGGTTCGCCGGGCTGCCAGAGGCCAAGGCACGCGGCTATAAACCAGGGCGCTTCAGCTTCAACGTCAAGGGCGGGCGCTGTGAGGCGTGCCAGGGCGATGGGGTCATTAAGATCGAGATGCACTTCCTGCCCGATGTCTATGTCACCTGCGAAACCTGCCATGGCGCACGGTATAATCGCGAAACGCTTGAGATTAAGTTCAAGGGCAAAAGCATCGCCGATGTTTTGGACATGACGGTGGAGGATGCGCAAAGCTTCTTCAAAGCTGTGCCTGCGATCCGCGATAAGATGGACGCGCTGGTGCGCGTGGGGCTCGGCTACATCAAGGTGGGCCAGCAGGCGACGACGCTGTCCGGTGGAGAGGCGCAGCGGGTGAAGCTGTCAAAAGAGCTTGCCAAGCGTTCCACCGGGAAGACGCTTTATATCCTGGATGAACCCACCACGGGGCTTCACTTTGAAGATGTGCGCAAGCTTCTGGATGTACTGCATGAATTGGTCGAACAGGGCAACAGCGTGGTGGTGATCGAGCATAACCTCGATGTGATCAAAACCGCAGATTGGATCATCGATATCGGGCCAGAGGGCGGCGATGGTGGCGGCACGGTCGTGGCTGAGGGCACGCCAGAAGATGTTGCGAAAACCCCCGAGAGCCATACAGGGCGATATCTTGGTCCCTTACTAAAACCCAATCGCGTGGCAGCAGAGTAAATCTGAGCTGCGGGCGGAGATGGGAGGTTTCTTCTAAGCTTCTTGTTGCATCGGGGTGAACCGCGCCGGGTTTGCCGGACGCAATCATGAAGTGATTGCGACGGTTTTCAAAGGGGCGGCAGACTTTGCTGAAGAGATCGGTGCCCGCCGTGTCGCGAGCATCTTTCAATCTGCTGCTACGGATCATATTGGATGTGAGCCAGAGGAGGAGGAGGGGCGTTTACCGGACTTTCTGGTCTTCATCCCCGCGTAGAAGTGCATCTCAGATCCCAACGCCAGTGAGAATGCTCACTGTCTGGAGTTTCCAGAACCCGACTTAAGCGCATAGTTAACACTCAGTCGTATCATGATTCTGACCACTTCAACGTTTGTTATGGTTTTATCGGCCCTAAGCCTCACCCAACCAGTGACGTCGTGATATGGGAACTCGCTTCGAGTGTGCGATGCACAGGGCAACGATCTGCGATTTCAAGCAATCGCTTGCGTTGTTCGTCGTCAAGATCCCCGTCGAGTCGAATTTCGCGGTGAAAGGCATCGATACGGTCGGTCTGATTGGTCTCGTCGGCGTCTTGGGCATGGACTTTGTTGTGCGTCACATCAACAGAGACGCCGGTTAGTGGCCACTCTTTGCGCCGCGCGTACATGCGTATGGTCATCGAGGTGCAGGCCCCGAGCCCCGCGGCGAGAAAGCCGTAAGGAGACATGCCTTTGTCGGTACCCCCATAGGCCAGTGGCTCATCGGCCAGCGCGTGATGGGTGGGGCCCGCGACCACGTCTTGCAGAAAGCCCTCTGGATCTGCTTCGGTGACACGAACGATGCCTTCCGGCGCGCCAGGCGGGGGGGCGGGAACCTTTAGTCCGGCGTTCAACCCTGCCCAAGCAGCGATGACCTCGGCGGCGTAGTCGGCATCTGCAGGATCGGTCAGCAGGTGATCTGCGTCCCGAAGCGTGACAAAACTCTTGGGATGTTTGGCAGCTTTGAAGATCGCAGTGGCATTGTCGATGCCAACAATTTCGTCTCGCGGGGCGTGAAGAATTAGGAGCGGGCGTTTGAGATTGGCAACGGCTTCGGTGAGGCGAGATTGCGCCACGTCTTCGACAAATCCCTGGCCGATGCGAATGGGACGCCCAGCTAGCATAACTTCGGCGGCACCCTCAGCGGCAATCTCAGGCAACGCTTCGGAAAAGTTATGCGTGACATGACTTGGATCGGATGGTGCACCGATGGTCGCAACGGCGTTGACCGAGGCGATGTCAGCCGCCGCTCTGAGGACCGCAGCCCCGCCAAGTGAATGACCGATCAGCAATTCAGGTGCCAAGCCGCGCGCTGACAGGGCCTTCGCCGCAGCGACGAGATCGCCCACATTGGTGGTGAAGGAGGTATTGGCAAATTCCCCCCCCGAATGACCCAGTCCGGTGAAGTCAAACCGCAAAACTGCGATCCCCATGGCGGCCAATCGACCGGCGATGCGTCGCGCGGCGGCGATGTCCTTCCCACACGTAAAACAATGGGCAAAGAGAGCAGTGGTAAGCGGAGTTCCACCCGCCGGCAGATCTAGGCGCGCGGCCAGCGGACTGCCGTCGTGGCCCTCGAAGGTGAAACGTTCCGTAGACATGGGAGGCAACTTTCTCTTGAGGCGGTCTTTGGGCTTAGAATGGCCCTCTCACCGCGCCACGGCAACAATAGCTGCGCGAGCGTCACGCCATGGTGACAGGCTGGGATTGCTTGCGAGAATTCTGTGAGGTCCCAAACTGTGTCCTGGAGCACAGTTCTCTGCGCATATCGAAGAAATTCGGGCTCTGGGGTCGTAGGCGTGCTTTTGCGCACAGAAACACGGGTGGGAATTGTCTAGAACAGGTCTTGTCAGCAACAAACCGCGACGCACAAAACAGAGGGAAGCGACATATGACTGGAATTCGGTATCTCTGGCTCACCGCAATTTTCGGAGCCATCGCTCTTTCCGCCCTGACCTATACCAATGCGAAACTAACTGCGGTTCAGCAGCCAACCGCATTGTCGGCCAGTGTAACCTCTGATGTGGCGACCGAAGCCACCTAGTTTGCGGTTTCAAATGGTCTGCCCCTTGCCTGTCTTTACGGGGCAGCCGTTTTACCAGCGGCCGCGACCAAGGCGATCAAAAGGGGGCGCCTGTATCATCCCCAAATGATCTCGGGACCCCCACCTCCCTGGTCGCGGCCTCAGGAAGCAAGGTTTTCAGCCTGTTCAGTATCCAGTGAGAGGGTAATGGCTGGGATGACCCAGCAAGCCACATCCGCGTTCCCCCAAAATGCGGGCGTGGTAGAGGGCGGACCTCCAAAGTCCGCCCTCGTTCATTATGTGCTGGGCTTGATCAGGTGCCCGCTTTTTGCGCCTCGACGGAAATGAAGACCTCGACTTCGTCGCTGACGAAAGGAGCCGCTCGGCCGGCGTTAAACTCGGACCGCACAAGGGTCGTTGTCGCGTCGAAGCCAATCCAGGGTGTTTTCGCCATAGGGTGCTCTGCCGCCTGGTTGAGCTTCGTTTCTAGAACAACAGGAAGCGTCACACCGTTCAGGGTCAAATCACCGGTGATATTGGCGGTATCGTCACCGGTGACCTCGATTGCAGTTGACGTAAAGGTGACCAAGTCGCGGCCATCTTCGCTCGCGTTGAAGAAATCAGCAGACATGAAATGTGCGTCACGCTTTTCCCAGCCGGTGAACATCATGGTCACTGGCATGGATACGTTCACCGAAGAGTTCTCTGGGTTTTCAGCATCGAACATGATCTCGCCTTCAAAGCCAGAGAACATGCCGTAAGTTGTTGAAAAACCGAGGTGGTTATAGCTGAAAAGGATCTGGCTATGGCTTGGGTCGAGCGTATAAAGCTCTGGCTCCGCAAAACTTGGGACAGCGGCAATAGTTGAGACTGCAAAAGCGGTTGCAAGCAGGCGCGGGGTCATGAGGGGCTCCTTCAATCAGGTTGGTTGCACCACAGCATATCTCGGTCATTTGCCGCGAAAATCCATTCATCACAGGGTGAAAAGACCTGTGCAGGGCTGAACACTACGTCATGTCCAGGTGATTTTTTACGCCAACGTCTTGTTGTCTTTGCCTATAATGAACAAAGCGGCTGATCGGGGAACAGCAAGATGGCGGACGATCAGAGTTTTTCAGAAACCGCTGCAAATTGGGATGGGACATCTAAACCACAAGATGCTTGGTTTTTTCAGTCTAGGGTCAGGATTCATAACCAGTATATGACGGTTGCCGCAAGTGCGATGGCTGATAGGAAGACTTTGGGACAACGGTCGTAGCGTGTCGCCACGCGCCTCCAATCCTTGAGCCTGCCGAACATGATCTCAATCCGGTTGCGACGTTAGTAGCGTCGCTTGTCGTATTTGACCGGTGTCTTGCGTTGCTTTCGGCCGGGTATGCAGGCGGGTATCCCTTTGTCTTTCAACGGTTCCCTGAACCAATCGGCATCATAGCCGCGATCCCCGAGCAGCCAATCCACGTTTGGTATGCTGCTGAGCAGAGCCCGAGCACCGATGTAATCGCTGACTTGCCCGGCGGTAACGAACAGGTTGAGCGGGCGACCTTGGCTATCACAGATAGCGTGCAGCTTTGTATTCATGCCGCCTTTGGTTCTGCCAATCAGGCGGCCACTCCCCCCTTTTTTACGCCCAAGCTGGACGCCGTACGATGGGCCTTGAGATATGTTGCGTCGATCATGACGGTCTTTTCCTCGCCGTGCTCAGCGGCCAGACCAGCCATCATTCGTGCGAAGATGCCTTTCTCGCTCCAACGCTTCCACCGACTGTAGAGCGTTTTGTGAGGTCCGTATTCCTTGGGCGCATCTCGCCAACGCAACCCATTGCGGTTGATGAAGATAATCCCGCTCAGCACTCTTCTATCATCGACCCGTGGCCTGCGGTGCGACTTCGGGAAAAAGGGGGAAAGCTTGGCCATCTGCTCGTCTGTCAGCCAATAAAGGTCGCTCATGTCGTCGCTCCGTTTTTGGAGCCGTGAATCACGCAGCACAGCGAAAATCAATGCATCCTGACCCTAAAAAACCGTAGAATTGCTGAAAGCCAGGCCAAACAGATCGAAGAAGACGCGCAGGCCGATGCCGACAAGGCGGAAGAGTATCGTGAACAGCTCGCCAAGATTGAAGAGGAAGAAAAACCTACGCTGGCCCTGGTCGCATTGGATGACATCCGAAAAGCCCAGTCTCGCGAAGTGCTCGACAAAGCTGTGGATGACTACCTGCGCTACGCCGGACTGTCCGAAGACCCCGGCAATGATCGCGAGTTAAATGCGGCGAAAGCAGCCTCTCTCGCGCAACAAGCTGATGCGACTTCTGAGGTGAGCCACAGGCTTTATGATTTAGCGCCTTTGCTGCCCGACAATCCACGCCGCGTGAAACGGCTGGTCAACATGATCTCGGTCTATCAAATCAGCGCACAAGCGACGCTTGGGCTCGATGCCGATACTGACCCACGTTGGCAGGGATTGGCTTTGTGGATCCTGCTGATGGCGGAAGAGCCCGATGCCTGGGTTTTGCTCTGCGACCGGCCGGAATTGGCGGACTTAAAAGGGGACACAAGCGCGCTTCCAGACCCTTTAAAGCGGGATTCGGTGCGGATGATCCTAGACTACGGTGTTCAAAATGACAGCCCTGACCGTGAAGAGGCCTGGCTGACGAAGGCAACGGTCGCGGATTTTGCGCGTCTTACCCCAGCACCGCCGCCCGATCCTGCCTCAACGCACTCGACCGATTAGACTTGCATCCCTGCCGCTTTCCTGTAGATAGCGCCATCTTCCGCAGGATATGAAATGGTGCAGGCTCTCGTGGATGGGGTGCGGAAGGCACATTCCCCCACCTTTGAAATGCACCCGAGATGACAGGAGATTGCATGCCGTATTACGAGCATGTCTTCATTGCGCGTCAGGATTTGTCCAACGCGCAGGCCGAGGGTCTGGTCGAACACTTCTCGACTGTGTTGGCCGATAATGGCGGTAGTGTTGTTGAGTCCGAGTACTGGGGGCTCAAAACCATGGCCTACAAGATCAACAAAAACCGCAAAGGCCACTATGCCTTTATGAAAACCGACTCTCCGGCACCCGCGGTGCAAGAGATGGAGCGGTTGATGCGTCTGCATGACGATGTGATGCGGGTGATGACCATCAAAGTTGATGTGCATGCCGAAGGTCCATCGATCCAAATGCAAAAACGCGATGAGCGCGACCGGCGCGATCGGGATCGCGACCGTGATCGTGACCGTGGCCGCTAAGATCGGAGGACCAAAGTAGATGGCAACAAAACCGTTTTTCCGCCGCCGCAAGGTCTGCCCGTTCTCGGGCGAAAATGCGCCGAAGATCGATTACAAAGACACACGTCTTTTGCAGCGCTATATCTCTGAGCGCGGCAAAATCGTGCCGTCGCGCATCACCGCGGTCTCTGCCAAGAAGCAGCGAGAGCTTGCACGTGCGATCAAGCGCGCCCGGTTCCTGGCGCTTCTGCCCTATGCGGTGAAGTAAGGAGGCTTTGGCGATGCAAGTTATTCTTTTAGAACGCGTGGCAAAGCTCGGCCAGATGGGCGAGGTTGTGAACGTCAAGGACGGCTACGCTCGAAACTTCCTGTTGCCCCAGGGCAAAGCGCTGCGCGCGTCACAAGCCAATATCGATCAGTTTGAGACCCAGAAAGCGCATCTTGAAGCGCGCAATCTGGAGACCAAGAAAGAAGCCGAAGCTCTCGCCGACCGTCTGGATGGCAAGCAATTCGTGGTGCTCCGTTCTGCGTCGGATGCCGGTGCGCTCTATGGCGCGGTCACTCCGCGCGATGCGGCTGAGGCAACCACGGCCGATGGGTTCAGTGTCGACAAGAAGCAGATCAAGTTGGCACGTCCGATCAAAGAGCTCGGCTTGCATGCGGTTCATATCTCGCTGCATCCCGAGGTCGAGGTTGTCATCCAGCTCAACGTTGCGCGCTCCGAAGAAGAGGCGGAGCTACAGGCCGAGGGTAAATCGATCCAAGAACTCGCTGCAGAAGCTGAAGCTGAGGCAGAGTTCGAGATCGCGGAACTCTTCGATGATATCGGGGCTGCGTCACTTGATGAAGATGATGCCCCAGCCAGCGAAGAAAGCGGACTGGTTGAGACACCTGAAACCGGTGGCTGAAACCCGCTCATAAGTTTTTGATCGAAAAGGCCGGGGTCTCCCGGCCTTTATTATTCCCAGCGGCCCGAAAAACCTTCTGGAACCAAAAGGATATCTCGGTCTAGCATTTTGACGTCCCGTCGCCCGCAAAGTGCCATAGATGTATCAAGCTCTTTATGGATCACTTCCAGGGCCTTGGTGACGCCCGCTTCACCCATGGCACCGAGCCCGTAAGTATAAGCGCGTCCGATCATCGTGCTTTGCGCGCCTAGCGCGAGGGCCTTAAGGACATCTTGGCCTGAACGGATCCCACTATCAAAGATAATCTCGGTTTTGCCCCCCACCGCATCGACAATCCTTGGCAGCATGCGAATAGAACTGAGCGCCCCATCGAGCTGGCGTCCGCCATGGTTTGACACCACAATCGCGTCGGCGCCTACATTGATTGCCTGCAGCGCGTCTTCGACATCCAAAATCCCCTTCAGGATGACAGGCCCGTCCCACCAAGAGCGCAGTTCTTTGACCCGATCCCAATCGAGCGCTGGATCAAATGCCTCTCCGATCCAAGCCGACAATGAAGACGGATCGCTGACCCCGGTGGCATGTCCCACAATATTGCCGAAGAAACGCCGCTTGGTGCCCAGCATCTCCAACCCCCAGGGGATCTTGGTCATCATATTCGCAATCGATGACGCGGTGAGTTTCGGCGGTGCGGAAAGACCGTTTTTGATGTCTTTGTGACGCTGACCCATGACCTGCAAGTCCACCGTGATCACAAGCGCAGAGCACTTCGCAGCCTTGGCGCGGTCGAAAAGGCGGTGCATGAAATCATCATCCTTGAGGGTATAAACTTGGAACCAAAAGGGTTTGTCGCTGTTCTCGGCCACATCCTCAATCGAACAGATCGACATCGTTGACAGCGTGAATGGGACCCCAAATTCTCCGGCGGCGCGGGCGGCTTTGATCTCACCATCAGCGCTTTGCATGCCGGTGAACCCGACCGGGGCAAGCGCCACGGGCATGGCAACCTTTTGTCCCAGCATTGTTGTTTCGGTCGTCCGGCCAGTCATATCAACAGCAATGCGCTGGCGCAGGCGGAGTTCAGCTAAATCAGAGACGTTTTCGCGAAAGGTCTGCTCCGTCCAACTGCCGGATTCTGCGTAGTCGTAGAACATTTTCGGCACACGTCGGCGATATATGCGTTTGAGGTCTTCTATTTCGGTAATGACCGGCATGCTGTCCTCCCAAGTGCTCACCTCTGTCTGGGAGCTTTTGCGCGCATGCGTCCATGCGACCAACTATCAAGCGTTTCTGAAAGCAGTGATACTCAAGCTATGAGCGATGAAAAGGAAGAGGAGCGTCTCGCGCAACGTGACGCGTTGATTTGGCAGCGCGTGTGGCGCGGATTTAGCCGCACGAAGCCCGATGTGACCGATGATGAGGTTGCGTATTTCAGCGCGCATCCGGAGGAAATCGAGGCGGCCGTCGCGCCAGGACGCATTCACCAGTGGTTTTTATTGCTGGGTTCAGCGGCGGGCTTCTTGCTGCTCGTTGTGTCGAAGCTCATCGACTATCTACGCCTCACAGAGTGGCTCGGCGAATTTCTGAACGAATTGATTGTCGATTTGTTGTTCGAGGTTGGCGTGGCGCTGATCGGGGCCGCTGTTACTGCCTATCTCTTGGGGGTTCTTCTTGTGGTGCAGCAGAAAAACGCCCGAATCTGGCGACAAGAGCTGCGGCGCCAAATTGAAGAAAAGAAGGTCGCGGACGATTAACCGCGACGACGGCGACGACCGCCGCGTCCGCCCCCTGATGCTGCCGCACTTGCTGCGGCCCGTGATGCTTCGACAAAGCTGGTGCCGTCTTTGGCGGTCTCGATCACCCGGGAAAGCCCAATCCAAGCGCCACCATTGGGGTCATGATCCATCAGCATATTGGCCGCAGAGATCGCTTCCATCTCAGCTGCACGGGTTGGGTTCATGATCGCGCTGGTCATGCCCGCCTGGATCGCCATCGGCAGAAACGCCGCGTTGATCCCATGCCGGTTCGGCAGGCCGAAAGACACGTTGGACGCCCCGCAGGTTGTGTTCACGCCAAGCTCTTCGCGCAGCCGCCTGACAAGGGCAAAGACCTGGACACCCGCCGTCGCCATCGCGCCCACAGGCATCAACAGCGGATCCACCACGATATCGTGGGCCGGGATCGAAAAATCAGCGGCGCGCTCCACGATCTTCTTGGCCACAGCGAAGCGGACATCAGGGTCTTCGCTGATGCCGGTGTCGTCATTGGATATCGCGACGACCGGAACGTTGTATTTCTTCACAAGTGGCAAGATTGCCTCAAGCCGATCTTCCTCGCCGGTGACCGAGTTGAGCAGTGGTCGACCTTGTGCAACCTCCAGGCCCGCTTCCAGAGCGCCGGGGACCGAGCTGTCGATGCAAAGCGGCACATCCACCAGGCCTTGCACCAGTTCGATCACTTTACGCATCAAAGGCGGCTCAGTCTCGTTCGGGTTGGGGTTTGAATTATACACCACGCCTGCATTCACATCGAGCACCATGGCCCCACAGGCCACTTGATCTAGCGCGTCTTTTTCGACCGTTGCGAAATCACCGGCTTCCAACTCAGCGGCAAGTTTCTTGCGGCCGGTTGGATTGATCCGTTCGCCTATCACGCAAAACGGCTCGTCAAAGCCGATCACAGCGGTTTTGGATTTGCTCTCAAGAACAGTGCGCGCCATCAGTGGTCTCCTGCACCCAATTGGGGTTGCGCGGCCTCAGGCGGCGGGTTTTGCGGAGACGCTGTGGCGGCTCTTTGTCACAAACTCCGCCGCTGCAGCGATGCCGCCAAGGGGAAAGATATGTACCCCACTGATTTGGTTTCCTGCTTGTCCGGCGCCATGAGCGGCAAGCGCGGTGAGGAGGGAACTCGGGTCCTGGGGTTTCAGGAGCTTCGTCACATCTTTGGCGCGGCGTTGCAAGACCCCCAAAGAGGGCCCTACACCGCAAGACAGGCCATACCGGATCAAGGTTTGCAGCCGAGCAGGCCCCGCCAGGCCGATGCGGATCGGCAGACCAATGTTTTCCGACTGCAGAGCAGATTTCCAGGCAATAACTGGCTCTGGGTCAAAGACGAATTGAGTGACCAAGGTAATATGAGTGTCGCTGCGCTCGGCGAAGTCATGCTTCCAGCGCGCCGCCTCCAACACCACAGCATGGCTATCTGCTTTGAGCACCGGATTGCCTTCTGGATGACCGGCCACGAACAGCGTCTTAAGCCCTGCAGCATCGAACACGCCGGTCTCTAGAAGCGACATGGAGCTGTCAAACGGGCCATGGGTTCGCGCTGTGCCGCCGGCGAGCACCAGGGCAGCCTCGATACCTGCCTCGCCACGATACCGTGCCAAATGGTCTTGGATCTCAGCTTTGCTTGTCAGAGTGCGTGCAGTGATATGGGGAACCGGCTCGAAGCCTTCGTTTCGCAGCCTTATTGCGCAAGACAGCATATCGTCAAACGGCACGCCTTCGATATGGGCGATAAAGACTTGACGTGCCCCTGGCAGCAAAGCGCTGAGATTATCAATTTTGTTCAGGGTTCTAGGCATCACCTCGATCGAGGCGTTCTGCAACAGCGCTGCGCTTTCTAGGGATAACGTGTCAAGGTTCGTCATAGAGCACCTTCCGGGGGTTCTCGACCATGTTCTTTGATCAAGGCGCGTAGCTTTTCGGGACCGTAGTCGGCCTCTAGTTCGGCGGCGATCTGCTCAGCGACCGTCCCGTTTTCACCGTCCAAACTTGGCCCAGCAGCTTTCCGCCACTCTGCCAGATAGTCGTCGGTGGCCGCCGCCCCGCTGACCATGGCGGCGCGATCGATGGCTTGCTCAAACCGTTCTGACAGCTGAACCTTCGCAGCACGCCGACCTTTGCCGACGATCACTTGTGCTGGAATGTCCCGCCAAAAGACGATCACAGAATCGGGCATTGCAAACCTCCTAGACGTGCATAGCGGTCTTAAATCGCGGGTTCCGGGTCGATATCGACCGAGTGACGGTCGGAAACGACATTTCAGCGCGTGGAAACACTATTTGTGCGTCATCAAGCAGATTGACCACCCTTGTAACGTTAGCCTGCAACGACTACCGTCAAAAGAACACATCAGAATGATCAGAAAACGAGCGTGGAGAAGGGCATGGCGCCCATAAGACCGGTGCATGCGAGAACAACATCGGCGGTGAGCAGCCTCTTCGGTGTGTCGGATCGGCAGCAGTCTCCATACGCAGCGCTGGATCTGGGAACCAATAGTTGTCGTATGCTCATCGCGACGCCCAAAGGCTCTCAACTTCGCGTTATCGACAGCTTTTCCAAACCTGTACAGCTGGGTGCCGGGCTTGAAGGCACTGGTGTCTTGTCGAAAAGCTCGATGGATCGGACCATTCATGCGCTGCGCGTATGTCGGCGGAAGCTTGATGAGCACCGGGTGACAAAGATGCGTTTGGTCGCGACCGAGGCATGCCGCAGAGCTCGGAATGCCGATGCGTTCATCGCCAAGGTGGAGCGTGAAACTGGGCTGGGCCTTGAGGTGATCAGCGCCGAAGAAGAAGCCCGGCTTGCGGTGGTCAGCTGCGGGCCGTTGGTGCACGCCAAAACCAAGCAGCTTTTGGTGGTGGATATCGGCGGGGGCTCGACCGAGCTGGTTTGGTTCGATTTGGCCCGCGTCGCACCAGAACGGCGCGCCGAGGCGATCCTCGCAATGCACAATCGTCGCTTGGCAGAGGGCGCTTTTGGGGCCGAAATTGTCGATTGGATTTCGGTACCGCTTGGTGTGGCGACCCTGCGCGATCGCTTTATCGACGTGGAAGAAGACACTGGCCGCTTTGCGCTGATGAGCTGTTATTTCGAAGAAAAGCTATCCGGTTTTTTGCCTTATGACCGGGTGCAAGATCTGGAGGATTTCCAGATCGTTGGCACGTCAGGCACGGTGACCACAGTCGCGGCCTCGCATTTGGGGCTGCGCCGCTATGACCGGTCGGTGGTCGATGGGCTGGAATTGACCTCGCAAGAAATCGACGCCGTAATTCGCGAATACCTGCGATTGGGTCCAGATGGCCGTCGTGATGACCCTCGGATTGGGCGTGACCGACATGTCTTGATCATGTCTGGCGCGGCGATCTTGCAAACGCTGCTGCGGCTTTGGCCAACCGATCTTTTGTCGGTAGCCGATCGTGGCCTACGCGAGGGGTTGCTTTACGCCCAGATGAGCAACGATGGCGTTCTTGGGGTGCCGCATCCGGCGGACGTCTAGACCATGGCAAAACCTGGAAAGGGCAGCGGTCGCGGGCGCCGGGATTTGCGCGTCAAGGTGAAATCTGCGCGCGGGCGCAAGCTGTCTTCGACCCGGTGGTTAGAGAGGCAACTGAACGATCCTTATGTGCAACGCGCTAAAGCCGAAGGCTATCGCGCCCGTGCGGCCTATAAGATCCTGGAGCTCGACGATAAATACGGGTTTTTTAAACCCGGGGCGCGCGTGGTGGATCTTGGCTGTGCGCCTGGGGGGTGGACCCAAGTCGCCATCGCGCGGGTGAATGCGCTTGGGCAGAAACAGGGCAAGCCAAAGGGCACAGTGCTCGGCATCGATTTGCAAGAGGTCGATCCAATTGCGGGCGCCGATCTGCATCAGCTCGACTTCATGGCCGATGGGGCGGAGGATCAAGTGAAAGCTTGGCTTGGCGGCCCGGCAGATGTGGTTCTGTCGGACATGGCCGCATCCAGCAGCGGACACAAACAGACCGATCACCTTCGGATCATCGCGCTGTGCGAGGCAGCAGCGGAACTGGCCTTTGATGTGCTGGACGAGGGCGGCACTTTTGTCGCCAAAGTGTTGGCAGGTGGGGCAGAGGGCAGTTTGCAGACGCTTTTGAAACGGCGCTTCACCAAAGTGGCCAATGTGAAGCCTCCTGCCTCTCGATCGGACAGTTCCGAGAAATTCGTGGTCGCCACGGGGTTTCGAGGCACCGCGCCAGAGGTCTGACCAAACGACTTGGGCTTTCCATTCGTGGTGAAATCCGTCACATGAGCTGCGTTGCAACCCATTGAACGTAGGGCCCCTTGTCCGACCGGTTTTCCTTCACGCTGCATGCCACCGATGGAAAGGCACGCCGGGGCACGGTGCACACACCGCGGGGCGATATTCGCACGCCCGCGTTCATGCCAGTGGGAACGGCTGCGACGGTCAAGGCGATGCTGCCTGAAAATGTGCGCGCAACCGGTGCCGACATCCTATTGGGCAACACCTATCATCTGATGTTGCGACCCACAGCTGAGCGGATAGACCGCCTTGGGGGGCTGCACAAATTTATGAATTGGGACCGCCCCATCCTGACGGATAGCGGTGGGTTTCAGGTGATGAGCCTGACCGACTTGCGCAAGCTCACCGAAGAGGGCGTCCGCTTCAAAAGCCATATCAATGGATCCGAGCACATGCTCACGCCTGAGCGATCGATGGAGGTCCAAGCGCTCTTGGGCTCAGACATAGTGATGTGTTTCGATGAATGTCCGGCATTGCCTGCTGAACGCGACCGGATCGAACAGTCGATGCAGCTCTCGATGCGATGGGCTGCGCGGTCTCGGGATGCATTTGGCGACAGGCCTGGCCACGCGCTCTTCGGTATTCAGCAGGGGGGCTTAGAGGAGGACCTGCGCAGTGAAAGTGCCGAAGCTCTGAAAGCGATCGAATTTGATGGCTATGCCGTGGGCGGGCTCGCGGTCGGAGAAGGGCAGAAGGCGATGTTCGGCGTGCTCGACTATGCCCCAGAGCAATTGCCCCGCGATAAACCACGCTACCTCATGGGGGTTGGCAAACCCGAAGATCTGGTGGGCGCGGTGGCGCGAGGCATTGATATGTTTGACTGTGTGCTGCCGTCACGTTCTGGCCGCACGGGGCAGGCATTCACGCGTCGCGGTGTGGTGAATATCAAGAATGCCCGTCACCAAAATGATCCGCGCCCGCTTGATGAGGATTGCACCTGCCCAGCCTGCCGAAACTATTCGCGGGCTTATCTGCACCATGTCTTCCGATCGAATGAGATCATCAGTTCGATGCTCCTGACATGGCACAATCTGCATTACTACCAAGAACTGATGCAGGACATGCGAGACGCCATTGAGGCGGGGCGATTTGAAGACTTTCAGGCCGAATTCCACGATGCGCGGCGCGAGGGCGACATCCCGCCGTTGGATTAGGCTGATCTGCGCCGGTGACGCATATAGGCCAGCCCACCGAGACCGGCGGCAAGCATATAGACGCTGCTGGGCAAGGGAACGGGTGCGGTCGCTCTGTCGTATTGGATTGAGGCAATCGCTCCAGACATATTGTTAAATCTGACATCGACCTCGGTCACATTGCCCAAGCCAAAAGACACATCGCGGACGGAATTGTCTCCGGCGAAATTTGGATTCAGCAAAGTGGTGCGACCGGCCAGATCTGCGTTTCCAGAAAAGGCCTCACTTGAGCCATCCCCATAGGTGAAGGTCAGAGTGAGTTTATTGTAGAAAGCATGCTCATCGAGATCGAGGATACGAATGTTTTGGAAGGTCACCGGATCGGTAAAGTCAAAGCTAAAGATGCCGCCGCGGCGGTCGTCGTTGGGATTTGCATTCGACCCGGAGTTGATGATCAAGATTTGACCTTCGGGCGTGCTGTCGAAACTCGCGCCGGTGGCGAGATCGGAATCGGTCCCCACACTGTTGCAGGTATTTCCATGGTCCGGCCCGCAATTGCTGTTAAAAAGTGCAAGCTGCTTGTTGGAGGACAGCGTCACTCCCAGATCGGTGAATTCAGAACCGGAGAGGTTTCCGCTTGAGCTTGCAATACCGTTGTTGAATGTCTCAAAGTCAAGGGTCGTGGCCATTGCACCTGTGAACTGTCCCGCGCAAAGTGCTGCCGCGATGGATGCTAGAATTTTTAATCGCATTTTCAGAAGGTTCCAATGGTTTCCAGGTGCTTTCCAGCGCATGGTTATAGGCGTACCGACCGCGAAATCTCAGCACAAACTGGCGGCAGGGTTTCCAGATGGTGAATCGGAGCGACGCGAAGGTCTTTGCAGAGGGATAGGGTCGCTTTGCGCTTGAAAGCTCCGTAGCGGCGCCCCAAATTGTAGCATCTATAGGAGAGGGTCCGAGCTGCCGCGTTTGGGGCCGGTCCCGCTGCCACTAAGGAAAAACATATGTCCGAACAATTCAGCCCATCTTATCCCGTCTTACCGCTGCGCGATATTGTGGTCTTTCCCCATATGATCGTGCCGCTCTTCGTCGGTCGGGAAAAATCGGTGCGGGCCTTGGAAGAAGTGATGGCGGATGACAAGCAAATCCTGTTGTCCAGTCAAATTGATCCCAGCGAGGACGATCCCGTCGAAGCGGGGATCTATCAAACCGGCGTCTTGGCCAATGTTTTGCAGCTGTTGAAACTACCAGACGGGACCGTGAAGGTTCTGGTTGAAGGGCGTCAGCGCGTGCAAATCGAAGCCTATTTGGAAAATGACGCGTTTTTCGAAGCACAAGTTTCGCCTTTGGAAGAAGAATTGGGCGACGCGACAACCATCGAGGCGCTTGTGCGCTCGGTGACGCAAGAGTTTGAAAAATACGCCAAGATTAAAAAGAACGTCCCCGATGAGGCGCTCAGCTCCATTGAGGAAGCGACCGAACCGGCGAAACTCGTCGATCTGGTCTGTGGCCATCTGGGCGTCGAAGTGGCTCAAAAGCAGGAGCTTCTTGAAACGCTCAGCGTCTCTGAACGGCTGGAAAAAGCCTTTGGCCTGATGCAAGCGGAGTTGTCAGTTCTACAGGTTGAGAAAAAGATCAAGACCCGTGTGAAGTCTCAGATGGAGCGCACGCAGCGCGAATATTATCTAAACGAGCAAATGAAGGCGATCCAGAAAGAGCTGGGCGATGGCGAAGACGGTGCCAATGAAATCGCCGAGCTTGAAGAGCGGATCGAAGCCACGAAGCTCAGCAAAGAGGCGCGTGAAAAGGCTGAAGGCGAGATCAAAAAGCTAAAGTCAATGTCGCCGATGTCTGCGGAAGCCACCGTGGTTCGGAACTATCTCGATTGGATGCTGTCCATTCCTTGGGGCACGAAAAGCCGGGTCAAAAAGGACTTGGTTAGAGCCGAAGACGTGCTTGATCGTGACCACTACGGGCTTGAAAAGGTCAAAGAGCGGATCGTCGAATATCTTGCGGTTCAGCAACGGTCTAAGAAGCTCAAAGGCCCGATCTTGTGTCTTGTGGGACCTCCAGGTGTCGGGAAGACCTCTTTGGGCAAATCCGTGGCCAAGGCGACGGGGCGTGAATTCATCCGCATCTCTCTAGGGGGCGTGCGCGACGAGTCTGAGATCCGTGGCCACCGCAGGACCTATATCGGCTCCATGCCTGGGAAGATCATCCAAGCGTTGAAAAAGGCGAAGACCACCAACCCTCTGATCTTGCTCGATGAGATCGACA
>JBCDGN010000053.1:0-27296 GCA_038751255.1 Pseudomonadota bacterium
CAGATAGATGAAGCTTGGGAAGGTTTGCAGCGTGTCGCAAATCAGCAAAGCGCGCACGGCGCGCGCCTCATTGCCCGCGGCCCAGATCCCCAAGGGCAGACCGAAAATCACCGCCTGGCTGACCGCGAAACCGACCATGTAGACAGTGATCATGGACCGGTCCCACCAGCCGGCCAGCGCCATGAACAGCAAAAACCCCGCACAAATCAAAGCCGAGCGGCGCCCACCAAGTGCCCAGCCTGCCGCAGCGGCCAGGGCGACCACTGCCGTGTAGGGTAGCCAAAGCAGCGCATCGCGCATCGGGACCAGCACCCAGGTGATCAGAAAGGCGCGCAGCCAATCGGTGACCGGGTCGAGCAGGGTGATCACCCAATCCGCCCCAGCGTCGAGCGGGTCGGCAAGACTCAACGCATCCCGACGACCGACCTCTTCGGCCAGCGGCAGGATTTGCGCCAGCCCCCAGAAAATCATCATCAGCGCGGCCCAGACAATCCCGGTGCGGTAGCGTTCATGCCACGGTGTGCCGGGTTCGATATGGACAGGCTGGCGCGTGGCCCAGGCCTTGCTGAGCCGGTCCAGCGTGATCGCGATCAGCACGATGGTGATGCCGATCTCGATGGAGCGGCCAATTTTGAGGGCCTGCAGCAGTTGCAGCAGCTTCTGGCCCAGTCCCGGCATGCCGATGAAGCTCGCGAGCACCACCATAGCGAGGCTTTGCATGATCACTTGATTGACGCCGACCAGCAGGTCGCTCCGCGCCGTAGGGATCCGGACCCGCATCAAAAGCTGCCAGCTGTTGCTGCCGCACATGCGCCCGGCCTCGACCACCTGGTCGGGCACTTTGCGCAGACCAAGCATGGTCATGCGGATCATCGGAGGCACAGAGAAGATCACTGTCACGATGGCGCCTGCTTTGGGTCCGACCCCGATGAAGACAACCACCGGGATCATATAGGCGAAATGCGGCATCGATTGGGCGAGGTTGAGGATCGGGTCCAAGATCGCTTCGACCCGCCGGTTCGACCAAGCCCAGATGCCCATGGCCAGCCCAAGCGCGATCGCTAGGGGCGCGGCGACGGCGATGACGCTGAGGGTCTCCATCGCCCATTTCCACTGGCCCATCACCGCGATCCAGAGAAACGTCCCGCCCGAAAGCGCGGCCAGCCGCCAGCCGCCCAGCCAATAGCCCAAGGCGGCCATAGAGGCCGCGACCATGGTCCACGGGATCGGTCCGATATTGGGCCAGCGGCGTTTTCCGTAAAGCAGGTTGGCGGTGATATCCAAGAGCCACTGTACGCCGTCGGCGACTGTGCGGGTCACATAGATCAGGCCCAGATCGTCCCGCACAAAGGCGAAGATCCAGTTGATCACCTCGGCCATAGGCAACACCAGCCACTCGGGCGGACGGCTGAGCCAAAGCGGCAACAATCCCAAAGCCTGCATCGCCGTCAAAGCCAAGGCGAGTGCAAGCAGAAGCCGCCCCCCTGTCAGTTGTGGCAAACCACCGTTATCGGATAGGGTTGAGGTGGATGTGACGCTCATTGCGCAGCATCGCCAAACAGAAGATCCAGCGCCTGTCGCCGGTTCAAGATCCCGGTGATCTGACCATTGGCGTCCGCGACCGGCAGGGCATCGCGGCTGTCTTCTGCAAGCTGCCGCGCCAAATCGCGGATTGTTGCATGGCCATCGACCGGCGCACCCTCTGGCAGCGCGCCATTCACCGGCCCGGCCAAACTGCCCGCATGGACCACCTTGGCTTTGTCGATATCCTCGGTGAACCGGGCGATATAAGGCGTGGCCGGGGCCATGACGATTTGGTCGGGCGTGTCAATCTGCTCCACCCGGCCATCTTTCATGATCGCGATCCGGTCGGCAAGCTTCAGTGCTTCGTCGAAATCATGCGTGATGAAGACGATGGTTTTGCCGAGCATGCCCTGCAGCCGCAGAAATTCATCCTGCATGTCGCGGCGGATCAGCGGATCGAGCGCGCTGAAAGGCTCATCAAGAAACCAAATGTCCGGCTCGATGGCGAGGCTGCGCGCGATGCCGACACGCTGTTGCTGGCCGCCCGACAACTCGCGCGGAAAGTAGTCCTCGCGCCCCTTTAGCCCGACCAGTTCGACCATCTCCAGCGCGCGGGCCCGGCGGCTTGAGGCCGATTGCCCTCGCATCTCCAGTGGGAAGGCCACGTTCTCCAAAACGCTGCGATTTGGCAGAAGCCCAAAGTTTTGAAACACCATACCCATCTTGGCGCGGCGCAATTCGATCAGGGCACGTTCCGAAAGGCTACCGATATCTTGGCCTTCGACCTCAACGGTGCCTTCGGTGATCTCTAGAAGCCGGCACAGGCAGCGGATCAGGGTCGATTTGCCCGAGCCCGAAAGCCCCATGACCACCAGCATTTCGCCGGGGGGGATGTCAAAGCTGACATCGCGCACTGCTGGCACGTGACCGGTCGACAGCAAATCGTCGCCGCTGGGATTGGCGGCAAGCGCAGCGGTAGGGTCGGGTCCGAAAACCTTCCAAACTCCGCGGCAGGAAATCAGGCTGTTACTCATCCGCTGGCGCCCCCAAAGAACAGGTCCGGCAGGCACTGCCGGACCGCTCTTTCATGCGTGCTGAGGCCAGAGACTTAGCTGGCCGACCCGATCCAAGGCTTCCACACGTCCTGGTTTTCCTCCAGCCAAACTTCCGCGGCTTCTTCAGGCTCCATCTCATCGATATCGACGAGCTTGGCCATCTGCGCAATCTGCGGATTGGTGAAGTTGATCTTGGTCAGAACGTCGTAAGCGGCGGGCCATTTGTCCTCAAATCCATCCCAAGCGGCTTTCTTGAGATATCCGTCGGCGGGGTTGCCGCAGTCATAGGGCAGATCGGGATTGGGACCGACAGACGGATCGACGTCGCAGCCATCAACCCAGGTTGGGAATTCCACAAATTCGCCGGGCCAAACAGCTTCGGCAAAATTCGGTGTCCAGTTGAAGACCACGATCGGGGTTTTGTCCTTCTCGGCCGCGGCGATTTCTGCCCAGAGTGCGGCCGCAGACCCTGCATTCACCACCTCAAAATTCATGTTCAACGCATCCACGCGTTCCTGGTCATGCTTCAGCCAGTCCACCGGACCGCCCAAGAAACGACCCTTGTCGCCGGTCTCAGGAGTGGCGAATAGTGCCGCGCATTCGTTCAGCGCTTCCCAATCGGGCAGACCCGGGCAGGCTTCCTTTGTCCAAGCGGGATACCACCAGTCTTCACGGGTGACTGCGTTGTGATCGCCGACATCGTGCAGGCCACCCTTTTCCAGTGCTTCGCGGAAGGATTTGCCGAACGCGCCTTCCCAAACCTCAAGCTCCATATGCACATCGCCGAGGCGGACGGACTCGTAGACTGCCTGGCTGTCGGTGGAGACGTATTCGACATTTGCGCCCATCGATTCCAGGATCTGGCCAACGACATTGCTCATGACGATCTGGCTCGACCAGTTATGGGTCGGGATGATGATCGGATCGCTGCTGTCTTCGGCGATGGCAAGGGTCGGCAAAGCCAGCATGAGGCTGGTCGCTAGGGCTGTCGTCGTCAGTTTCATCTTGCAACTTCTCCCGTTGGATTGGGCGTTCTGCCCAGTTTTAATATCGCTGGTGGGTCTGTGGTCTTACTCCGCCGCTGGGACGTCTTCCTTTTCGGTTTGAAGATAGCTCTCTAAACTGTCGTCCAGCGCCTCGACCCAAGGCGTATGGTGCGGCGGTGCTTTCGTTCCGGTCATGGGCGACACGTAACCATTGTCGCGGAACCCCATGATCCCTTGTTTTTTATGCTTTTTCCATTCGTAGAAGCTCTGATTGGCGGCCTCGATATCGAAGGATGGATAGTCGGTTTCTTCAATCAATTCCTGGGTATAGGCGCCCTGATAGGCGATGCAGGCATAGTCATCGGCCAGCGCATCTTCTTCGTCTTGACGCTTTTGCCAATCGGCGGCCATCTCTTCTGGCCCGACCAGTGCGATCCGGTCCATGATCGCATCCCGAACCCACCAAGCTTGGGCGTCGAACATGTTGAACGTGTACCACTGGTCCTGCATGCCAAGATAGAAAAGCTTTGGATTTTTGGTCCAGACCACTCCCTTGTATAGGTCTGTGGCCGCCAGCCGGTTCGCCGTTTTCAGCCGCAAATCATCTGGCAGAAAGGGGAAATGGTGTTTGTAGCCGGTGCAGAGGATAATCGCATCCACCTCTTTTTCAGTACCGTCTGAGAAAAACGCCTGTCGGCTATCGACCCGCAGCAGCGCTGGGACCTCTTGCCAATTGTTCGGCCAATCATAGCCCATGGGCGCCGTTCGATGTGCGACAGTGACGGATTTGCAGCCGTATTTCCAGCACTGGCTGCCGATGTCTTCGGCCGAATAAGACGTGCCAAGGATCAGGATGTCCTTGTCCTTGAATTCGCGTGCATCGCGAAAGTCATGGGCGTGCAGGATACGGCCATTGAAGCTTTCAAAACCAGGGTAATTCGGCACATTGGGGAAGGAAAAATGCCCGGTGGCCACGATGACATGGTCAAAGCGTTCGACCGACTCGGTGTCGGTCTCGCCGTTCCGAGCGGTCACGGTGAAAAGCTCGGTTGCTTCGTCATAGCGTACATCGCGCACCACGGTGGAAAACTGTATCCAGTCGCGGATGCCCGCTTTCTCGACCCGGCCCTCAATATAATGCAGCAGCACGGCGCGCGGCGGATAGCTGGCGATGGGTTTGCCGAAATGCTCTTCAAAGGTGTAATCGGCGAACTCCAGACCCTCTTTGGGTCCGTTCGACCAAAGATAGCGATACATCGAACCATGGGCGGGGTTGCTGTATTCATCGACGCCGGTGCGCCAATCATAGCGCCAGAGCCCGCCCCAACCGGCCTGTTTTTCGTAGCAAACGATCTCTGGGATCTCAGCCCCTTTTGCCTTGGCCGACTGAAACGCCCGGAGCTGTGCCAGCCCTGAAGGCCCCGCGCCAATGATGCATACCCGTTTCGTCATCGGATTCCCCTTCGCCCACTTTTTCCTAGTAGGGGAAAAAATTTCCTCTCGTGCAACTCTTTTCGGTTGTGCCAAGCCGATTTAGCGGCAAAGACTGCCTCAGAGCTGTGCATTCGCTCAGGTTTTGCGCGCCCTTGGGCGGCTTTACGGGACGGTGGGAAAAGTATGAAGATATTGGTTCTGCAACATGAGCGGGTCGAACACCCCGCAGCGTTTCGTTGGTTGATTGAGGCCGCGGGCCATAGCTGGCATCCGGTGCATCTGAACGAAGGTGAGCCCGTGCCGCCGGTCTCTGATTTGGACGCATACGGGGCGCTATGGGTGATGGGCGGGCCCATGGATGTTTGGGAGGAAGACCAATATTCCTGGCTGGCGCCTGAAAAGGCATTTGTGAAAACCGCGATTGACGGGGGCATGCCGTTTTTCGGCCTTTGCTTTGGACATCAGATCCTGGCCGAGGCCATGGGAGGCAAATGCGCCCCGGGGACCGCAGAAGTTGGTGTGATGGAGGTCGCGCTGACCGAGGACGGGGTGCGCTCTGGGTTTCTTGAAGGCATGCCGCAAACCCTCACAACACTGCAATGGCACGGGGCGGAGGTCGCGGACCCCCCCCCTGGCGCCACAATCCTGGCCTCTTCTCCGGCCTGCGCGGTGCAGGCGATGTCGGTCGGGCCCACAGCGTTTTCTGCGCAGTTCCATTTGGAGGTCGAGGCCGACACGGTCGACAATTGGGCGGCGATCCCGGCCTATGAGGCGGCGCTTGTCAAAAGCTTTGGCCCTGGTGGGGTGGCGACGCTGCGCGCCGACTGCGCGGCTCACATGTCCGGGTTCGAGGCCAGCGCCCGTCAGGTCTGGCGCAACTGGTGCGCGGCCGCAGGCCTTGCGGCAGGAGCCTGAGCCATGGATTACGAGATCTACAAACCGGGCCCCTTCGCGCTGCAATCTGGCATCACGCTGCCGGATTGCACTTTGACCTATAAAACCCATGGCACGCTCAACGCCGCCAAAGACAATGTGATCGTTTTCCCCTCGCGTTACGCTGGGACCCATGCAGATCAAACCTATCTGATCGGGCCAGGCAAGGCGCTCGACCCCGATCGGTATTTCATCGTGTGCCTCAATATGATGGGCTCGGGATTGTCGTCATCGCCCTCCAACACCGCGCGCCCGTTGTCGGGGCCGGACTTCCCCGCTGTGACGCAGTACGACAATGTCATGCTGCAAGAGCAGATGCTGCGCGAGGTTTTCGGCATTGAAGAGATCAAGCTTGCGTGCGGATGGTCCATGGGTGGCCAGCAGAGCTTTCACTGGGCTGCGCTTTTTCCCGACCGGGTGGCGGCAATGTGCTGTTTCTGCGGTCAAGGGACCACCGCGCCCCATACGCATGTGTTCCTCGAAGGGGTCAAACAGGGCATTCTCATGGACCCCGCTTGGAACGGTGGGCGCTATGAGACCCAGCCCTATCGCGGGCTGACCGCGAAGGGACGCATTTGGGCTGGTTGGGTGCTGAGCCAGGAATGGTTCCGGCAAGAGAAATGGCGTGAGATGGGCTATGTCTCGCTGGAGGATTATCTCAAGAATGTCTGGGACGGGATTTATTTCCACCGCGATGCCAATGACATGCTAAGCCTGATCCGTACCTGGCAGCTTTGCGATTTGGCTGCGAACCCGATCTACAACGGTGACCCTGCAGCGGCTTATGGCGCGATCAAGGCGCAGACGATCTTGCTGCCGTGTAAGACCGATTTCTACTTCCCACCCGAAGACAACCAGGCCGAAGCCGCGCTGATGCCCAATGCCGAGGTCCGCGTGATCCCTTCGATCTGGGGCCATTACGCAGGTGGGGGACGGGTGGCCGAAGACACCGCCATGATCGACCAAGCGCTGAAAGAGCTTTTGGGCGATGCATGACATCATCATCGTGGGGGCGGGCAGCGCGGGATGTATCCTCGCGGAAAAACTGTCCCGCGATCCTGCCTGCAAGGTCCTGCTGCTCGAGGCGGGGGGACAGGACGGGCATGTGTTCCTGCGCATGCCTGCGGGGGTGGCCAAAGCCATTGGCTCTGACCGGTTCAACTGGAAATTCAAGACCGTCCCACAACTCCATATGGAAAACCGGCAGCTCGATGTGCCGCGCGGGCGCGTGCTGGGCGGGTCCTCTGCGATCAATGCGCTGGCCTATGTGCGGGGCCATCCCGAGG
Organism: Pseudomonadota bacterium; assembly: GCA_038751255.1. GTDB lineage: Bacteria > Pseudomonadota > Alphaproteobacteria > Rhodobacterales > Rhodobacteraceae > JANSYP01. Next base: position 7,219 of record JBCDGN010000053.1, read on the forward strand.
ACTATAACACTTGGGAAACCATGGGCTGCCCCGGATGGGGCTGGGCCGATGTGCTGCCCGTATTCAAAGAGGTCGAGGGCAATCAACGCGGCGCTGATGACTATCATGGCGGTGATGGCCCCCTGACTGTCAGCGATCCCGAAAGCGGCAATCCGGCATTTAAGGCCTTTATCGAGGCAGGCCGAACAATGGGTTTTCCCATCACCACCGATTTCAATGGCGCTCAGCCCGAAGGTTTTGGATACTATCAGCTCAATATCCGTGATGGCCGAAGGTGGAGCGCGGCCGACGCGTTCCTGCATCCCGCGATGACGCGTCCAAACCTGGAGGTGAAAACCGGCGCCCAGGCCTTGGGTCTGATGCTCGACAAAACCCGTGTGATCGGGGTCAAAACTGCAGAGGGCACGCTAGAGGCTGATCACGTGATCCTGGCGACCGGCGCCATCGGCACGCCGCATCTTTTGATGCTGTCGGGTATTGGACCGGCGAAAAACCTCTACAAACATGGGCTGTCGGTGATCATAGATCGGCCCGGCGTGGGCGCTAATCTGCATGATCATCTTGAGGCAAAGGTGAAGTTTCGGATGACCGAGCCGCTGTCGCTCTGGTCCCATGCGAAGTTTCCAAACAATCTGCTGACCGGAGCGCAATGGCTGCTGACGGGTCAGGGGGTTGGGCGCCAACAAGGGTTGGAGGCCGGGGCATTTCTGCGGCTGTTGTCAGGCGCGGGCCCGCCCGACACTCAGCTTCATTTCATCAATGCGCTGAGCTTCGATGGTGGCACCGCCGCGGATCGTGGCCATGGGTTCGCCATCGACACCACACAGCTTCAGCCACGCAGCCGTGGGACCTTGACGCTAGCCTCTGCCGACCCATCTGCAGCGCCTTTGATCGATCCGAATTATCTGGCCGAAGACGCCGACCGGATCGCGATGCGCGAAGGTTTGCGGATGTTGCGCGATCTCTGCCATCAAGAGCCTTTGGCCAAGCTTTGCGGGGAAGAACTGCGGCCAGGACCTGCCGTGACGACCGCCGCTGGGCTCGACGCGGTGGTGCGGAAGACCGCAGATTCGATCTACCATCCAGTGGGCACGGCGAAGATGGGGCCTGAAAGCGACCCTATGGCCGTGGTCGACCCTAGTTCGATGAAAGTCCACGGGCTCGAAGGGCTCTTTATCGCCGATGCCAGCGTCATGCCGCGGATCACCAGCGGCAATACCCATGCGCCGAGCGTGATGATCGGCACCAAGGCCGCTGACCTGATCGCCAGCGCTTTGGGTTGAGATCGGGGCGGTACCAGGAGCACTTCTGAGAAATTCAAAAAACGTCGCCAATTGGCAAGATTAATATCTGTTTATCAGTCTATTAAGTGGCGCTCTGCGTGTTTTCTGTTTCAAGACAATTCGCAATCCAATTAGCCATTGATATTAAATAGAGAATAACTCTTTGAGCCCATTTTATTTCTGCGTTGACGCAACACCTTATTAGATTGCTTGATTTTTAGGCAAAAAATGGTTAACCTGACAAAGCTATCAAAACCGGGAGGAAGTAGGAATGTCACGTGTTATGTGGCGTCTAAAGACGTGGGCGAAACCAATTTTCGCGGCGAGTATTTTGGCGTGTCCCCTCGCAAGTTTAACCGATCAGGCGCATGCGATCGCTGTCGGCGTAGACAGCTCATCTTATGAGATCACTCATATCAGTGGATTTGGACCTACGGACAGTTTGGGACCTAAACAGATCCCGACTTGGCCCCCCACGACTGAGTACAATCAGACGCTAAACTCTGGCCCCAATACCAGCCACGGGCGCGGTGGCGGCGGCACTTTTGTCTCACCCTTTCTGGTCGGACTTGGATTTCCAAAACTTACCGGCGTGTCGCAAGATTGGATTGCAGGACAGCACAGCGAAGCGTCGTTGAGGATCGATTTCAACGTCGTCTATGACGTGATTGGCGGTTTCGGACCGCCCACAACGGCCTTTGCGAATTTCTTGCTCAAAGGTGTGGTCAGCGACAATGGCTGGGTCCGATTTTCCTACGCTGCGGAGTTCACAGCCGAACCCAGGGGCGGCATTCTGGGCGGTCGCCTGGAGGGATCTTACTATAACGAGACCCCAGGGATTTTCACAAACGTGCCAGTGACAGAGGTGCACACCAACAACAACGGTGTGATCGGCGACGGGCAAATCGACCTGACCGGATGGATCTTGTTTGAGGCCTTTGATGGCACCAATCACAGCACCTCTGGCATTGAGTTGGCGACACGCGGGGATATCCTGCCCCCGATCCCGCTGCCAGGCACCGCGGTCTTGCTGCTGCCTGCTCTGGGGGCTCTTCTGGGACTGAGGAGGATTGCTCGGCGAACCGCCTGACGCGGGTCTGCCCTCAGAGCGGCTCGAACGCGATCGGGAGCGATATTGCCCCGGTATTGCCGCTATCGGCCAGCCAAGTCGCGCCTTGCAGCCGACGCGGCGGGCCGATCCGAGCCGACAAAACGCGATAGGCCACGGCCATGTCGTTTTTTGCCACCAAGTGACCCAAACAGTGATGGATCCCGCCACCAAAGCCGTAATTTCGCGCGCGCTCTGCAGTGATGTCAAAGGGCGCTTCATCAAACACGCCCGGGTCGGTTCCTGCGCTTTCAGAGTAAAGATGCACCGTCGTGCCCTTTGCGATGGACAAGCCCTGGAACTCAAAATCCTCAATCGCTTCACGGGTGACCCAAGTGATGGTGGGGCGCATGCGCATCACCTCGAGCGCGGCCGCCATATCGAGACCCGGATCCGCAGAAAGAGCCTGCCACTGCCTGGGGTGCTCGGCAAACATCGAAATGCCCAGACCCAACTGATTGCGGGTGGTGTCCACGCCGGCAAAGACGAGCATCACGGCGAGGTTGATCAGTTCCTCCTCGTTCAGCCTGTCGCCATCCTCTGTTGCGGAGGCCATCAGGGATAAGATGTCGGTGCCGGGGGACTTGCGGCGATCATCCAGGAACGCGCCAATGAAATCGTAGAGCCCTTGGGTCGCGGCCTCGATCGCGGCCTCGTTTTCCTTGAACCGCACCCCGAGCGCGAGCCCCATGGTCGACGACAGTCTCAGGATCTCTGATGCCGCGCTTTCCGGCAGGCCCAGCAGCAAGCACAAGATCCGCGAGGCGTAGGGATCGGCGAAATCCGCCATGAAATCGCAACTGCCTTTGGCGATGAACCCATCGATCAGATCGTTGGAGATGCGTTCGAACTCTGGCATCAGAGCGCGGATCACCTTGGGCGAAAAGGCCGGGTTCACCAAACGCCGCAAACGCCAGTGATCATCGCCCTCGGTCACCAGGATCGACGTGCCCCACCAATGGGCGAAAAGCCCCTCTGTCACGCCGTTATGGGCAGGCCAGGCGTGGCTGCCTTGGATCAGGCTCTTATGCACCAGAAGCTTGCCCATCTCGGCGTGGCGCAAGATCGCCAATCCGTAGGGCGTCCGCGCATACCAAGATGCGTTTCGCGCTGCGCGCGCCTCCGACCCTCTGAGCGAGAAGGCCGGGTCGGCCACATCGAGATACGGCGCCTGGTCCAAGGGCAGCGTGTCGAGCATTGACCCCTCCTTAGGGCAGACACTCCATATACGTCTCTTTGTCCCAATCGGTGACGGTGGACATGAAGCGTTCGTATTCATCGGTCTTGTATTCGTTGTAGAGCCGGTACATTTCGCCTGGCAGGCCTGCTTTGATCACCTCGTCCTGGGAAAGCGCAGACAGCGCCTCGCCAAGTGACATGGGCAGTTTCTTGACCTCTTTGCCAGCTTCCATCGCCTCGTAGATATTGCGCTCTTCCGGGGTGCCGGGGTCGATTTGGTTGCTGATCCCGTCATCCATCGCCGCCAGCAGAACCGAGCCCATCAGATAGGGGTTCACCATGGAGTCGACAGAGCGGAATTCGAACCGACCAGGCGCTGAGACACGCATGCCCGTGGTGCGGTTCTGAAATCCCCAATCGGCAAAGACCGGCGCCCAGAACCCGGTGTCCCACAGCCGGCGGTAGGAGTTCACGGTGGAGCACCCAATCGCGGTCAGCGCCTGAAGATGCGAGACGATCCCGCCAATCGCCTGGAGCCCGATCTTACCCGGCATCTGCGGGTCGTCGGTATCGGGCATGAAGGTGTTCTCGCCACCTTTCACGTAGTGATAGTTCTCGGCCATCCCAGGCAGGCTGTCGGGATCGTTGCCGCAGCGCACGAGCTGATCTTCGCCGCCGGTCCAAAGGCTCATGTTGTGGTGACAGCCAGAGGCCGAGACCCCCATGAAGGGTTTTGACATGAAACAGGCGAAGATGCCATTCTCGCGCGCGACCTGAGCGCAGATTTGGCGGTAAGTTGTCAGCCGGTCTGCATTGCGCAACACATCGTCAAAGGTGAAATTGAGCTCAAGCTGACCTGGCGCGTCTTCATGATCGCCCTGGATCATATCGAGCCCCATCTTGCGGGCATAGCGGATCACCTGCATCGAGACCGGGCGCAGGCTTTCAAACTGGTCGATATGGTAGCAATAGGGTTTGGAGTAGCCGTCTCTCGGCTGGCCGTTTTCATCAAACTTCAGCCACATCATCTCGGGCTCGGTGCCCATGCGCAGCTTTAGCCCGTGCTTCGCCTCGAACTGCTGATGTAGGCGTCGCAAGTTCCCGCGGCAGTCAGAGGTCAGATATGCCCCCGGCTCTTCTTTTTCTTCGCGGTTGCGGAACAGCGTGCACCAAAGCCGCGCCACCGCCGGTTCCCACGGAAGCTGCATAAAGCTCTCGGGCTCTGGGATGCCGACCAGTTCTGCCGCCTCTGGGCCATAGCCCATGTATTCGCCCGCCCGATTGACGAACAGATTCATGGTCGCGCCGTAGACCAGCTGAAAGCCCTTCTGCGCCACGCTTTCCCAGTGATCAGCTGGGATGCCTTTGCCCATGATTTTCCCAGTGACGGAGACGAATTGAAGATAGAGATACTCAACACCCAAAGCGTCGATGCGTTCGCGCACGGCTTTGATCTTTTCCGCGCGGCCCTCGGCTTCGACGAAATCTTCGATATCCATCCGCTCTCCCCTTTCACAGTCTTGGTGCGTCCCGCTTTAGGTGAGCCCAGCAGAGGCGGCGCTGTCCAGTAGAAACTATACCCACAGTGAAATTTTTTTCTTGAGGTTCTTTGTTCACGGACCTGATTGCCTGCCCACATGCATTGCGCCCAAATTTTAATCGAATTGCTGTAATCTGGGCAAAACTAAGGAAATTCAGCACTGAAAAGACTTGCGCGACGCGAAATCTTTACGAGCATGAAACTGTGTTTACCCTGAGTGAAGGAAATCAGGGGTGTCTACAGGAGCGGGAGTCATGGAACAACAACTCGCCGAGCTTTCAGATAAGCTCGCCGCGCTCGAGGCCGCGCAAGCGATGTCGAGCACGATCAATGCGGAAATCTTTTATTGGTGGTGTACCGGCTTGATGGTCATCATCCATGCGGGTTTCCTTGCCTACGAGATGGGCTCGTCACGGTCGAAAAACGTGTTGGCGTCTGGGATCAAAAACATCCTGGCCTTCGCTTTCATCGTACCGACCTTGTTCTTCGTCGGCTGGTGGATCTATTTGGCCTTCCCCAACGGGTTTGTCCCCGATCTATCAAGCACCTACGGCGCGCCGTGGGATGTCTCCATGGGTCCGAACCTGGCAGATAACGCCACGGGTGTGTTCTGGGCGGCCTTTACGCTGTTTGCGGCAACCACGGCGTCGATCTTCTCAGGTGCTGTGATTGAGCGGATCCAGGTCAGCGCGTTCTTGATCCTCGCAATCCTGTTGGGATCGGTCGTTTGGATCCTCGGCGCGTCCTGGGGGTGGCACCCGACCGGCTGGCTCACCGCGAAGTTCGGGTATCATGATGTGGGCGCCGCGGGGGTTGTCCATATGATCGCGGGCTTCTTTGCCTTGGGTGTTTTGATCAATCTCGGCCCCCGGGTCGGCAAGTTCAATGCCGATGGCTCTGCGAACGATCTGCACGCGCACAACGTGCCCTTCACCATCACCGGGCTGATGCTGATTATCGTTGGCTTCTTTGGCTTCCTGGGTGGGTGCATCATCTACATCCCGGGCGAGCAGTGGATCAACATCTACGGCCAGCCTGCCACGCTGTCAGCCTTTGCCTTTAACACGCTGATGGGCTTCTCTGGCGGGATCATCGGGGCTTGGGTGAAAACCCGCGATCCGTTCTGGATGATGTCTGGTGCTCTGATCGGGATCTTCTGCGCCGCGTCTGGCTTGGATCTCTACTATCCGCCGCTGGCCTTCCTCTTAGGTCTTTTTGGCGGCTTCGTGGTGCCAATGGCGGCCAAGCTGCTGGAAAAGGCCGGGATCGACGATGCGGTCGGCGCCTTCCCGGTGCACGGCATCGGCGGTCTGATCGGGGTTGTGGGCTGTGGTGTCTTCGCCTCGGGTTATCCGAATGTCGAAGGCTTCCCACCGATCACGCTCTACGGACAGCTTATCGGTGCCGTGGTCATGGCCGCGCTTGGATTTATCCCCGGCTATGTGGTGTCCGCCTTGATCAAGGGTATGGGCTTCCTCCGCGTGCCGGACGAGATCCAAGAGATCGGGCTCGACAAGACCAAGGTGCCGATCAAAGCCTATCCCGAAGGCAGCATCGGCACAATGCCGGCGGAATGATATCGGATCATAAGGAGATAAGGATATGAACGGATCCCCTATCACAAGCTGGGACGGTGCGGAGGCCTACTTCACCTTCGCCACGAGCCCCGGTGTCATCATGGTGATTTTGATCATTTCTGTGGTCGCCTGTTTCGGTGCGATCATTTATGGCGGGCTGCACGAGAACGAGGCTTACAGGCACAATATGCCTGACCTTCCAGAGTAAATGGGTAACCAGTAACCCAAAAAACGGGCCTTGCAGCGATGCAGGGCCCGTTTTGTTTTGGGATAGCTTCTGGGGTGATCCGAACGCGCTAGAGCCTGCGCTCCGCAATGACCGCAACCGGGCCCCCGCCATCTGGCCCTTGGTGCTCTGCCCCGCCAGAGATAAAGAGATCGGTCTGTCCGGTGAGCCCCGCGAGCGCACCGCCGACAAAGGCGCGGGCATGGCGCGTCGCGGAGATATCACTGTCATCTAGCATGGTGTGCCGTGTGCCACGGATCGCGCCCGTGCTTGACGCCTCGGCCTTGGCAAGAAGGGCCGCGAGCCGCGCGCCCTGACCGATCTGCAGCCGCGCCATCGCCTGTGCTACAGGCCCTGTGTCGATGGTGTCGGCCATGACGCAATGATCGATTGTGAGTGGGCCTGTCCAGTCCGCGCTCATTCCCATGACCAGGATTTCATGGCCCATCAGCTCCGACCCGGCAGAGCAGCTGGCCCGTCCCGACCAGATCGCGGGATCTTTGCCAATCTCCGCTGCCTCAGCCGTGCTCTGGTCGATTTCGCCCAAGGCAAGCGCCACACCAAGCGCCGAGGCCCCGCGCGATAGTGCCATGGACTTCAGCGTGTCTCGAGTTTCGGTTCGTTGCCCGCGCGCTTCCGTCTCAATGATACGCTCCGCGGTGAGAAGCGGGCACTTGACCTGTACGAAATGGACCTCCTCGGATGAGGCGATCCCCGCACGCGCCATGGCGCTTTCCACGCCCGCGGCCACAACCCTGATCTGCGCCTGGGTCCCCAGTTCTTCTGGGACCAGAGCGCCCGTCACTTCAGTTCCGATGGCCAGGGCTGGACCTGGGCCGTCTTCTTCGAGCCGCTCAAAGGTGATCAGATGCGGGCTGAGCCCGCCTTCGGTCCCGCCGGACATGACCATCGCAATGTGTTCGGATTTGGGTCCGAGGGCGCCTTTTAAGGCCGCGATTGCAAAGGCCCGGGTGAAATCGTTGACGCAGCCATTGCCTTCAGTTTTTCCAAGGATCGCGACCAGAGCGCCAGGATCGATTTGCTTTGCCTCGATCAGCGCCTCCAAGCCCGAGACATCATCGGGCGCGGATGTTGGGATCACATGGAGGCGCGTGCGGGGCAAAGCCCGTCACCTCCAGCCGATGGCAGTGGGCAGCCAGGTTGCGATGCCCGGGATGCAAAACAGCAAGACGAGCGCCACGGCCTGGATCGCGATGAACGGCATCACCCCACGATAGATCATCGAGGTGGTTATTTGCGGCGGCGCGGCCCCTTTCAGGAAAAATAGCGCCCAGCCAAAGGGCGGGGTCAAAAACGACGTCTGCAGGTTCAATGCGATCAGGGCGGCGAGCCAGACCATATCGGTGCCCTGCGCAGCGAAGAAAGGCAGCAGGAGCGGTAGGGCTATGTAACTGATTTCGATCCATTCCAGAAAGAAGCCGAGCACAAACAGCAGCACCATGAGGAAAATGAGCGCGCCGTTTTCACCGCCTGGCAAAAGTGCGAGCGTGTCCTTGACCAGATCTTCGCCCTGCAACCCGCGGAACGCGACTGAGAATACTTGCGCTGCGATCAAGATGAAGAAGATCATCGCCGAGATCCGCAGCGCACTTTGGGCGGCATCCCAGATCATCTTTAGGTTTAGGCGACCGTAGAGCCCGGCAATGGCGATCGACAGGACAGCGCCGACGCCCGCCGCCTCGGTCGGGGCTGCAAGACCGCCGATGATCGTGCCGAGGACACCGGCGACCAGTAAAAGCGGCGGTGCGAGCGCATGGACAGCCTTATAGGCGAGCGTCCATCCGCTGATCTCAGAACGCTCCGCGGCTGGGATCGCGGGCATCAGGTCGGGTCGAAACCGGCCCAACGTTAAGATGAAGGCGATGTAGAGCCCCGCTAACATCAACCCGGGGATCATCGCAGCGGCAAAGAGCGAGCCCACGCTTTCGCCCATGATATCGGCGAGCAAAATCAACACCAGCGAGGGTGGGATAATCTGGCCCAAAGTGCCCGAAGCGCAGATCGCGCCCGAGGCCAAAGCACCGCTGTAGTGCCGTTTCAACAAAACCGGCATGGTCAGCATTGTCAGAGTGACGACTGTGGCGCCCACAATCCCGGTCGAGGCGCCCATCAAAACGCCTACAACGATCAGCGCGATGGCCATGCCGCCGTTCAACCGGCCCGACAGCCGACCAACGACCTCTAGCATTTCCTCAGCGACGCGGGATTTCTCCAGCATCACGCCCATATAGACAAAGAGCGGGATCGCGAGGAATTCGTATTTGGTCACAACACCATAGATGCGCGACGGCACCAGGTTGAAGAGGAAATCCCCAAAGCCCATCCAACCGAAGGTGAACCCAGCCAAGGCAATGCCGATCCCGACCGGCATGCCGATCAGCAGCGCGCACATGAAGCCCAAGATCATATAGATGGCAAGATAGTCATCCATGGCTCGGGGCCTCCTTCAACGCCACAGCATAGCGCACGGCATTGGCCAGGCATTGCAGCGCGAAAAGCCCGAACCCAATCGGTATCGTTGCTTTCACCAAATAGCGCGCAGGCAGTCCGCCAGGATCGGGGGAGCCCTCATTGATCGACCACGCGGAATCGACAAAGCCAATGGAGTACTTGATGAAAAGGATCGCCATGACACAGCCGACAAGCATAGAGAACAAGTCCAAGATCGTCTGCGCGCGGGGGGGCAACCGGTCATAGATCATGTCGACCCTGACATGGCCCTTTTCCAGCAGCAGGACTGTGATCCCCAAAAGCGCGATTGGCGCCATCAGGTGCCATTCCAGTTCTTGCGCCCAAACCGGGCTGCCACCGACGATATAGCGGCCAAAAACATTGAAGAAGACGAGCGCGATAAGCGCGAGAAGCAGGGCCGAGGCGAGGCGTGAAGCCCATCGCGTGATCCGATCAACGGTATCCGCGAAGTAAAGTGCGGCAGTCATGGTCTTTCCCAAAAAGAGTGGCAGGGGGCGCTCATGCACCCCCCGCCCATTCCCCTATACTAGGGTGTTACTGGCTACGAAGCTGAGAATGCCAAACCTCTTCCGAGGCAGCGGCCCAGATGTCATGTTCGGATTTGAAGGCGAAATAGTCCTCCATGACCTTCTTGAATTGCGCATCCTCTGCCGCAAGCTCTTCATAGACCGGGCCCATTTCGGTCTTGAGAGCAGCGACAACATCCGCTGGCATCACGCGCAGCTCGGTCCCGGTGGCGGCAAACTCTTTCAGCGCAGCGGCGTTGTTGGCCTCTGCCCAGGAGTGTGAGATCAGATTACAGGCCGCCGCGGCGTTCGACACAATCGCCTGAAGCTCTGGCCCAAGGCTTTCCCACTTGGCCTCGTTGATGGCCAATTCAGTGATGGTGGAAGGTTCGTGCCAGCCCGTGGTGTAGTAGTATTTGGCCGCGGTGTTTAGGCCAAGGATCTTATCCTGAGCCGGACCCACCCATTCTGCCGCATCGATCACGCCACGCTCCAGTGCTGGGAAGATCTCTCCGCCGGGCAGCAGTTTCACTTCAACGCCGATGCGCGCATAGGCCTTGGCTGCAAGACCCGGGATCCGCATCCGCAGACCTTCCATATCGGCGACCGAGTTGATCTCTTTGTTGAACCAACCCGTCATCTGTACACCGGTTGCCCCGATGGGCATCGCGACCAGACCCAGAGGCTCGTATGTTTCGTTCCACAGATCGATCCCGTTGCCTGTGTAGAACCAAGCGTTTTGGCCTTGCGTCGACATGCCGAAGGGCACGGCGCCAAAGAATTGTGCTGCGGGCACCTTGCCGGCCCCGAAATAGCTCACCCAGCCGTTCATCTCGACGATGCCCTGGCGGACGGCATCAAAGCCTTCGAAGGCAGGAACCAGCTCGCCACCATTATAGACTGTGATATCGAGCGCGCCTCCTGACATGGCCCGCACGCGATCGGCGAAATCGCTCAGGGACCCTGGCCCGACAGAGTAGAATGGCTGGCCTGGCGGGAAGGCCGTTGTCATTTTCCATTGGATTGCCTGCGCTCTTGCGACAGACGGTGCTGCGAGCGCTGCCGCGCCTGCGCCGACCCCGGCTGTCGATATAAATTTACGCCGATCCATGGTAGTTCCCCTTCCGTTTTTAGGTATTACGGGGGAGCATCTAGACGGCAGTCCGGATTCAGGTAGCTTGACGGCGAACGTTCCAAGCCAAGACTATGCAAAAGCAGCATATGCGCATCTAATGGGCAGCAATCGGGGGCAGAGCCTTCAAAATGCGCGCTCAGACAACCGTTTTTCGGCCATCAAGGACTAAGGACACCCGCAGTGCAAATTACCCACCACGGCCGCTACGATTACAGCGCCTTGCCCCATCGAGACGACTTCAGCTGGCCCGAGGGGAAGCGCCTGGCCGTCTATTTGGGCATGAACTTAGAGTGTTTTTCCTTTGGGGAAGGGCTCGGCGCAGAACTTGCCCCGGGCGGGCCACAACCTGATGTGCTGAACTATGCATGGCGGGATTATGGCAATCGTGCCGGGGCCTGGCGGATGCTGGAGCTTTACGACCGGCTGGAGTTGCCCTGCACGGTGCTGGCCAACAGCCTGCTCTATGATCATGCTCCCGGTCTGATTGAGGCCTATGCCGCCCGCGGGGACGAGATCGCAGGCCATGGTCGGACGAATGCCGAACGTCAAAGCCAGCTCTCTGAAGCAGAGGAAGCCGCGCTGATCGCCGATGCTACAGCGGTCTTGAACGCGCGCGAGGGGAAGGCGCCGAAAGGTTGGCTTGGCCCGTGGATCAGCCACAGCCATGTGACCCCCGATCTTCTGCAAGAGGCCGGCTATGAATATCTGCTGGACTGGTGCCATGACGATCAGCCGGTTTGGATGACCACGCGTGGCGGTCGGATCCTGTCGGTGCCCTATCCGCAGGAGCTTAATGACATTCCCCAAATCGTTGGGCGTAAGCGCGAGGGTGCTGAATTCGCTGATATGATCATTGATGCGTTCGATGTGCTGTTGGAGGAAAGCGCGCGTCGTTCGCTGGTGATGGGGATCGCGCTTCATGGCTATCTCATGGGCCACCCGCATCGTCTGAAACATCTCGAGCGCGCTTTGCGCTACATGTGCGAACGGCAGGGCGATAGGGTCTGGTGGACCACAGCGGGTGCCATCAATGATCACTTCCGTGCGCTAGAAAGGCCGGTATCATGAAATTTGAACTTGGCCGCCATGAAGGCGACGCGGAGGATTACACGCTCTGTCTCAACCGGGCGGCGGCGAAAGACGCGCCCTGGACGGATGCGCAAGATGCGATCCTCAGCGATCGGGGCTTTGCCGAGGCGCGCGAGACGATCACGCGCTGGCAGGGTTACGCAACGACGCCGCTCTATATGTTGCACGGTCAGGCCGCAGAGCTTGGTATCGATGCGCTGTACTACAAGGACGAAGCGCCGCGTTTCGGGCTCGGCAGTTTTAAGGCACTCGGCGGGGCCTATGCCGTGGCGCGCTTGCTGCGCCGCGAGATAAGCGAAGGACTCGGTCGCGAGATTTCGATGGAAGAGGTCATCGCGGGGATCCATCCCAAGGCTGCGCGCGGGGTCACCATCTGCTGTGCCACCGATGGCAATCACGGCCGCTCGGTCGCGTGGGGAGCAGAACGCTTCGGCGCGCGTTGCGTGATCTACATCCACGCCACGGTGTCAGAAGGTCGGAAAGCCGCCATTGAGGCCTATGGGGCTGAGGTGCGTCGCATCACTGGAAACTACGATGACAGCGTGCGCGAAGCTCAGGAAACCGCCGCGCGCGAGGGGTGGTTCATCGTCTCAGACACGTCCTATCCGGGGTATATGGAGGTCCCCAAAGACGTCATGCAGGGGTATGAATTGATGGCGGCAGAGGCATTCGATGCGCTGCCAGAACCGCCCACGCATATCTTTTTGCAAACCGGTGTAGGAGGCATGGCCGCGTCAGTGGCGGCATTGGCGAAACGCCGGTGGGGCAGGGATCGCCCGGTGGTGGTGCTGGCCGATCCTGACCTGGCCGCCTGCTGGGTCGAGACTTACCGCGCCGGAGCCCCGCGTGTGGTGGCTGGTGATCTTGATACGATGATGGCGGGCCTCGCCTGCGGCGAGATCTCTGCGCTGGCTTGGGAGATCCTTGAAACCCATGCCGATGCAGCGATGGCGGTGCCTGATGGCTCTGCAATCCGCGATATGCGCGCGCTTGCCTATCCTGCCGGAGATGATCCCGCCTTGATCGCTGGTGAAAGCGCTGTCGCCGGGTTGTCTGCCCTTCGCGCTGCGCGCGCCGATCCAGACGCCGCGATAGCCTTAAGCCTCGCCCGCGATGCCCGCGTGCTGATCTTCGGCACCGAAGGAGACACCGATCCCGAACTTTACGCCCGGATCATGGCAGAAGAAGCGGCTTGAAGAGGCGACGGCTGTTCAAAGCCTGCGTTGGATGCCTCCATTAACGCGCGTGCCTCATTTCAAAAGCGTAACCCGATGATGGAGGACGCATGCCTTGCGCCACTAGAAAGGTCTCGGCTGAGATAGCCTACTGGTCGCGTGCGTGTTTCTGCCCGGGATCAATGCCAATGTCATCGTGAAACTCTGCTGACCGCACAGCATACCCTGCTCCGCCATCATGAACCATCTTATCAAGGGTGGCGCGAAGGCCCGCTGTTCCATAGCCGGACCGTGTCGCGTCACGAAAGAAACCGTCCCAAAGGTCGTCGAATACTTTGGCTCCGAGCTTTTTTGAAACGTACCATTGGTTGTACGCGTTGTGCCAATATGCTTCTCGAGCGCGGCGTTCCTCTTCGTTTGGAGCATTGGCGCTGAGGAAGTCACCAAGTTCGGCGTAGATGCTCAGAAAGTTATGGCGCATTTCGAGGAAAGTCTGCACCCGGGCGACCTCCTCAGCTCTTTGGTTGTTGCGGATACCCAAATACAAAGCAGAGCCCGCCACTACAAAAGAAGCAAAAGCAATTGCGACTGAAACGTACTGAATGATTTCCATCGACCTGTCCTTCTTTGGAGAGTTGAAAGGTGAGCGTTGTCTGATGAAGTTAGCGCGAACTATCCTCGACCAATCAGTTTTTAACGCCCAAGAAATTGTGGAACTCAAGTCTTTAGCGTGGACGCCTTGTCTTGGGGAAGCAACGTGAAGGCCAAGGCGCTAAGCTTCTAGGAGACCTCAGTCGGTTCAGTCTGCAAACTCGGCGTGCGGTGCAGTCCCTGGGGGTCCTGTCGACAAAACCTGTCACGCAGCTTGGACTTTGTTTTGCTCGAAACTTCTCAAAATGCCCAAAAATGAGAAGGCGAAAATCGATGGTCGGGCTCTGGACAAGCAAAAGCTTGGTTAAAATTATACAAATGGTATACAATTTGAACAAGCGTCAAAGACTATGTCTGGGAGGAAAAGACCATGCGCCAGAAAGCAGCTCTGATAGCGGCCTTGCTGAGCTCTGCCATCGCGATACCCGCAACTGCACAGGATCTGCCGGGAGAGGGCGTAACCATCAACCCGATCAAGGGGTCCCCCGCCAATGCATGGTTTCAGCATATGGTGGTGCAGTTAGGTCTCGAAGCGCTCGGCTACGAGATCGAAGAAACCCGCGAAGCGGATTTCCCGGCGCTGCATCTTGCCGTTTCTTCGGGCGACGCAGACTACACTGTTAATCACTGGAAGCCTCTGCACAACGATTTCTTTCATAAGTCAGGAGGAGACGACACAATGCTTCGCGCCAATGCGGTGATTGAAGGCGCGGGACAGGGCTATTACATCGATAAGGCGACCGCAGAGGCGCATGGGATCACCAATCTTGGGCAGTTGAAGGACCCTGAAATATCCAAACTCTTTGACAGCGATGGCGATGATCTTGCCAATCTGTCGGGCTGCAATCCTGGTTGGGGCTGCGAGTTGGTGATCGAAGGTCATCTGGACGATCTGGATTTACGCGACGCGCTTGAGCATGACCAAGGAAGCTACTTTGCGATCATGGCTGATACGATCACGCGCTACAATGAAGGTGGGGCAATTCTCTACTATACATGGACGCCAAACTGGATCAGCGACGTCCTCGTGCCCGGGACAGATGTCGTCCAGATCGGTGTCCCAGCGTCCGATAGCAGCACCACCGTACAAGCGGACGGGTTCGATCCCGGGTTCGCGATCAATGATGTCTATGTTGTCGCCAACAAAGACTTTATCGAGGACAATCCAGCGGCGGCGAAATTCATGGAACTCGTAAAGATCCCGATTTCCGCAGTGAACGCAGCCCAGGTCAAGCTGCGTGACGGTGAAGACAGTTTGGAAGATTTCCGCCGGCATGCAGAGGATTGGGTGGCCGCAAACCAAGATCAGTTTGACGGCTGGGTGGCAGAGGCAACCACCGCCGCCAACTGAGCCATGCTTCCCATGGGGCGCGCGCGCGAATGAGGGCGTGCCCTGCTCTTTCCAGGAGGCACAGATGGCCGACCAGAACGAAATCGAGTGCCGTAATCTGTGGAAGATCTACGGTGAGCGAAGCGAAGACGCTTTGGCCGCCGTAAAGTCCGAGGGGCTTGGCAAAGACGAAGTCCGCGAGCGATTTGATTGCGTCCTCGGTGTGCGTGACGCCTCGCTGAGCGTCGCCAAGGGCGAGATTTTCTGTATCATGGGCCTGTCGGGCTCAGGGAAATCCACGCTGGTCCGGCACATCAACCGCTTGATCGAACCGACCGCCGGAGAGATCTATGTGGCTGGTCAGCGGGTGGACCAGATGCCTGAAGCTGAGCTTCGCAAGCTGCGCGCCTCAACCATCGGTATGGTGTTCCAACACATGGCGCTCTGGCCGCATCGATCGCTGGCCGATAACGTCGCCTTTGGGCTCGAAGTTCGTGGTGTCGCCCCCCAAAAACGCCGCGAGGCTGCAGAAAAGGCGCTTGCCGCGATGGATCTGGCAAGTTGGGAGGACCACTATCCTGATCAGCTCTCCGGGGGAATGCAGCAGCGTGTTGGACTGGCGCGCGCCTTGGCCGCGGACCCCGAGATTTTGCTGATGGACGAGCCTTTTTCGGCGCTTGATCCGCTAATCCGCCGACAGTTGCAAGATCAGTTCCTGGTGCTCAGTCAAAAACTCAAAAAGACCACCGTTTTCATCACGCATGATCTCGATGAGGCGATCCGCATGGGCGATCACATCGCCATTATGAATGATGGTAAGATTGTTCAAACCGGCACGCCTGAGCAAATTGTGACCGCACCCGTGGATGGCTATGTCGCGGAGTTCGTAAAAGGCATTAGTCGTGTCAATCTCGTGCGCGCAGAGACGATCATGGCCCCGCTGAACGGGCGCGATGCCACGCAGAAAAGCGTCCGAACCGACAGCGAATTGGGCGACATCATGGACCAGTTCATGGACGATCAGGACCCGGTCACCGTCGTCGATCCCATGGGCGCGCCGGTTGGTCAAATCAACATCACAGATGCGCTCCGCGCACTGCGTGGATAGGGGGCGTTATGGATCTCTGGAACATCTTTGATAGGGAATGGGTGCCGGTCGGCACCTGGGTTGAAACCGCGCTGCAGTGGGTCGTCGACAATTTTCGTTTCATCTTTCAGGGGATCAAGGTTCCTTTCGACATTGTGTTGACGGGGCTGGAGGATAGCCTGACCGAAGCGCCCGATCTGCTCATCCTGGCGTTGATCGTCGCGATTGCTTGGCAGGCAGGTGGGCGGCGCGTCGGTCTGATCTCGCTCGCGTCGATGCTGGCCATCGGCTTGATGGGGGCATGGGAAGAGAGCATGGTGACACTCTCTATCGTGCTCACCTGCGTCATCTTTTGTTCGGCGATTGGGATTCCTCTGGGGATCGCCGCAGCACGCAGTCAACGCTTTTGGATGATCCTGCGCCCGCTGCTCGATCTGATGCAGACCATCCCGTCTTTCGTTTATCTCGTGCCGATCGTCATGCTGTTTTCGATCGGCAATGTCTCGGGCGTGATCGTGACCTTTATTTACGCCCTGCCACCGGTGGTGCGACTCACCAATCTGGGCATCCGGCAGGTGCGGGCCGATATGGTGGAGGCCGCTAGAGCCTTTGGCGCAAGCAAAAGCCAGACGCTATTCAAGGTCGAACTGCCGCTGGCCACACCAACGATCATGGCGGGGGTGAACCAGACCATCATGATGGCACTTTCGATGGTGGTGGTGGCGTCCATGATCTCGGTCACCGGGTTGGGCCAGATGGTGCTGCGCGGGATCGGGCGGCTTGATATGGGACTGGCGACGGTTGGAGGACTAGGGATTGTCTTTTTGGCCATTGTGATCGACCGCGTGAGCCAGAGCTTCGGCACCTCCTCACGGGAGCGGGGCCACAAGAAATGGTACGACACAGGCCCGGTCGGCGCTGTGCGCGGCTACTTGCGTAAGGATTAGCGCGGGATGCAGCGCCCGAACATTCTGTTCTTCCAGGTCGACCAGCTCCTGGCAAAGGCTCTGAGAACCTATGGCGATCCCGTGTGCCACGCCCCCAATCTAGAAAAGCTCGCTGCGCGAGGCGCGGTGTTTGAGACCGCCTATTGTAATTTTCCGCTTTGTGCGCCGTCCCGGTTTTCTATGGCCACGGGCAAGCTGTGTTCCGAAATCGGTGCCTATGACAACGCAGCTGAAATGCCTGCCTCTGTGCCGACCTATGCCCATTATTTGCGGGCTGAAGGCTATCACACGGCGCTATCCGGCAAGATGCATTTTATCGGACCGGACCAGTATCACGGTTTCGAGGAGCGGCTGACCCCTGATCTTTATCCGGCCGATTTCTCATGGGTGCCGAACTGGGGCGACGAGGGAGAGCGCGACACGAATGACACGCGGGGTGTATTGATTTCGGGGATCTGCGAGCGGAGTGTTCAGATCGATTTTGATGAGCAGGTGACCCACAGTGCGATCCAGCATCTTTATAATTTGGCACGCTCCAGCGACGAACGGCCCTTCTTTCTGCAGGTTTCCTATACGCATCCGCATGAGCCCTACCTTTGCCGAAAGGAATACTGGGACCTCTATGAGTGCGCCGATATCCCGCCGCCATCGGTCCCGGCCCTTCCGAGCGCAGAGCATGATGCCCATTCGGTTCGCTTGTTGAGCGATTTTTCCATGCTGGATGTCAGGTTTGAGGACGACGACATCGCGCGCGCGCGCCGTGCCTATTATGGATCGATCAGTTATCTTGATCAGATGATTGGCCGCGTGCTCGACATTTTGGAAGCGACGGGCCAAGCGGCACATACGGCAGTCGTCTTTGCCTCTGACCACGGTGAAATGCTCGGTGAGCGTGGCATGTGGTTCAAAAAGCACTTCTATGAGCCGTCCTTACGGGTGCCGCTGTTTCTGGCAGGACCGGGGATTTCGCCTCAGCGCGTTTCAACGCCGGTTTCCCTGGTCGATCTATTGCCGACCTTTATGGGGCTCGCCACCAAGCGTGGATGGTCGAGCGATATTGAGCCTTTAGACGGCATCGATCTAACGACGCTTTTGAATGTGCCTACGCTGCCTGATCGGGCGGTGTATGCCGAGTATCTGGCAGAGGCAACAACGGCGCCGATCCTGATGATCCGGCGCGGAGCATATAAGTTCATCTGGTCGGCCGACGATCCGGCACTTTTGTTTAACGTGATAGAGGATCCCGATGAGCGGGTGAACCTCGCCGACGACACAGCTCACACAGATCTGGTTTCCCAGTTCACGTCAGAGGTCGCTCAGCGGTGGGACACAACGGCGCTTGCAGAGCAGATTGTCCTCAGCCAGCGCCGACGAAAACTTATCATTGAAGGCTATGCCCAAGGCGTCAAGCCGCGATGGAACCACGGCGAAGACCCGGATCAAGATGTTTTGTGGTATCGCGGGGAGGGCAGTTACAACGATTGGGCCTTTGCGCATCTGCCCGTTGTAGCGCCGGATCGATAACTTCCGCTTGCCGTTGTGTACAATTTGTGTACTATTTTGTGTCGGAGGCCCGCATGTCGAAAATGTCCAAGACAAGCTGCTTTGAGGATCTCAAGCGCAAGATTTTGACCACCGAGCTTGAGCCCGGAAGCGATCTCGACGAGGCCACATTGTCGTCGGCCTACGGCATCTCGCGCACGCCTCTTAGAGAGGTTCTGCAGCGATTGGCCGGCGAAGGATATGTAAAGCTCGAGACCAATCGCAGCGCCAAGGTTGCGTCGATGAGCGTGACGACGATGCGGACGTTTTTTCAAACCGCGCCCATGGTCTATGCCAATATCGCACGCCTTGCCGCAGAGCATCGCAACGCGGCGCAGTTGGACGCTCTCAAACAGATGCAGGACGAGTTTAAGGCAGCTATCGCGCGCGAAGACCCCTCAGACGCTGCGCTCAGCAACCACGCTTTCCACGATATGATTGGGCATATGGCGCATAATCCCTACCTGACGGCCTGTCTCGACCGCCTGCTTGTCGATCATACGCGCCTTGGGCAGACGTTTTATCGCCCTGCGGCTCCCGCCGAGACAATCCTGATCCTGAAGGCGGCGGAGCAGCATGACGCCATGATTTCGGCAATCGAGGCGCAGGAATCTGGGCTGGCCGTGGATTTGACATTGCAGCACTGGGATTTGTCGCGCGACCGGATGGAGCGCTATGTTCGCCCCGATCCGCTGCCCGTTGATGTCGTGCCCCTAGCGGACCGGCGCCATGCGATTTGAGGGCATCTACACACCGATCGTGACGCCCTATCATGCAGATTTCTCTCTGAATGACGCTGCGCTTGCTGAAACAGTGGAGCATCTGATCACCGCCGGGGTGCATGGGATCATCGTCGCCGGGACCACCGGAGAATACTACGCCCAGAGCGCTGACGAACGGCTTGATCTTATGGCCCGGATGAAGACTCTTGTGAATGACCGCGTGCCCTTGATCGTTGGCACTGGGGCGATGCGCACCGAAGACAGCGTGATCTTTGCCAAACAGGCGAAGCAGATCGGCGCAGATGCGCTGCTTGTGGCCACGCCGCCCTACGCCTATCCAACAGGACGGGAAATTGCACTGCACGCGCTGGCCATCGACCGTAGCGCGAACCTGCCGGTGATGCTTTATAATCATCAGATCATCCGTCGGGACGACGCGCGAAATGAGACCCATATCCACCGCGTCATGCGCTGTGACAGCGTCGCCG
>JBCDGN010000054.1:0-25491 GCA_038751255.1 Pseudomonadota bacterium
ATCATCTTCAATGTTAATTTTTTATTGTTTTATAATAAAATTATAGTTTAGTGAAGCTCCAAGTGATTGGAGATTTTATGATGTCATTGACCCGGCAAACCACCCGTTTGGCACTGTTCTTATGTCATCTCACCAGCGCTGCGATGGTTGGCCTGGTCGCACTTGTGCTATTCGTATTTGCGGTTCCTGACATCCTACTGGCGCAATTTCCTGCACCCTTCCAAGGCGTTCAGCCAGCATCCCAAGGGGTTTGGCTGGGCCTTGCAGGTGTGGCTGGCGCGACGCTTGGCGCACTTTTCTGGATTCTATGGCAGATGCGAATTCTGTTTAAACTTTACGCGCGTAAGGAAATTCTGACGCAACGCTGTGCCCAGACCATCGCCAGGATCGGCCGTGGGTTTTTGATATTGATGGTCCTTTCGATCCTCAACACACCCGTGCTCACGCTGCTACTCTCCATTGGGCAAGAAAACGGTTCGATGAGCATCGCGTTGAATGGTCAACATGTCGGTTTGGCGCTCAGCGGAGGACTTTTGTGGTTAATCGGCCAAGTAATGGAAGAAGCCGCACGTCAGGCCGACGATTTGAAAGCGATTATTTGATGCGGATCGTTGTGCGCCTAGACGTCATGCTGGCGCGTCGGAAAATGCGCTCTCGCGAACTCGCCGCTCGGATCGGGATCACTGAACAAAATCTCAGTCTGCTTAAGTCGGGAAAGGTCAAAGGGATCCGCTTTGAGACCTTGGCCAAGATCTGTCAGGCGCTCGAGTGTCAGCCTGGCGATCTGCTAGAAGCAGCCCCCGGTGACGGATCATTCAATTAGAAAGGCCACTTCGTTCCGCCGTTTCCAAGGCAGTGTGAATGGGTCATTATAGAAGTAATAGCGCGGATCTCCGACGGTTTTCAGACCCTTCGAGGCAACCCAAGCTTTCAGCTCTTGCGTCTTTTTCCGCAGCTTCTGATCCGACCAAAGTCCGCTGAAACCGATCACCGCTTGAGTTTCTGGCTCCGTCTCTCGAATGGAGATCTGGTCGTTGTTGGGGCGCGGAAGGTCTGCAACATCGTGGGACCGCGGCATCATAAATTGCACCCGCCAGGCGTCTCCCGTTGCGGTTTGAGTCACTGGTGCTGTCATGGAAATCTTTTCTGAACCAGAATTTTTCCCAAAAATATAACCCGCCAACCCTCTGAACCCTTGTCTGATCGCACTGCCGCGGCTGCCCTCCACCTCTAGCTCTGCCACTATGTGGCTGTCGTAGCGACGCAACTCAAAAGGTCCGTCCGCAACGGAAACGGTGAAATTGGGGATCTGATACCCATTATATATATTGTTTTCAGCTGTGACGGGCATGGCAACTACAGAAAAGACCGCGAGCGCCGCGGTACGCAGGAGAGAAAGCATGGCGATGTCATTCTTCAACAGTATCGTATCTGCTACGGCTTTCACTGTGCTTTGGATCACCTGGCTTGGCCAGTGGACCCTTGATCAGACGGCGCGCGCAAGGTAATCGGCGCCATGCTGCAACGCGTTTTTGATATCGACGACCGGTCACGCCTCCCTTGGCGCTTCCACGGCCAGAGCCTGACGGTCACCGCACGACTTTGATTCACCGCGCAGAGCATTCGGTGCTCGCTTGACGATGGATCACTTTCAGACTGCAAGAACGGAATAGCTATGGCCAAGACGCTCTACGACAAAATCTGGGACCACCATCTGGCACATGAAGAGGAGGATGGGACCAGTCTGCTCTATATCGACCGCCATTTGGTGCATGAGGTGACCAGCCCGCAAGCCTTTGAGGGGCTGCGCATGGCAGGACGCCCAGTGCGCGCACCACACAAAACTATCGCTGTGCCAGACCATAATGTGCCCACCACCCATGGGCGCGAAAACCCTGAAAATATGACGGAAGACAGCCGGGTGCAGGTGGCAGAGCTTGACAAGAACGCCAAAGAGTTCGGTATCCACTACTACCCGGTGTCCGATCATCGCCAGGGGATCGTGCATATTGTCGGGCCTGAACAGGGCTGGACGCTACCGGGCATGACCGTTGTCTGCGGGGATAGCCACACCGCGACCCATGGTGCTTTCGGCGCGTTGGCGCACGGGATTGGTACCTCTGAGGTTGAGCATGTGCTCGCCACGCAGACGTTGATCCAGAAGAAGTCCAAGAACATGAAGGTCGAGATCACCGGCCAACTTCAGCCCGGTGTGACCGCGAAAGATATCACGTTGTCGATCATCGGGCACACCGGTACCGCCGGAGGCACAGGCTATGTGATCGAATACATGGGCGAGGCGATACGGTCACTCAGCATGGAAGGCCGCATGACTGTCTGCAACATGGCAATCGAAGGCGGCGCCCGGGCCGGACTAATCGCCCCAGACCAAAAGACCTTCGACTATGTCAAAGGCCGCCCCAATGCGCCGAAGGGTGAAGACTGGGATAAGGCGATGGCGCATTGGCAATCGCTTTTCAGCGACGAAGACGCTGATTGGGACGAAGTTGTCACTATCCGCGGTGAAGATATCGCACCCGTGGTCACGTGGGGCACCTCACCAGAAGATGTCTTGCCGATTACCAGTGTTGTGCCCAATCCCGAAGACTTCGAGGGCGGCAAGATCGACGCCGCGCGCCGTTCTATCGATTACATGGGGCTGACCCCGGGAATGAAGCTCAGCGATATCGAAATCGACACTGTCTTCATCGGCTCCTGTACCAATGGCCGGATCGAAGATCTTCGTGCCGCCGCTGAAATCATTCGCGGCAAGAAGGTAAAAGAGGGCTTGCGCGCGATGGTGGTGCCCGGCTCCGGCCTCGTGCGGATGCAGGCCGAGGAAGAGGGACTGGCAGAGATCTTCAAGGACGCAGGCTTTGAATGGCGCCTCGCGGGCTGTTCCATGTGTTTGGCCATGAACCCTGACAAACTCGAGCCCGGAGAGCGCTGCGCAGCGACCTCGAACCGGAATTTCGAGGGGCGTCAGGGCCGCGGTGGGCGCACACATTTGCTCAGCCCCGCAATGGCCGCCGCTGCCGCCGTCACTGGTCACCTGACCGATGTCCGCGAGATGATGTGAAAGAGGATCGCTAGATGAAACCCTGGCTGAAATGGTTGCTTTTGGGCGGTCTGTCGATCGTCTTTGGCTTCTTCGTGCTCGCACATCCCTTCGCGGCTTCCATTGCCGTAACGACGCTCGCGGGTATTTTGTTCCTCGTCGCGGGCGCGTTCCAAACCATTATCGGGTTTCAGGAAACTGGAAACGGGGCGAAGCTTCTGGGGATCGGGCTTGGTATCTTGATGCTCTTTCTTGGCTTGTCTTTGGCATTCAACCCGCTCCAAGGCGTGCTGTCACTGGCGCTGTTGGTCACGATCATCTTTGCGGTGGGCGGCGCATTGCGGCTTTATCTGGCTTATCAGATGCGCGATCAGCAGTTCTTCTGGCCAATGCTCATCTCTGGCGCACTTTCGGTCCTGCTCGCGGCTTATATCGCGGTGAACTTCTTCGAGGTCGCGCCGCAGCTTCTGGGCATCCTTTTGGGGATCGAACTGCTTTTCAACGGTGCGGGACTGATTGTTCTGGCCTTCGTGCTGCGCAAGGCAAATTCGGCCTGAGCCAGCAAAAACTAGACATTCTGGCGGGCCGTGGGCCTGCCTCTCCGATGGGAGAAACGATATGGAAAAATTCACCACACTGACCGGGGTCGCGGCGCCATTGCCATTGATCAATGTCGACACCGACATGATCATTCCCAAGCAGTTTCTGAAGACAATCAAGCGCTCTGGACTCGGCGTAAACCTCTTCGATGAGATGCGCTATCACGAAAACGGCGACGAAAACCCCGAATTCGTGCTGAACAAGCCCGCGTATCGTGACGCGAAAATCCTCATCGCGGGCGATAATTTCGGCTGCGGGTCGTCGCGCGAACACGCACCTTGGGCATTGATGGATTTCGGCATCCGCTGCGTTGTGGCAACAAGCTTTGCCGATATCTTCCATAACAACTGCTTCAAAAACGGGATTCTGCCCATTGCCACCCGTGACGCGCATGTCACCGAGTTGATGTCCCACGCCGAAAAAGGGGCCAATGCCACTATGACGGTCGATCTGCACGAGCAGCACATCATCGCACCAGATGGCGAGAGGTTCGCCTTTGAGGTCGATCCGTTCCGGCGTCACTGCCTGCTGAACGGTCTCGATGAGATTGGCCTGACGATGGAAAAGTCGCACCATATCGACCGCCATGAAGGACATCTTGAAGAGCATTTCCCCTGGCATTGAGCCCGGCTGGAAAGCATTCGTTAACCCAAACTGAAAGACCCTGCGGCCATGCTGCGGGGTCTTTTCATATCTATACTGTTGTGGGTTTCTAGTGGACTTTCCGCGGACATTTTCCGGGTGGCTTTGCTTAACACCGAGCTTGATCGCAAAGGCCCCGGTCTCCTGCTGCGGGATATCGTATCGGACAAAGACGAGCAGGTCGCGGCTGTGGTCGATTTATTGGTCGCGGCCGAGGCTGACATCGTGCTGCTTTTGCGTTTTGACTGGGATCTCGATGGCGCTGCGTTGAACGCCTTTGCTGATCGTCTCTTCAAAGCGGGGCTGGACTATCCGCACCGCCTTGCGCTTCGGCCCAATACCGGACTGGGCACGGGGCTCGACCTCGACGGGGACGGGCGCTTTGAAGGACCAAGAGATGCCCAAGGCTATGGGCTTTTCCCCGGCCAAAACGGAATGGCGCTGCTATCGCGCCTGCCCATTGACCGCGCAGGTGTGATCGATTTGAGCGATCTTCTCTGGCGTGACCTGCCTGGAGCAGAGATGCCTGTCACCGCCGCGGGAGGCCCTTATCCTTCTGAAGACGCCCAGGCGGCACA
Source organism: Pseudomonadota bacterium (assembly GCA_038751255.1). Taxonomy (GTDB): domain Bacteria; phylum Pseudomonadota; class Alphaproteobacteria; order Rhodobacterales; family Rhodobacteraceae; genus JANSYP01. The sequence goes on from JBCDGN010000054.1 coordinate 4,879, forward strand.
GAGGCTTTCCTCTGTAGGGCATTGGGCCGTGCCGATCCGGTTGGCGTCCGGCGAACAGATCGCGGTTTTGGCCTATCACGCGAGCCCTCCGGTTTTTGATGGTCCCGAGGATGCCAATGGGTTGCGCAACGCAGACGAGCAACGACTGTGGCGGTCCTTTCTCGAAAGTAGACTCGCGACGCCACCGCCCAAGTTGCCGGTGGTGCTGATCGGAGGTGCGAATGTCGATCCCAACAGAGGAGAGGGCCGCCGCGATGTCCTAAAGGAGCTTCTGTCATGGGATCGCCTGCAAGATCCGGAACCGCAGGGCGATGCGCCTGTCGCAGACGCCACTGTGGATTGGAGAGGCATAACGGACCCGCCATATTTAAGAGTGGATTATGTCTTGCCAGACCAAGTTTTTGAGGTGCTCGGGTCCGGTGTTTTGTGGCCGCCGGAGCCTGCCCGGGGGGAGCTTGTGAAACATGGCCTGGTCTGGGTTGACCTGGTACTGCCGCCGGGCCGCTAAGGTCCCTCGCCGCAAGATCGCACCCACAATCAGCCAGCGCTTCTTGACCCTGCAAGGCCTGCACGATACGCCGCCGCCGATGGCCGCATTGGGGCAAGCGAGCTCTGGCCGCGCAAGGAGACCGGACATGACCAACGCATCGATACTTATTCTGCCCGGTGACGGCATCGGCCCCGAGGTGATGGTAGAGGTGCGCCGGATCATCGATTGGTTTGGCGACAATCGCGGCCTCAGTTTCGATATCAGCGAAGGCTTGGTCGGCGGATGCGCCTACGATGCGCATGGTGTTCCTTTGCACGAAGACACATTGCAGCAGGCGATGGAGGTCGATGCGGTATTGCTCGGCGCCGTCGGCGGTCCGCAATACGACGATCTGGACTTTAGTCTAAAGCCTGAACGCGGGCTTTTGGCACTTCGCAAAGAGCTTGATCTTTACTCCAATCTCCGCCCAGCACAGTGCTTTGACGCATTGGCGGATTTCTCCAGCCTTAAGCGGGAGGTGGTTGCTGGGCTCGATATCGTCATCGTGCGCGAGCTGACCAGTGGCATCTACTTCGGCGAGCCGCGCGGCATCATTACCGAGGGCAATGAACGTGTTGGCATCAACACCCAGCGTTATACCGAAGGCGAAATTGAACGCGTCGCGCGGTCGGCTTTCGAGCTGGCGCGGCGTCGCTCAAACAAGGTCTGCTCTATGGAGAAGGCCAATGTGATGGAAAGCGGCGTCCTATGGCGCGAAGTGGTCCAAGAGGTCCATGACCGCGACTATGCCGATGTGGACCTGAGCCATATGTATGCCGATGCCGGGGCCATGCAGCTCTGCCGCTGGCCGAAACAGTTTGATGTGATCGTGACCGACAATCTCTTTGGCGATCTTCTGTCTGACGCCGCCGCGATGCTGACCGGTAGTTTGGGGATGCTGCCTTCTGCGAGCCTGGGAGCGCCTATGGAAAACGGGCGTCCCCGTGCGCTCTATGAGCCGGTCCATGGCTCCGCCCCGGACATTGCGGGTCAGGGGAAGGCCAATCCAATCGCCTGTATCCTCAGCTTTGCGATGGCGCTGCGCTACTCCTTTGACAAGGGAGACGAAGCTGACCGCCTGGAAGCAGCGGTGGAAAAGGTGTTGGCAGACGGGCTGAGAACCGCCGATCTAATCGGAGAGGAGGGTCGAGACCCCGTTTCAACCAGTGAGATGGGGAGCGCGATCCTGGAAGCTCTGGATCAGAGCACTTAGGCGCATCGGGTCAGGATTGATGAGATAACCAGACAAAAGACCAAGTCTTTTTTTGCGCCTTTGGAGCATGTCGGTGGGGCGGATTTTATCGATTTCGTTGTGAATGATCTCGATTGGACCGTCACAAGTCACTCATCCTTTGGCGGGCTGTCAGGCTCTAAGTCGACTTCTTTCTCGGAAAGCTTTGTCAGACTCTCGCCCGTTCTGCCAGAAAGCAAGCAACTTGTTGTGGAGCCTGTGTTTCAAGAAAGCCACCAGGCGATTGTAAAGCTCTAATCGATGGCGCGCCTCAGACGGCACGCGCTTTGACAACCGACACTGATTGCCGATTTCAGAACACCCTGATCATCGTGTTCCGAGCCTACCTGAACCCATGAGAGCTGTTCCGGCGCACCCCCCCCTAATCCGGCGCAGACCGTCCGCCCAAGGCCTCACCGGACACTCGATGGACCGGACAGAACCCTGAGGGCTTGATAGGACGCCTGTGCGTAGCTGCCTTGCGTTTTAGGCAATTCTATTTGCGTGGAAATCGCGCTAAATAAAAAGCCTCTCCTTTTGTTGAGTCGCCCCCATGTTTGGTTCTAGTCGCGTGCCCAAAGGCGCGTTGTTTGGACTTGCGAGCTTCGCAAGTTTCTCCACACACGATCTTGTCGTGAAATGGTTGGGGGAGACCTATCCCCCAACACAGATTCTGTTTTTCAGCATTCTCTTTGGCTTTCCGTTGCTGGCACTGATGTTGATCAGTCAAAAGGATGCAGGATCGCTGCGGCCGCGCCGTCCTGTTTGGACTGCCCTGCGGGCAGTTTCGGGGGCGATCACTGCTGCGGGGGCTTTTTACGCGTTCTCCAAGCTCCCAATGGCCGAAGTTTATGCTCTGATCTTTGCACAGCCGATGCTGATCACACTGCTGGCCATTCCGCTCTTGGGCGAAACAGTTGGATGGCGGCGGCGGCTTGCGATCGCCGTGGGTCTTTTGGGCGTGCTGATCGTCCTACGCCCAGGACCGTCTGGTTTAAGCCTTGCTCATGCGGCCGCAGGCGTGGCCGCGGTCACCGGTGCCTTCGCCGCAGTGATTGTGCGTAAGATCGGACGTGAGGAAAACAACGCGGTGCTTTTGGTGTACCCGATGCTGACAAATTTCATCCTCATGGGGGCAAGCCTGGCATTTTTCTATAAGCCGATGCCGATCACAGCGCTCGGTGGAAATGCCGCCGTCGCAGCTTTGGGCTTTGTCGGCATGAGCCTGATGATCTTGGCCTATCGCAACGGCACTGCAGCAACCGTCGCGCCCATGCAGTATTCGCAAATGATTTGGGCGATCCTGTTTGGCGCCCTGTTTTTTGACGAGTGGCCAGACTGGCCAACGCTTCTGGGTGTTTCGGTGATTATCCTGAGCGGGATTGCGATCCTTTGGCGTGAGAGCGATCCAGGCGTGTCGGAAAACCAGCCTGTGCTGAACAAAGGAACGCCATCGATTGGGGCCTATCCGCGCATTTTCCCGGGACTGCGCTTGCGATTTTCTAAGTGGCGAAAAAGCAAAGGCTGAGGCTGGCCTCGGGCGAATGCAATATGCGTGAAGCAAATCCTTCGCGTCCTCGTGATACCGCCAGAGAGGTTGGGAACTGTTCATCTTTTTCTAAGGGCAACTCACCGACCACCCCTCCAAGCGGGAAATGGACCTCTGCGAGATCGGGATCGGTCGTACGGAGGATTTCGAAGCACGCGATTGTTTATCACGGTTTGAGGCGCCGCGGCCATCAATCCATAGCAACTCCGCTTGCAGATCGACCAAATTGCTCCGCGGTTGTGAGTGCTAACTTGGCACGTCATTAGCTTCACCCTGTATGCCAAAACACACAAACGGTACGTTCGATACGCTCAACCTCTCAAGGGTGTATGCGATCGTGAAAGTCGTTGCTCCGGTACCTGTGAAAGCAGTTGCCCAACCTGAGAATTTGACTTGTTCAGAGGACCAGGACCATCGGGAAATTCTCGGCGTCAGCGCAACGGCACCTTAACAAAACGCAAACTTACTGAGTGCCGTGACCAAAAATCAATGTCATCTTCTCACCGCACATACCCGCGGTTTACTCCGAATGCTTGGGGAGGGATTGTAGGTTTCGAACTCTTTTGCGATCCAGCAGCATTTAGCTGAGTCGAGGCGGTTTTGGATGAATGATACGGCAAACACGACAATCGGTGATGCAACTAAGGCCGTGGCCGAACTTGTTGCCAATGTTCTACGAGACCGGATCGTAAAGGGTGAACTGGCGCCCCTGGACCGCTTGGTCGAACGCAAACTATCCGCGGAACTTGCCGTGTCTCGGACCCCCGTGCGCGAGGCGCTCAAACTTCTTGAGGCTGATGGACTCATTGAGATCTCGCTCCATCGCGGGGCACAGGTCGTCCCCTATCTTTCCGTTGATGCGCAACATTTATTCGATGTAATTTCGGTGCTGGAGGGTTTGGCGGCACGCCGCTTTGCCGAAAACCTAAATCCGGAAATCCTGCAACGTCTTGAAAACCTTCACGCCGAGATGCTGAGCTATCATCAAGCCGGTCAGCAGCAGGCGTACTTTGATATCAATACCGTTATCCACGACCTAATTGTGGAAGCATGTGACAACCCGGTTCTTGCCGAGACGCATAAGCGCCTGATCGCAAGGGCGCGCCGGGGGCGCTTTTTGGCGATTATGGAACCCGACCGGCTGGCCCAAGCGGTCTCCGAACATGAAGCGGTCATGCAGGCATTCAGGGACCGCGATGCTGAGGCGGCTGCGCGCATTTGGGAGCTGCATTTGCGCCATACAGGCAGCACAGTGACTGACGTTTTGCACGCTCAGGAGACTGCAGACGCTCTCTGAACGGGTGCGACAGTTTGTGCTTCATTCCTGTGCATCGGCCTCAAGAGCCGCGGAAATCCTAAGCATTAATGCTTTGCAGCGGTTGTTGGGCGAGGCCAAATTGCGACTCAGTAAAAATGGCATGCCATTTTGGGTGGGTCTCGCCTTTTGGTCTTAGGAGGTCTCACATGACCCGGAAGTTTACCGCTGCCCCGACCCGCCGTTCGGTTCTGAAGATGACTGGTGCCGCTACGCTCGGGACCCTCGCAACCCCATCCCTCCTACGCGCGCAAAGCTCAGAATTGGTGATTGGCTGTGCCGGCTCGCACACCGCCTGGATGGAGCAAATCGTCGTCCCACATATGAAGACGGCGATCGGAGCTGATATCCTTTTTGAGGGTACGAAATCTTCAGTGAACTTGGAGAAAATGTCCTCCAACAAGGACGCTCCATATCTGTCGGTCGTTCAGATGGATGACCCGGTTATGATCCAAGCTGTGGAGGCGGATCTGCTCAGCCCTATCACTTCCGGACCAGTTCCCAACATGACCAACTTGCGCCCCGACGCTGTGCATATGGACGGGATGTGGTGCAACTATGTCCAACCTTGGGCCGGTGTGGCCTATAACACAGAGTTCCGTCCCGATGGGGTTTCGTCCTGGACAGAGCTTTGGGACGCCTCGGCAAAAGGCCAGCTCATTATACCGTCGCTGCAAAACACCGAAGGCATGTGGACACTATTCTCCGCAGCGATGTTGGGATCAGGCTTGTCCTTTGAGCAAGCACAATATGAAACCGACGCCGCTTTCGAAAAGCTTGCAGAGATAAAGCCCAATCTTCTTTCGATTTATACGACGATGAGCCAGGCATTTAACCTTTTGGAGCAGGGAGAGATTACCCTGCTGTCCGGCAATTTCTCGTCCTACACGCTGCCGCGCAAAGCCACTGGGGCGCCGGTAAATTTGGCCGCGCCCAAAGAAGGGATCTTTGCAATGCCGTCTGGCATTTGTCTCGTGAAGGGCGGTCCAAATCCGGAGCTTGCCGAGGCCTATGTCAACGAGATGCTTGGCCCGGATATGCAGACCGCCATCGCCGATTTCGCCTCGTCAGTACCGGCAAACACAACCGTAAAAGCAGGGGCGATCATTCCAGAGGGCGTGCCGATCTACTCCCCGGACTGGGCGTTCGTCGCAAGCAATCGCCGGGACTGGATCGAACGGTTCGACAAACTCATGGCGCTCTGAGCCATGCTGCAGCCCGCCCATTCCGAAACAGGAAGCGACCGCTACCTTGAGGTGGTCGGGGTGGGCAAGGCATTCCGCGGGACAAAGGTCATGTCCGATCTCGATTTCAGGGTCGGACAAGGCGAATTGGTATCCCTTCTTGGCCCATCGGGATGTGGCAAGACAACGCTCCTGAGGATAGTTGCCGGGCTGACATCTGCCGATCGCGGCGATGTGCTTTTGGATGGCCGGGCGATCACAAATGTCCCTGCGCACCGTCGCAACATCTCGGTGGTGTTTCAAAACTACGCACTGTTTCCGCATCTCAGCGTTGCCGAAAATGTTGCTTTTGGCCTGAGAGCGCGTGGGCAGGCAAAGGACACGACCGGGCCGTCGGTGCGCGAGGCACTCAATCTCGTGCGGATGGCAGATTTCGCCGACAGGCGTGTGTCTGCTTTGTCGGGTGGTCAACAGCAACGTGTCGCGGTTGCGCGAGCACTGATCGTCGAGCCGGTATTGCTTTTGCTCGATGAGCCCTTTTCAGCGCTGGACCGCAAGTTGCGAGAAACGATGCAAGTGGAACTGAAGGCCTTGTTGCGGGATCGGGATATGACCGCGATCTTCGTAACCCACGATCAAGACGAGGCGATGGGCGTCTCTGACAGGATCGCGGTAATGAATGCCGGCAGGATCGAACAGTTCGCCGCACCGTCCACGCTCTACGCCCAACCAGAGACAGCGTTCGTCATGGACTTTGTCGGGCTTTCAACACGTCTGGCTGGGAAGGTGACAGACGTGGCGGAGGGCGAACTTCGCATCGAAACCGCCTATGGTACCCTGCGTGGCACAGGCACGGTTCCTGTTGGTGCCCGCGTGACCCTAGGCGTGCGGCCGGAACTGATTCAACCCCAGGAAGGTGAAAATACGCTGGAGGTGACCCTTGCTGATGCGATGGTACTTGGATCCAAGACACAGCTTCACGGGGTTGCCCAGGATAACGACAGGCTCTTGTGCGAAGTCCCAGGCATTCGCACAGGACTGGCGCGTGGCACGCGCCTGAGATTTGGGTGGTCGGTCGCTGACACGTTGGTCTACGAGGCAGAGGGATGAGAGCTCGTGGCGACCGTATCGGGTTTTTGGCTGTCCCAGGTCTGGCTTTTCTTGCGGTCATTTACGCTCTGCCGCTGGTGCTTCTTTTGTTTAGGGCAGCGCAGATCGACGGACAGGTTTCTTTCGCAGAGTACCGCCTGTTTTTTACCGATCAGTACAATCTCAATGTGCTTTGGCGAACCCTGCGTGTCGCATTTTTGACCACGCTTCTGGCATTGATCATTGCCTATCCAACAGCGATTGCAATGGCACGCGCACGGGGCATTTGGCTCTCGCTTTTTCTGGTGGCAATGGTCCTGCCAATGTCGGTGGGTGTCGTGGTAAAGGCATTTGCGTGGTCAATCCTGTTTCGGACCCGTGGGGTGCTCAACGATATTCTGATGTCGCTGGGGATCACCGAAATGCCGATCCGCATGCTGTTCACCGAGACCGCTTTGATCATCGGCGCAGCAAACGTTTTTCTACCTTTCATGGTGCTGCCAATCTATGCGGTCATGCGCACCATGGACGGCCGATTGCCCGAGGCGGCAGTGACACTTGGGGCGGGGCCCTATTTCCGGTTTTTCCACGTCACTTTGCCGCTCAGTCTGCCTGGGGTTGTCGCGGGATGTGCCTTTGTCTTCTCGCTGGCCATTTCGATGTACGTCATTCCCTCTCTCATCGTGGGGGAACAGCAGCAGACCCTGTCGATGATGATCGCCCGGTCCTTCCTTTACCTGCGGAACGAGGCACTAGGCGCAACAATTTCTTCGGTCCTGTTGATCATCGCCGTTGCTGTGGTGCTGGGATCCAGCCTGCTCGCGGCTCGGCTAGGCGGACAGCGATGACTGTGACGGACCGCGTCTTTCTGATCTTGAGCTGGGCAATCGGGCTGATCTGTGTGGTTTTCTTGTTGTTGCCAATTGTCATAACGGTTGCTGCATCCTTCACATCCTCATCGGTCTATACTCTGCCGCCGCCAGAATGGTCTTTGCGCTGGTATATCGCAGCGACGCAACGCTCTGGGCTGTGGGACGCAGTGGTGCTTTCGCTGAACCTCGCGCTGGTCTCGACAGCCGTGTCATTGGTACTGGGAACGTTGGCGGCGTTCGCGATTACACAAGGCAGCTTTAGAGGGCGCGAGGCCATCGCAACTTTTACCGTATCGCCCTTGATGATGCCAGGGCTCGTGGTGGGCGTGGCGCTGTTACAATTCTTCCGCGAGATCGGTTTGCGCGACGCCTATTGGTCGCTGCTCCTGGGCCATGTTGTGATCACATTGCCATTTGTGATGCGAACCTTGCTGGCCTCAATGGCGTCATTTGACTTTTCGCTTGTGGATGCCGCCCGGACGCTCGGTTTGAATTATCCCAAGGCCATCTTGCGCGTTCTCATCCCCAATCTTGCACCTGCATACCTAACAGGGGGCCTGTTCGCTTTCCTTGCCTCTATGGACAACTATCCAATCTCAATCTTCTTATCGGATGCGCGCAACAAAACTCTGCCAATCAAGATCTTGCAGTATTTGGAAGAGCAACCCGACCCGTCGCTTGCCGCCATCTCCTCTGGGCTCATTCTGCTCGCTTGCATCGTGTTGATCGTGGCCTCGCGCACCGTGGGGTTGAACAGGATGATCCAAGGATGAGGCGCGATCTGAAGGGATATTTTGGAGCGGAGCCGCGACCTTGTTGGCCGGATGGCGCCAGGTTGGCGGTGTCCTTCGTGGTGAATGTCGAAGAAGGCGCAGAACTGTCCATCGGCGATGGCGATGATCGAAATGAGAGCCGCTACGAAGCGGTCGAGGAAGTGGTGGGCGCGCCTGATCCTTGCATGGAAAGTCACTTTGGCTATGGGCCGCGCCAAGGCTATGCACGCATTGTAGAGGCCTTTGCAGAGCACAGTGTTCAGGCGACTTTCTCGACATGCGGTCGCGCAGCCGAACGGACACCTTGGCTGATACAGGATGCGGTGGCTCGAGGGCACGAGGTCGCCTGCCATGGCTGGCGGTGGGAAACCCATGCGGGCATGGACGAGGTCACCGAACGAAAAGTGATTGCCCGCACCCATGCTGTGCTGAGCAAGATTTCTGGGACGCCGCCGGTAGGGTGGCACACGCGCTCGGCGACCTCACAGCATACACGACGCTTGCTGATTGAACATGGGGGCTTTCTCTATGACAGCAATGCCTATGATGACGACATTCCCTACATGGAAGGCAACCATGTGGTGTTGCCCTATGCCTTTGACACCAATGACATGCGGTTCTCGCCTGGCGGCGGTTTCATACAGGCCCGCGACTTCTCCGATTATGTAGTCGCGGCTTTCGAGCGGCTATACTCGGAAGGGCAAAGGGCGGCACGTATGCTGTCCGTAGGACTCCACCTGCGGATCATCGGGCGACCGGCCAGGATCGCTGGTCTGGAAACTGTGCTCGACCATATCTGTGCACAACAAGATGTCTGGATCGCCCCGCGCCGCGCAATCGCCGAGGCCTGGGCGGTCGAACACGGGAGAGCGTCATGAGTTCGCTGGACCTCTCCGCGGTCGCGCTTTCGCAGGCGGTTCGTGCACGAAACGTGACACCGCAAGCTGTGGCCGCCGAGGCCCAGAGGCGCGTCGCGGAGCGCAATCCGGCCATCAATGCAATCTGTGCATTGAACCCTGAGTTTGAGACCGAAGCCGACAAAGTCGCGCAAAGCCTCGATGCAGGCGCGGATCTCCCACTCGCCGGTGTCCCAGTTGTAATCAAAGACAATATCTGGGTGAAGGATCTTCGTATCGCCGCAGGATCGCGAGTGTTCGCCAACCACATGGCGCCGGAGGATGCGGAGGCAGTCAGGCGTCTAAGAGAGGCTGGGGCGATGATCCTGGGGATTGCGACTTGTACAGAATTTGCCTGCAAAGGCGCGGCGGATTCACCACTCCATGGCGTGACGCACAATCCGGTTGATACTCGTCTAACAACGGGCGGGTCTTCCAGCGGACCCGCCGCTGCAGTGGGCGCATCTATCGTGCCACTGGCTCTGGGGACCGATGCCGGTGGATCCAGCCGACGACCACCCGCCCATGTTGGCGTCTGTGGGTACAAACCGACCCAAGATCTCATTCCCTATGGTCCAGGTTTTACCGAGCCAGTGCCGCGTGTTTCGGTGATTTGCCCCATTGCGCGGCATATGGACGACATCGCGTTATCCATGTCGGTTCTTGCCGATACAGCCCCCCAGTCACCTGCAAAAATTCGTATCACAGCGTCCCATGACTTCGGTCTAAATCAAGCGCTTGATCCGGATGTCATAAGCCGTTTCGACGCAGCAATGGCGGCAATCAGAACTGCCGGCGGCGAGGTTGAGACAGCGGAAATCAATTGGCCCAAAGACAGCGCTGGAGTTGATGTACTGCCCTTGCAGTATGCTGGTTTGGCGCTTCTTTACGGCGCTCAGTGGCAGGCCGACCCCAGTCTGTTTGATCCTTTGATTGGGCAACAGATCAAAACGGGACTGCAGCTAAGCGGGATCGACGTGGCCGCAGCGTTGCAGGCCAGCGACCGTATACGGACGACGCTGCTCAATGCCTTGAATCGTTACGGAGTGATCGCAACTCCAACCACACCGTGCGCGGCTTGGCGCGTTGATCTCCTTGCACCGCCTGAAATCGGGGGACGACCGGCGGCTCCACGCGACCACGCTGCTTTCACCTCTCAGGCCAACCATGCAGGCTGCCCCGCGCTGTCGATCCCCTGCGGCTCTGACACCGAGGGCCGTCCATTGGGCCTGCAACTGATCGCCGCGCCGGGGCAAGACGCAGCGCTCCTCGGCCTTGGACAGGCCATTGCGCCGATTGTGGAGGGAGTCGAGCGTTGCGCCTTCTGCTGATCAACCCGAATATGACCCAATCTATGACCGACCGCATGGCGGAGGTCGCATCCGGCGTCGCTCCCACCGGTGTCGAAATCATCCCACTCACAGCAAAGCGCGGGTTTCCTTATATTGCATCCCGTGCAGAGGCGCAGATCGCTGGCGGCCTGGTTCTGGAGATGATCGCGGAACACGTTGAATCCGTGGACGCCGTGGTTGTCGCTGCGTTCGGAGATCCCGGGCTTACCGCCGCGCGCGATCTTTTTGACCTTCCGGTTATTGGCATGGCTGAAGCCTCCTTGATGACCGCGGCGATGCTGGGAGAGCGCTTTTCGGTGGTCACTTTCACGCCGCATATGAAGCGCTGGTACACCGATTGCGTGCGGCTTTCGGGGCTTGAGGCCAGATTTACCGGGGTGCGCTGTCCGCAAGTGGCGCCAAAGACCGTCCACAGCGCGGCCTCTGATATGCGCGCGGACCTGATCGAACTTGCCGAACTCGCAACACGGGAAGATGGGGCCGATGTTGTGATCCTCGGCGGCGCGCCACTCGCTGGACTTGCTCCGATGATCGCGTCGCAGACACCTGGGCTACTGGTCGACCCGATTGCCGCGGCGACACTCCAAGCCGTTGCTCTAACACAGCTTGCGCCGTCATACGCGCGCCGCCCGAGCCGACCTGAGGCGAAAACATCGAGCGGTCTTACCCCAGCGCTAGAGGCCATAATCGCCAGAGGCCACCAATGACCGAACGCGATCTCATCGGATATGGAGGGACACCGCCCGATATCATTTGGCCGAATGGTGCGCGCGTCGCGGTGTCCGTCGTTCTCAATTTCGAAGAAGGCGCGGAACAACAGATCGGTGATGGAGACGTGGTGTCCGAGCGTGTTGGCGAGGTGCATAGCGTGGTACCAGAGGGCCGCCGCGATTTCGGGCAAGAACAAGTTTTTGCCTACGGTATGCGGGCGGGGCTGTGGCGGTTTCTTGAAGAATTCGACCGGACCAGCACGCCTGTGACCATTTTCATGTGCGGGCGCGCTGTGGAAAGAGCGCCCACGCTTGCACGGAAAGTGATCGACGCGGGCCATGAAGCCGCTTGCCACGGTTGGTTGTGGCGGCCTCATGCCGACTACGACGCTGTCGATACCGAACGCGAAGATCTTTCCCGCGCCACAGCAGCCATCGAAGCGGGGACCGGCCAACGCCCGTTGGGGTTTTTCTGCCGGGCCAGCGAAAGCGTCTGGACCCGCAAGCTGCTGGCGGAAGCTGGATATGTCTACACCTCGAACGCCTTCGACGATGACACGCCCTACTCGGATACATCGGGTTTGCTGGTCCTGCCCTACGCCTTGGACAGCAACGATATGAAGTTCTCGCATCCAAATGGCTTCGTCCGATCCTCGGAAATGGTCGAGTATGTGCTTGATGCGCTCGACCAGCTTTTGGAAGAAGCCGAGCGCGGCAAATCCTCAATGCTGTCCATCGGATTTCACCTGCGCATCTCGGGGCGCCCGGCACGATTTCGCGCTGTGGCCGCAATTCTCAGCCATCTGGCGAAGATTGAAGGCCAAATCTGGCGGGCACGGCGCATCGATATTGCCCGTCATTTCCTGGCCACGACAACCGCAACCACCAATCCACCACTCGTTCAAAATGGAGATCTAAAGTGAAATCAATGACCCTCGCCGCAGTATTGGCATCGGCTGCCCTGCCACTCTCTGCCGAAACCGAGATCCGGGCCACAGGACTGGTGTCCACGCATAAGTTTCACACTGCGCTTGAACAGGAGTTTTATTCAGAGCTTGCCGAGAAAACGGGAATTCCGTTGGCTATCAACTTCAACCCGCTTGATATCGTAGGGGTCGATATGCAGGACACGCTGCGGATGGTGCGCACCGGCGCGTTCGATATCGTCCAAAGCACAGTCGGCGCAGCTGCGAGGGACGATGCCTTTCTTGAAGGTATCGACTTGATTGGCGTGTCGACCTCGATGGAGCAACTGGAAGAAGCTGTCTCTGCCTTTCGTCCCGAACTTGAAAAGCGGGTGGCAGAAAAATTCAACGCCAAGCCTTTGGCCGTTTGGCCCTATGGCCCTCAAGTGTTCTATTGCAACGCCGAGATCGCGGGTCTTGACGATTTCGAAGGGCTTAAGATCCGCTCCTACACGCCCTCGATGTCGACATTGATCGAAGCGCTTGGAGGAACGCCGGTGACAATGAGCTTTAAGGAAGTCTATCCGGCCTTGCAGCGCGGCGTTGTGGATTGCGCCATAACCTCACCGACCTCGGGCAACACAGGCAACTGGCCTGAAGTGACCACGCATTTCCTGCCACTGGGTATCTCTTGGTCCGTCAATGCGCATTTTATCAACCTCGACACTTGGAACAGTTTTTCCGACGAGGAGAAGGCCGCGCTTGAAACGGCTTTTGCTGAATTCGAAGCCGCATTTTGGACACTTGCGCGGGAAAACAATGGCTGGGCAATCGCGTGTAACACAGGTGGCGAGGGCTGCGAAAACTATACGGCCTTTGATATGGTGCTGGTTGAGCCAAGCTCTGAGGACCAAGCCAAAGTGACCGCCGCAACCATGGACCAAGTGCTCCCGGGCTGGGCAGAAAGCTGTAACGCCGGATTCGCAGAGTGTTCGAGCATTTGGAACGCAACGGTCGGCGCCGCGCGTGGTATCGAACTCCAGTGATCTGGCCCATTGAAAATTGCAGGGCTGTCCAACAGGACGGCCCCACTCAGAGGCAGCCATGCGCCTGATCGGCATCGCCGGGGGATACGCCTGCCTCGGCCTGTCTTTTCTGATCGTGATCGAGATCATCGCGCGAAAGGTGTTCAACTTTTCGCTCCAAGGCGTGGATGAAATCGGCGGCTATGTCGTTGCCATTACTGGTACATTCGGGATGGCACTGGCCACAGTCGCTCGCGCTCACACGCGTATCGACGTTCTGCTCTTGCGACTTCCGCGCACTGCTCAAGCCTGGCTAAATCTTTTGGCCTATGTGGCCCTTGGGGCCGGTGCTGCATTTATGGCTTGGATGGGGTGGCGCACGCTTGCGGATAGCCTGGCCTTCGGTGCAGTTTCATCGACCCCCCTCCAAGTGCCGCTTTGGGTCCCGCAATCTCTTTGGGTGGGGGGCTTGTGTCTCTTTGCGCTTGCAGCGCTTTGGACCGCTCTGCGAGGGTTGATGGCCTTACGCCACGGGATTGAAGCGGCTGATCGCGTTCTAGCGCCCCCAAGCCTGGAAGAAGAAATCGAAGAGGCGCGGCGATGATCGATCCCGTCGGGTCTCTCATCGGGTTCGGCATCATGCTGGGGCTGATGTTCATTGGCCTGCATGTGGGCATCGCGATGTTGGCAACCGGCATTTTAGGAGCGCTGGTCTATTTCGGGCCGCCGGTCCTACTGTCTTTCGGGACCAATCTTTGGTCAGTGATGAATGACTTTCTGCTCACCACCATTCCCTTGTTCGTTTTATTGGGAGAGTTGCTTCTGCGGGCAGGCATCACTCGAAACATGTATGCCAGCCTGTCCGATTGGCTGACACGGCTGCCAGGCGGATTGCTTCACACCAATATCGGCGCTTGTGCGATCTTTTCTGCCGTCTCGGGCTCTTCGGTGGCCACTGCCGCCACAATCGGCACAGTCGCGTTGGACGAATTCCAGCGCCGATCCTACCATGAACCCTTGGTCCTTGGGACCATTGCCGCAGGCGCCACGCTGGGCATTCTAATCCCGCCATCGGTCAATCTGATCATCTATGGCGCACTGACCAACACCTCCATCGGGCAACTCTTTGCCGCTGGGATCTTACCGGGGTTGATCCTAACGGGTCTCTTCATGGTCGTGATCGCGGCAGCGGCGATCCTTAAACCGTCCCTCGCCGAGCGCGAAACGGTGCGTTCACCCAGAAGCGAGCGGCTCCGTCGCTTGCGGTTTTTGCTGCCACCGTTGGGGATTTTTGTGGTCGTGATGGGAGCGATCTATGGTGGCTGGGCGACGCCTACTGAGGCCGCCGCTCTGGGTGTCGTCCTGGCTTTTGGACTGGCTTGGAGCAACGGCGCGCTAAGCTTTGCGATGTTACATGACGCCTTCATTGCCACCATGAAAACATCTGCGATGCTCCTGTTCATCATCACAGCAGCGTTCTTTTTGAATTTCATCGTCGGGCTCTTGGGCGTTCCACAGGCACTGAGTGGCGTGATCACCGATCTTGGGCTGAACGCGACCGAGATGATCATCATCCTCGTTCTGTTCTATCTGGTCATGGGGTGTTTCCTTGAAACCCTATCGATGATGGTCGGGACGATTCCGGTGGTGATGCCCGTGGTGCTCTACCTGGGCATTGATCCCGTCTGGTTTGGGATTTTCCTCGTAATCATGATGGAGCTGGCACTGATCACGCCGCCCGTTGGGATGAACCTTTATGTGGTCCAAGGTGTGCGCGGTCGTGGCGAGTTGGCGGATGTCTATCGCGGCATCCTACCGTTCGTGATGGTCATGCTCTTGATGGTGGCGCTGATCACCATATGGCCGGGGATTGTGATGCTTGTTCCGGAGCTGCTTTATTGACGGGTTTGCAGCGCGCTGAGCGCTTATTTGAAGAACTGGCACGAAACAGTGCGGATCCCCCTGGAGTGACCCGTGCAAGCTACGGCACGGGCGAAGATCTTGCCCATAGCATGATCCAACGCGAGGCAGAGGGTTTAGGGTTAGTAATACGCACCGATGCTATCGGAAGCCTCTATATCACGCTTCCAGGCCTTAACCGCTCAGAGCCAGCGCTGATGACTGGGTCGCATTTGGACAGCGTGCCCCATGGCGGCAACTATGATGGGGCGGCTGGGGCCCTCGCCGGATTGGTGATGCTGGAACGATTGTTGGACTACGCACCGCCCCCCTGCGACGTGACCTTGATGGTGATCCGCGCCGAGGAAATGATCTGGTTTCCGGAACACTACTTGGGCAGTCGCGCGGCTTTTGGTCTCTTGCCACCGGACACGCCTGATCATGTCCGCCGTTCTGATACCGGGTTGACGCTCTCCGAGCATATCATCGCTGCTGGGTTCGATCCGGACGCCATTCGTAGTTCCAAACCACAGATCACGGCCTCGGCGATCCGGGCCTTTGTCGAGGTCCATATAGAGCAGGGTCCCATGCTGGTGCAGGCCAACCGACCCGTTGGGATTGTCAGCAGCATTCGCGGCAATATCCGCCACCGTTTTGGCAAGATCATCGGTGAAACAACTCATGCTGGAGGCGTGCCCCGTAACCTACGTCGGGATGTCGTTCTGGCAGGCGCAGATCTACTCGGACAACTAGAAGGCTTCTGGCAAGAAGCAGAAGCACGCGGTGAGGATTTGGTAATAACAGTCGGCGAGTTCGCGACGGATGCTGCGAGCCACGGCATTACCAAAGTGCCCGGCCTTTTAAGATTCTCGCTTGATGCGCGCAGCCAGAGTGAGACGGTGCTGGATACCCTAGAGGCCTTCCTTCAGGAACAGGCCGTCAGGATCGGTCAGCAACGGCGGGTCAAGATAGAGCTCGGACCAAGAACCCGCGCCGCCGTCGCCCCGATGGCGCCCGATGTGATCGCAGGCCTTCAAGGGGCGGCGGAAGCCTGTGGGGTGTCTTGTCTCGATCTGCCATCAGGCGGTGGGCATGACTGTGCCGTCTTTGCCGGGCAAGGCGTGCGCTGCGGAATGATCTTTGTGCGCAATGAAAATGGCAGTCACAATCCTGACGAACGCATGGAGTTTAAGGACTTCGCCGCGGCCTGTGATGTGTTGACCAAATGGGTGCAGAGCGAGCTGCAAATTTCCCGCTAGGCCACATTCACTATCTGTTTAGGACACTTCGTCCCGTGCACGTTGCCACAACGCCTCTGCTGCCGCTTGGGCCTCTTGCATGACCATCTCTTCATCCACTCGCAGGGCGCGGTGGTTCTCTACCACGACCTCTCCATTGATGATGACATGTTTGACGTCTCGACCATGGCCCACATGGGTGATCGCCCCAAGCGCATCCAATAGCGGCGTGAAATGCGGCTGAGCGGCATCGACAAGAACGATATCGGCCTTTCGCCCCGGTTCGAGCGCACCCAGTTGATCTTGCAGTCCCATGGCTCGGGCACCATTGCGCGTTGCCATTGTCAGCATTTCGCCCGGGTCCCAGCCGTCTTCCACCGTTTCGGTTTGTACCCGTCCCATCGCCAAGGCCCAGCGCATAACCTCGATCATATCGGCATGCATGTTGTCGGTGCACAAACAGAGGTTGGCACCTGCTTCGGTCAGTTTTCGGGTGGGCGCGATGGTGCCACCCGTTGCATTGCCCTTTGGGATGTGAGCAACATGGACGCCCGCATTTCCGATCCGGTTGATATCGGTTTCGCCAAGGTGAATGCAATGTGCCGCAATCAACTGGTCTGACAGCAGGCCCAAGCTGTCCAGCAGCTCTGGCGGGGACATCCCATCGCGTTCCTGGATGCGAGCCACCTCGATCTTGCTTTGGGAGAGATGGGTCGTCACCGTCAGTCCGGTGGTATCCCGCGCCTCGCGGATCTCTTTCAGAAAGTCGGTGGAACATGTATCCGGTGCATGGGCTGCGATCTGCACGCCAATACGACCGTCAGCGGTGCCGTGAAACTGTTGGTGGAGCGCGAGACACGCATCCAGCGTCCTGCGCCCAATGTCGGTATCATACTTCCAGCGACCTTTTGAGACCCCGGAGAAATCGACGTCATGCACCCGCCCCGAGCTCCACACGCGCAAGCCAAGATCGGCCATGGCGGGAACGGTGAGATCCTGGTGCACATAGGTGTCTCCGATAAGTGTTGAGCCGAATTTCATTGCTTCCAACGCACCGAGGCGCGCCAAGGCAACGGCTTCTTCTGGCGTTACCATGTGGCCCTGAGGGACACCGGGGGTGTAAGCGGGGGCGAACCCCATATCTTCAGCAACGCCCCTGACCATGGTCAGGATCGCGTGGGTATGCACGTTCACAAGGCCGGGCAAAGCAATCAATCCCGTCCCGTCAAACACGCGTTCGGCGGTCGGCGCAGGTGCTTCCCCCACCGGTTCGACGCGGGAAATCAGATCCCCTTGCACAACGATACGGCCCTTGGGGATGGCAGGTTGGCCACCGTCAGGAACGATGTGCACGCCTTCGATCACCAGCGTGTCGTCGGTCTCGGTCTCTATCATCGCGCAGCCTTCTCAGTGGTGGGTGATGTGGCGCAAGAAGCTCTGTGCCCCTTGCGTTTGCGGCGCGCTGAATATCTGGTCCGGCGCGCCTTGTTCGGCGATTGCGCCATCCTCCATGTAGATCACGCGATCGGCGACATTGCGGGCAAAGCTCATCTCATGGGTCACCACAACCATGGTCATTCCATCGCGTGCAAGTGTTTGCATGACATCGAGAACTTCCTGCACCAGTTCCGGATCGAGGGCCGATGTGGGCTCATCAAAAAGCATGACCCTGGGTTCCATCGCGAGCGCCCGGGCGATGGCCACCCGCTGCTGCTGTCCACCCGAAAGCTCTGCGGGGCGTTTATGGGCGTGTTCCGTCAATTGGACCTGTGCCAACTTGGTTTCGGCAATATTCATGGCCTTGGCGCGCGACATCCGGCGGACTTTTTCTGGACCGATTGCTACGTTCTGGCGGGCGGTGAGATGAGGGAACAGATTAAATCTCTGAAAGACGAAACCAAACTGGCTGCGCTGCTCGGCAGCGCGGGCTTCAGATGCCGGGCGCCAAGCTTGATCCTTTCCGGCGTGGCTTCCGCCGACGGGGTCGCCATCCAGATAAACTGTGCCCTCATCGGGGTCTTCCAATCGATTGAGACAGCGAAGGAAGGTGGTCTTGCCCGACCCGGAGGCGCCAATGACGACAACAGTCTCTCCTTGAACTACATCCAATGAGACGCCCCTTAGCACAGTGTGGTCGCCAAACCGCTTGACCAAACTGTCGACGCGGATGACCGGTATCTCGGGGGGCGCGGTCACCATGTGGGGAGCCGTCTTTCGAGCCGCACAGAAAGCCAACTGAGCGCCTTGATCAGCACATAATAGTAGAGCGCGAGCAAGGTGTAGATTTCGAAAGGAACAAAATGAACCGAGATGATCGCTTGTCCGGCGCGGGTCAGTTCATAAACGGAAATTACCGACAGAAGCGAAGAGTTTTTCACCAGGCTGATCAGTTCGTTGGTCAGCGGCGGGATCATCTGACGGTAGGCTTGCGGCAGCAGGATCCAGACCAAAACCTGGCGGTGACGCATGCCGATTGACATCGCAGCTTCGGTCTGTCCACGCTCAATCGCGCCTACGCCGCCACGCACAACCTCTGCGACGAAAGCCGCTGCGTTCAGTGACAATGCGATCACCCCGGCCCAGAACTCATCGAAGCGGATGCCAACGATCGGCAAGGCAAAGAACACAAGAAAAATCTGGATGAGGAGAGGCGTGCCTCGGATGAAGTCGACATATCCCGCCACCAGCCAACGTAGCAACCGGCTCCGCGACAACGCCGCCAAGCCTAAAACAACGCCCAAGATCAAGCCAAGTGCCGCAGAAAGTACTGAAACCTGAATCGTAACAATCATACCCTCCGCAAGAAGCGGTATGCTCTCGCGGATAATATCCCAATCGATTTGCATGGAAGGTCCCGCCAAGGAAAACCACCCGCCTTCTGCGAAGAAGGCGCGGCAGATGTGTTCAGCGCTAGACGCGGTTTAGACGAAAGTTGGAATTTCGTCGGCGAGGTCCATGCGGAAGCCGAACCATTTCTCCTGAAGCTCGTAGATTTCTTCTGTGCCCTTCAGCCTGTTCAACTCGCTGTCGAGCCATGCGACGATTTCTGGATCCTCGAGGCGCGCTGCGATCCCGGCCCAGTTGGGTTTGCCGACGGGACGGACCAGGGCATACGCGCCGGGGCGGTCTTTCATCACTTGTCCTAGGGTCGGCAACGTATTGAGCACCCCGTCAACGGAACCTTGGCTGAGTGCGAGATAGGCTGCTGGATGGTCGTCGTAAATCTTGACCTCTGAAAAGCCGGTCCCTTTGGCCGCTGCGATTTCTGTGTCGAGATCGGGCTTCATCATTTCCCCGGGCGATCCAAGCTTCACGCCGAGGACTTTACCGGAGAGATCATCAACAGATTTGATCGCGCCAGCATCGTCTGCACGGATCAACAGCGCTTGGCTTGCCTCGGCATAAGGAATGGAGAAAGCAACCTTCTCAAGACGTTCTTTACGGTAGCTCATCGACGACATGATGACATCGAAACGCCCGGCATAAAGCGCAGGGATCACACCTGACCATTGTGTGTCGATAAACTCAGGTTCGACCCCAAGAGCGGTGCACATGACCGTTGCCAGATCGACATCGTATCCGACGATCTTGCCCTTGTCGCGGAAAGTGAACGGCGGATAGGTCGCTTCGCAACCGATCCGCAAGACACCGGAGTCTTTGACTTCGGCGAGCGTTTTGCCGGCCGCTAGCGCTCCGCGCGGCAAGATCAAAGGCGCAGCTAGTCCAGCGGCGGCACCCAACAGAATGCTTCGACGGGTCGGATTTGACTTTGTCATAGGCTTCTCCCTGATTGTGGCGTACAGGCGAGGCGATAAGCGCCCACGAATGGCATGCCATTTTATCGTCAAAGGGATGCAAGCTTCAGAATGGAGGGCAACATGGAGAGCTCTTTTTCGAGTGCGCGTCAGTCGTCAAATCTGAACGCTGCCTGCTTAAGGGCGCGAATGCTGCCTTTTTGGACAAAGATCGCATCGTTACTCGATAGTGCAGAAAACTTAGCCCCCGAGTTCTGAGAGCCGACAATATTGGTCTACTCATTGCGCTGC
>JBCDGN010000055.1:0-25122 GCA_038751255.1 Pseudomonadota bacterium
AAGACGCTTGCCCATCATGCAGCACGCCGAACTGGTCGATCGCAAATGCGTCAAACTTATCAACGATTTCGGCGAGCCCAGAGATTTCTCGCACTACGATTGGTCCAGATGGGTCAATGCGAGCCGCGCGACGCCCACAGCGGCATCGTTTGATACCACATCGGCAGGTGAAAGACCGAGATGCCTAAGCCGGATTCCTTGCCAAACTGTGTTTCGGGCCCCTCCGCCCACGGTACGAATGCTGGTTTGTTTGGGTGCCCCGAGCGACACCAAACGATTGTAACCCAGCGCTTCGATGCGCGCGATGCCCTCAAAAATCCCTTGCAGAAACGTCGCATCATCGTCCGGGCGCGGTTCCAAACGTGGTGCGAGCGCGGGGTCGTTGACAGGAAACCGCTCACCAGGAGCGGTGAGCGGATAGTAGTCCAGGCCAGTTTCAACGTTTGGGTCGATCTTCGCGCTCAGTCGTATGATCTCATCAGGTTCGAAATATTCAGCCAGCACGCCGCCTCCGGTGTTGGACGCGCCGCCCGCCAACCATCGGTTGCCAATGCGGTGACTATATATGCCGAACTCGGGCGCAAAGATCGGACTGTCTGACAGAAGCTTGACAGTGAGTGTCGTTCCAAGAGCCGTGACCGCGTCGCCTGGCTCGCTGGCGCCAGTCGCCAAGAAAGAGGCGCATCCATCGGTGGCGCCAGCAATAAGCGCGGCGCCCTTCGGTAGGCCAAACCGACCTGAAGCTGATCCTGTTTGCTGGCCCGCGGGAACAACTTCGGCAAGCAGGTCCTGGCGGAGAGGTGTTTTCTCAAGCCAACTCGGCCAACGGCGTGCAACAGGATCATAACCGGTCTTTAGCGCGTTGCTTTCATCGGTGGGAACGGCGGTGCCAGCGATCTGTTCTGCGATCCAATCGGCTTGATGCACAATGCGGACAACTCCGGGTCGATCCTGCAAGGCAATACTTCGCGCCAAAGCGGAAGACGCGCCATGCGCGGCGCTATCTCTGGGTGCAACAGATGCAATTGCTGCTGGGATCTTTGGGTCTTTTACAGCATCATTATACATTAACCCATCGCCCACCGGTTGGCCGTGGATGTCGAGGCCAAGCACCGTTCCCGACGTGCCGTCGATCGCGATTGCTCCAATTTCAGTTGCTGACACTTTTTGAAAAAGCGCCTCCAACGCAGCCGTCAGTGTACTCAACCAGACCTTCGGGTCGCGACTATTCGCACCATAGTCATTCATGGAGGCGGCGCTGGTCGCAACGACATGCTCACCAGGCTCTAAAATTGCTGCCCGAACACCAGAGGTTCCGACATCGATCCCCAAGGCTGCGGTTCCGCTCATGGCGTGGTGTTTCCTGCGTGCCTTAAGGCGCGCTCTTTTTCGAGCGCTTGACGGTATTTCTCTGCGTCCCATCCCAAGAGATCAGAGACATCTTTTTCGTTCAGTCGTGTGATATCTTGGTCAGGTGGGATGCGAAAAACGACCTCTCCCATCATTTCGGCCAACGCAATCGCTGCGGGCGACGCTGTCTCGGGCACTGCTGCGCCGAGCCCCTCTAAGATGGCCAGGCTATTTACTGGTCGATCCGGCGAAGCTGTGGCGCCTGGAAACCGCGAACTCGGTGGATAAAGCATGGGCGACGGCCCCAAAAAGATCACCTGGTCGGGGAACAAGGCCACGTCGCAGGCAAGGCGCGCTCTGGCGTTGTCAAATGCAAGAGCGGTCGTCGCGCCCGGCCCAAGCGCCTTCCAGCCGGACCCCCTCACGACAGACCCCAGTTGCGGCGCGGGTCGTGATGCGGGTACCGGTTGCTGACCGACACGATGGGTGATCTCGCGCAGCAAAGCCTCCGCCTCTGCCACAGTCGCCCCAGTGGTGATCAAGCCATGATTGGCCAAAACCGCAGCACGTGTACCGGATCGCCATTCTGCGAGAACAGCTCGCGCGAGGTCTATTCCAGGCATCGCATAGGGCACTTGGACGACGTCCAAATCCTCCAATCCCGGGATGCTGCCCACCACTGAGTGCGCAATGGTGGCGACGCAATGTGTATGGATCACCACCGGGGCATCAAGCGCGGCATGGAATGTTGTCTCAATCGATGGCCGAAGCCCAGGGGCGGCCGGGAAAAGCTCTGGTGTTTTGGCGCGGGGATCACCAGAGCGCAGCGCGGCCTTCAACCCACGTCCATCTACCGCCGCGAAAATATCTTCCTTTTCCGCATCGGCAAGCCAGGTGCCAGAGGCTTTGACCCACATTGCGCCATCGGACTTTAGGGAAACATTGCCGCCCGGCCCCTGGATCTGAAGCGGATCTCGACCAAGACGAGATGCCATTGCACAAAGAGCAGAAAATTCAGCGCTGCTTCTGATCGCATCAAAGCTCACGCTGCCAACTCGGATGCGAGCCAATCGCTCAGCGCCTGTTGCTCCTCCTGGGTCAGGAAGAGATAATGCTTTGAGCGCCGGGTTAGAATGTCTTCGGCCGTGCGGGCCCATTCATTTTCGATGAACCATTCCGCTTCACGGGCGTAGAACGATCCCCCAAAGTGCCGTCCTAAATCAGCCAAGCTGTTCGCACCGGACAGGAAGATGTCTGCATCAGCCCCAAAAGTCCGCGCGTAATGATGCGCGAGTTGGGGCGGCAACCAGGCATAGCGGCGGCGGAATTTGGCAAACCACTCATCGAAACCGGCATCCGGCAACTCACCGCCAGGAAGCGGCGCGTGCGCGGTCCAGGGCTGGGTCATCTGCGGGAAAAAGGGGTCCAGTTTTTGCAGCGCAGCCTCCGCGAGCTTGCGATAGGTTGTAAGCTTGCCCCCAAATGCCGACAGAATTGGCGCACGCGCCTGATCTCCGTCCAATTCAAACGTATAGTCGCGCGTGACGGCCGATGCGCCCTTTGCGCTGTCATCATCAAACAGCGGACGGACACCCGAGTAGGCCGAAATGATGTCGTCATGGCTTAGTTTGACGCGAAAATATCGGTTCAGAATATCGAGGAGATAAGCGCTTTCGTCCTCGTCGATGGCAACGTCTTCGGGCCGATCCTCGAACGGAATGTCAGTCGTTCCAATCAGTGCAAGATCGTCGAAATATGGGTTCACAAAGATCAGGCGCTTGTCCGGAGCTTGAAGGACATAGCCGTGATCCCCCTGCCACCACCGACGCATGATGATATGAGATCCTTTCACGAGACGGACATGTTTGGCCGAATTTACACCCGCCACGTTGCTGATGACTTCCTCCACCCATGGACCGGCTGCATTGAAAATAGCGTTTGCTAAGACCTCTCTCTGGCCCTGAGGCCCCGACAGAACCGCGCGCCAAACACCGCCTTCTCGGCGCGCTGAAATAACCGCTGTGCGGGTGAGGATCTCAGCGCCGCGGCGGGCGGCATCGACGGCATTGAGGATAACGAGCCGCGCATCATCCACCCAAACATCATAATAGGCAAAGGCGTGACGATAGGCGTCCCGGACCATGTCGCCTTCGGGCACACGGTCGAGACGAAGCGCCTTGGTGCCTGGGATGCGTTTGCGCCCACCGAGGTGATCGTAAAGCAAAAGCCCCAAGCGTATCAGCCAACGAGGCCGCTGTTCTGGCGAATGGGGCAGTATCAGGCGTAACGGCCAAGCCAGATGAGGCGCGGCGTCCAGGACCACTTCGCGTTCGATCAACGCCTCACGCACGAGCCGGAATTCATAATACTCTAAATATCGCAGACCACCATGAATGTATTTTCCCGACCGAGAGGATGTCCCTTCGGCGAGATCGTCTTTCTCTGCCAGGATCACCTTCAAGCCGCGGCCGGCAGCGTCCCGCGCCGCTCCGACGCCATTAATGCCGCCACCGATGACCAACAGATCGCAGCTGTCTACCATGATCTAGCCGCCCGACGCGTTTCGAGACCGCGATCTGGTCGCGGGTTTTTTTGACCGGCTTGCGGCCGGTGTTGCTGATTTGGACGCCGAGGCTGCGGACTTTGAAGCAATTGCTTTGCTTGTCGTACGCCTCGTCGTTTTGGGCACTTTTTTGTGCTCGTCCTGCACTCCGTAGCTGCCAAAGGCCTTTGCCGTTTCGGCAATTTCTGCATCCGTCAAAAGAACCGGCCCACCGATTGAAAGCGTCATGTAGTATTGCTTGGCAATCGTCTCCAACTCGACCGCGAGCCACATGGCTTTTTCGAGATCGGCCCCGATCGCGATCGAGCCATGATTGGCCAAGAGGCAGGCCGTCCGTCCCTCTAGTGCTTCAAGCGCGAATTTCGATAGCGCCTCCGTGCCGAAGGTTGCGTATGGGGCACAGCGGACATCCATACCGCCGAAGGCTGCCATCATGTAGTGCACAGCAGGGATCGGCTTGCGAGCAATCGCAAGAGCCGTGCAGAAGGTTGGGTGGGCGTGGATCACTGCGCCTGCTTCGGTTCGGCTTTTCAGGATATCAAAGTGAAACCGCCATTCCGTTGAGGGTTTCAAGGGACCTTCCCAACTGCCGTACTCACCATCAAAGGGCATTGATGCGATCATTTGAGGCGTCATATCGGCATAAGGTGTTGCCGACGGCGTGATCAGCATCCGGTCCTCAAAACGGGCCGAAATATTGCCGGAAGTGCCTTGGTTTAGTCCAATGGCATTCATAAAGCGGCATTTATCTATGATCGCTTGGCGAAGGTCGCGTTCGGCTTTTTTCATTGGGTCCTCAGCACGGGTTAAGCGGTGGCTCGCCAGACAACCAGCGGCGCACCTCATCTGCGGCGGCTGCGGCCGCAATACGAACCGTTTTCAGGGACGCCCCGGCGATATGCGGGGTGAGCGTCACATTGGGCAGTTTTAGAAGCGGCCAATCCGGCGGCGTCGGCTCCACGGAAAACGTCTCCAGCATCGCGCCGCGCAAATGTCCATCGGCCAAGACAGCATAGAGCGCGTCATAGTCCATCAAAGGGCCACGCGCTGTATTGACGAGGGTTGCTCCCTTCTTCATCGCACGAAGCCGATTTTCGTCCATCATGTTCTTGGTTTCGTCGGTGACACGTGGATGAAGTGTGACGATGTCAGCCTCGGCCAGCAGGGTGTCGAGATCCACCATCTTCACGCCGTCCTCGGCGTCGCTGGGGTCGAGCTGAACATAGGGATCATGCACCAAAATGCGTGTGCCGAAGGCGCGCAAAAGCCGAGTGACCTTCGTGCCAACCTTGCCATAGCCGATGACGCCCACTGTCAGGTCGGAGAGCTCATCGCCAGAGACATCTGCGCGGTAGAGATCGCCGCGATATGCGCCGTTGCGGAGACCGTCATGGCCCCGAGTGATGTTCCGGGTCTCTGCGATAATGGCTCCGATTGTGAATTCGGCCACCGCCGAGGCATTTCGGCCAGGGGTATTCACCACCAGCACGCCATGATCAGCCGCTGCGGCCATGTCGATATTCACCGGACCTCCCCTGGAAACCGCCACGAACTTCAAATCTGGCAAAGCCTCAAACATGTCGCGAGACAAGGGCGCCAGATGCGTGACCAAGGCTGGGGCGTCCCCGATATGCGAGATGATTTCCTCCGGCGACCCCATATACTCCTTCAGGCCGTCCATCCCCGGGGTCGCGTAACCATGTTCCATTGGCTTGTCGGGCCATGGTTGCTCCAGCTTGTGGCAGGATACCTTTTCGCCGCAGGATGCACTCAAGGCCTCCTCGAACATATCGGGCAACATAAACCGGTCACCGATGATCGCGATCTTGGTGGTCATGCAAGAGCACTCCGCATCGTTGCCTGGGCTTGCCAAGCTGGTGCCAATGCGTGGCGCGTCGCCAGATAGGCTTCAAAAACTTCACCATAGGTGGAGGCCAACTCGGCATCTGGCGGTATGGGGTCTTCGAGAAGCGGCTGAACCCAAGCGTCTGTTGCGGCTTCGGCGTCCGAAAAAATGCCTTGCGCAATCCCCGCAATCATCACGGCGCCCGCTGCGCCGGCTTCTACCTGTGCGACGCCTCGGATTGGCGTGTTCAGACACGCCGCCAAGATCTGACGAAGCGCCTTTGACTTCGCCGCGCCGCCGGTGAAACGGATCTCTTTCGGCATCGGACCCATCAGCGCGTAGCAATCACGCGATGCAAGGGCGAGCCCCTCGAAAACCGAACGGACAAGATCAAACCAACTGGCTTGTTGGTCGAGGCCCGTAAAACTCGCGCGCGCAGCTGAATTTATGAACGGGCCACGTTCCCCCGCACTGGAGATATAAGGGTGAAAAAGTACTGCGCCTGCGCGCGCGTCTAATACTTGCTCGTCTAAACCTTTGAG
The DNA here is from genome assembly GCA_038751255.1 of Pseudomonadota bacterium. GTDB lineage: Bacteria > Pseudomonadota > Alphaproteobacteria > Rhodobacterales > Rhodobacteraceae > JANSYP01. The sequence continues at coordinate 6,302 of JBCDGN010000055.1, forward strand.
CAACTCTGACGGATCTGTCTTTTGACCATGTGCCGACAACAGTTCAGCGCCCAATCCCAATAGCCAATCGATGTTTAGCGTGGCGGCCATATTGGTCTGCATTTGCGCCAAGGCCTTGCCTGGAAAGCCCATGACATAGCCAGACAATTCCTCATTCATCACGACGAGCTCTTCATCGGGGACAAACCGCATATGCACACCCGTTGACCCCAATATTGTCAGTCCAGGCATGGTGGCCGCGTCGTGCAACCCTGCGCCCAGGGCGCAGCACATGATGTCGACATACCCAAGCGAGACCGGCAATCCCTGCGGCAGACCTATTTTCTCTGCCGCCTCTGCGGTCAACTGATGGGTCTGGGTGGACCCATCTACAATGGGCGGAAGAAGGTGAGACAGGTGCGAAAGTTCCAGCGCCTCGAGCGCCTGATCTGAGTATTGGCGTGTGCGAAAATCCCCGAAGGTAAACACACCCTCCGTAGGATCTGTGGCGCGGATCCCGGTGAGCTTGAAGTAAAGCCAATCCTTGCAGTGAAATGCGGTCGCGGCGCGATCAAGGATCTCCGGCGTGTGCCGCTGCATCCAGTGCATATGCGTGCGCATCTGGCACACGGTTACCCCGCAGCCTGTAACCTGATGGATCGCATCAATGTTGGCGCTGTCGGTGAGCTCACGCGCTTCTTGAGTGGCGCGCGCATCAAGCCAGAGCCAACCGTCGTGAACCGGTTCGCCGTGGGCATCGATCATCCAAGTGCCGTCGCCTTGACCGGTGATGCCCAAGGTCAAGACGCGCTCGGCCCCCACCGCCTCAACAACTTCAGCCAATACCTCCACAGTGTCGGTCCAGGTGCGCGCCATATTTTGCTCGACCCCGCCATTGGCCAGGGTGGCATAGGAATTGGGGCGACTGGCGATGCTGATCTGATGTCCCGATAAGTCAAAGGCAACGGCCTTGATGACCGAGGTTCCGGCATCCACGCCTATGAGGACATCGGCGTTCATGCCAACTCCCCGCCATGGCTGATGGCAATACCGCTTTTGCCATCAAAGATGTGCAGATCCGTTGGGGCGATGGACACGCCTATCTGATGCCCTTCAGCCACCTGCGTACGATCATGGGCAACAGACACAATCGTGCCTCCGGCAAACTCCGCAGCGATATGAGTTTGGTCCCCCAACCATTGCTTGATCGATACCCGTGCCGGAAGACCGTCGCCAGACAGCCGCACCGCATGCGGTCTGACGCCGATGGTGATCGGAGCCGTGGATCCCAAGCGCGCACGCAGTTCTTGCGAAAACGCCTCCGCCGGGTAGTCGAGCGCCACGCCTTCATCGAGCACGAACTTTAGCCGGTCGGCTCCATTGGTAAACGCCGCGGGAAAGACGTTCATCGGTGGCTCGCCAATGAAGGTTCCGGTGAAGAGATTGGCGGGATGGTCCTTCAGCCGCTCAGGCGTATCGAATTGCTGTAAAGCGCCATCTTCCATGACCGCGATGCGGTCGGCCAGAGCGTTGGCTTCTGTTTGATCATGGGTCACCAAGATCGTGGTCAAGCCTCGCTCCCGGATGAAGTGTTTAATCCGCCCGCGCAGAAGAGCGCGGAGCTGGGGCTCCAATTGCCCCATCGGTTCATCCAGCAGATGCAAGGCGGCGTCACGGATCAACGCGCGGCCAAGACTGGTGCGTTGCTGTTGCCCCCCCGAAATCGACGATGGGTAGCGATCGAGAATATCCTCAATCTCGAGGAGATGGGCGATTTCAGCGACTTTGCGATCCACCTCCGCGGTCGAAAGACGCGATGCTTTCAGCGCGAACGCGATGTTTTCGCGCACGCTCAGCGGCGGATATAGAGAATAGCCTTCAAACGCCATGGCAATGCCGCGCCGCGCCGGTGGCGATGTGTGGATTGCCGTGCCATTGAGCTCAATCGAACCTGAAGAGACCTCTTCGAACCCCGCCAGCATGCGCAGGGTCGAGGTTTTCCCACAGCCCGATGACCCAAGCAGTGCAACGATCTCGCCCTCCTTAACAGCGAGATCGAGATCTCGAACTGCGTGGACCGCGTGGCCTTTGGGATTGTAGATCTTGTTGACGGCCTTGAGTTCGAGATAGCTCATTCGGCGGCCTCCGAGGCGATGCCGGTTTGCTCGGGAACAATCCGGCGTCTGGTTTCACGGTCAAAAAGGACTGCGTCAGCGCCTCTAATTGCAAGAAAAGCCGGGCCGCTGGCAGGCCCTGGGGTGCCGCTGGGCCGCGAAACCAAAAGCTCGCGGCCGCGCTTGGTCTGGGTCAATGTGACGATTTTCTCATTGAACGGGGTTTCGGCCTCAATCTCGACCGGGATACCCTCTGATGCGAAGGCCAATGTCTCTGGCCGCAGTCCGACGACCGCGGGCACACCGACCGCTGCGTCATAGCCCGGCGCCAATCGGATCTTGTGATCCGAGAGGGTCACGAAAACGCCCGCTTCATCGCGCTCGGGCGTGACATCCAGAAGGTTGATAGAAGGATCGCCAAAGAGACGCGAGATCTCAATCGAGGCGGGCCTGTCATAAATCTCTTCCGGCGATCCGATCTGGTCGATCTTACCATCTTCAAGAACCGCGATCCTGTGGCCGAGCGCCATAGCTTCCTTGTAGTCTTGCGTCACATAGATGACCGTTGCGCCACGGCCCGCGAGCAGGCGTGGCAGTTCCAGACGCATCTCAAAACGCAGTTTCGCGTCCACATTCCGAAGCGGATCGTCGAGCAGAAGGATGTTTGGCTCGGCCACCAGAGCACGGGCCAGCGCGGTGCGCTGCTTTTGGCCATTGGAGAGCGCGCGTGGCGCATGGCCAAGCACGTGATCGATTTTTAAGAGCTTCGCAACAGCCTGCACGCCCGAGCGCAGCGCCTCGCGCGCCGTCCCTCGCGCCTCAAGCGGGCTGCCAATATTGTCCTCGGCGGACATATGCGGGAACAACGCAAAATTCTGAAACGCCATGCCGACGCCGCGGGCCTCTGGCGGTGCATCGGTGACATCCTCCCCGTTCAGAAAGACCTGGCCAGCGTCAGGATCCACCGCTCCGGCGATGCAGCGCAAAAGAACGGTTTTGCCCGCGCCCGACGGTCCAAAAAGCGCCAGGGTCTCTCCCGCCTGGGCCTCAAACGACACTTGGTCCAGAACCACATCGTCCTTGTAGCGTTTGGTGAGGTTTTCGATCTGAATCCCGCTCATCGCGATCACCCTTTCACCGCGCCCAAGGACAAGCCTTCGACCAAGTAGCGCTGCGCATAGAGCGCCAAGACCAAGGTCGGCGTGATCGACAACACGACCGCTGCCGCGATTTGGCCGTATTGGATGCCGCTTGCGGTCACAAAAGCGAGCGCGCCCACGGTCACCGGTTGCTTGTCAGCAGAGGCAAGCACCAGAGCGAAGATGAAATTGTTCCAGGCGAAGATAAAGGCCAGCAACGCCGCCGCGGCGATGCCCGGGCCTGCGAGTGGGAGCGATATTTTGCGAAAGGTCGCAAACCAACTGTGACCTGCGATCCGGTAGGCATATTCAACATCCGGCGAGATATCTTCAAAATAGCCCCGCACGATCCAAAGGATCAGGGGGAGGCAAATCAACTGATAGACCCAGATCAGCCCAAAATAAGTATCCGCCAACCCGATCTGTTGAAAGTACAGGGTCAATGGCAACAAGACGAGCAGCGGCGGGGCAAAGCGAAAACTCAAAAGTGTGAAGGCGATGTCCTCGGAGCCACGAAACTTATGCCGCGCAAAGGCATAGGCCGCTGGAACACCCAGAAGCAGTGCCAGTGAGACCGAGCCCACGGACAAAATGATGGAGTTCATGAGGTTTCGCATGAACTCGATGCCCATAGAAGCAACATTGCTGTCCAGCCGCCCCGCGATGATTGCTGAATAGTTCGACAATGTCGGTTCAAACACCATGGACGGGGGCGAGCGCAGGATCGTCTCATTGGTTTGCAGGCTCATCAACAGGATCCAAAAGATCGGAAACATGAAGAAGAGCACGATGATGGCCAGGGCAAGGCCGCGTAGGATCCGCTCAAAGAGAGATTGGTGATGCATCAGATCTCTCCCCGCGCGCGTTCTCTGAGACGCAGCCAGTTTTTGATGAAGATGTTGGACAAAAAGAAGGTCACGGCCCACAGGATGATCAACAGCGCCGCCGAGCGGCCCACATTGGTGGATTGGAAGAAGTTGAGATAGGCCTCAACTTGAAACACCATCAGTGTGTCGCCGGGCCCGCCCTGGGTCATGGCATAGATGATGTCAAATTGCTGGATCGAATCGAGCAATCGAAACAGCGAAGCGGTGAGAATATAGGGCATCAGCATCGGCAAGGTGATCCGCCAAAACTGCTGGATGCGTGGCACGCCGTCCAAGGCCGCGGCCTCAAAAGGTTGCTGGGGCAATGACCTGAGACCCGCCAACAGCAGGATCATCATAAACGGCGTGTAGACCCAGACGTCGACAAGCACGACGGTAAAAAGCGCGGTCGATGTGTCTGATCCCCATCGCATGTCCTGAAACCCCAAGGACTGGGCAAAAAAGCTCAAAATGCCGAAATTGGGGTTGGTCATCAGCTTGAACATCAGCGCCGCCAGCGCTGGTGCGGTCATCAGCGGCATAAGCAGCATGATCGATATGAAGTTGTTCAGCGTCGTGCGCTTTTGCAGCAAGAGCGCGATGGCGAGACCGAGCAGCAACTCCACGACCACGGTCACTCCCGCATAGACCAAGCTGACTTTCAGCGTGTTCCAAAAGGAGGGGTCGGTGAAAAGACTTAGATAGTTTTCACCCCAATTCATGCCGCGGTTCCACGGTTGCGATAACCGGAACCTCTGCAGCGAATAGAAAGCCGCCGTGAAAAACGGGATTAGGATCCCGATGCAAACCAGCAAAGCTGGCAAGCTCAGAAGATACGGGAAGAGCCGCTTAGAAAGACGGACGGGTCGCGCCCCGCCGGATGCCGCGATATCTGCCATGGAAAACCCTGGGAGTGGCGGGCCAACGCGGCCCGCCAGGTGCTATGTTTTAACCGAGCCCAGCGTCTTTGAGCTGCCGGTTCACACTGTCGGCCAATTGGTCCAGCCCTTCGTCCACAGGCACTTCATTGGCAACCATTTTTTGCAGTGAGGCGGCCCATTCTGTGGTCAAATCGAAGAACAACGGTTGAGGTGTGAACTTGATTGAGGCCCCCGGTGCAGAGACATCATGCATGTTCACGTAGCCTGGATATCCGCTGGCAAGCCGATCACGGAACGTGGGATCGTCCCAAACGCTCTGCCGCACTGGATTGACGAAATCCATCTCCGCAGCGCCGAACAGACCATGTTCAGGCCCTGAGGCCCATTGGATGAAGTTCCAAGCGGCGTCCTTGTCTTTGGAGAAGTTGGACATCGCCAGTGACCAAATCCAGATATTGGGCGTGGGTTCTCCTTGGCCCGAAGCTGCGAAGGGCGCAAAAGCAAGCTTGCCCGCCATGGCATTATCGCCGCCATTCATGAAGTAGCCGAGAATATCGGCGTCATAGATCATCGCCGATTTGCCTGCGCCAAGATCGGTGCCGACCTGATACCAAGTGTGCGTCGACCAATCAGCAGCACCGCTTTCTTGGATCATCTTCACCCATTTGGCATGGAAGTCTTTGGACCCATCGGTGTTCATCGCAGCCGACAATTTGCCATTGTCGACATTCAGATCATGCTGGCCAAGATTGGCATAGGCCGACAAGAACCCAGGATGGATCGTGGCCCAGCTTCGCGAGCCGCGCACGCCGATACCGTAGACACCATCATCGCTGTTGGCCTGCGCCTGCGCCGCAGCGGTGATCAGCTCGTCCATGCTGGTGGGGACATCCACACCGGCCTTCTCAAGCATCTCAGCATTGTAGGTAAGGTTGTTCTGCTCATAGCCCCACGGGATGCACCACTGCTTGGCGTCGTCTGATCCAAGCGCGCCACCAGGGACCCCGTTCCATGCACAGGATTTCCGGACGCCCTCGAGCATATCGTCCCAGTTGTAATTGGGGTTCGTTTTGGTGGGATCTTGGATCCACTCATTGTGGTCGACGATCCAACCCGCAGGCCCATAATTCCATGTCATATAGGCGCCGGTCATGAACGCATCATATTCGCTGGAGCGTGAACTGAGCGCGGCCGTGACTTTGTCGAAATAAACATCCTCAGGGAAGATGTCGTAGGTGACCTCCATGCCCGACAGCTCTTTGAAATTGTCGAGATTGGCAATCATCGCATCGGTGTATGGGTGCTTGTTCAGAAGCAGCTTCAGGCTTTTGCCTTGATGTTGCTTCCAATCGAAGTCTTGCGCCAAAGCGCGCGTCGCAGACGCGTTCAGCAACACGCTTGCGGTCGCCGTTGTCATGCCGAGCGCCCCCAAGCCGCGAATAAGGCTTCGCCGGCTCATCTGTCCGCGCAAAAACGCGTCGATGAGGTCTTTTTCCTTTTCGTACATGTGTTGCTTCCTCCCTTTGCTCGGCGATTATTCGGCGGCGACGGCGCCATTGCCGTCAGCACGTTCGACAAGGCTGCGAGCTGTCGCCTCATCGATGATTAATCCTGTCAGTAATTTACTTTTGAGAACGGCGTGGATGGCTGTGCATTTGGAGGCTCCTCCTGCGATCGCAACAACCTCTCGGTCACGCAGCTTCTCCAAAGGCAAGGCCATCACTCGACCGTCCACGGGCGAATTCATCACACCCCCATCGGCGTCAATGAACTGCCCTAAAATCTCTGCACATGCGCCGGCATTGCGTAGATCTTCAACCGCGCTTGAGCCATCAAGTGCTGAAACAGACAAACCGGCAGAGGTCGCAAGATCACCGATGCCGACGATGTTGAGGGTCGCTTCCCCCATCTTTTCGAAGGCCTCATGCAAGATGCGTTGCGATAGCATCACGTCCTTGTCCGCGGGCGTGTCCGCAAAGAGCGGCGCTGGCATCAGATAAGCGTCGCCGCCAGTTTTTTGCGCCAGCCGGTGAATGACGTCATATGGGTTCGCCGCCAATGAGCGCGTGAGCCCCCCAAGCAGTGACACAAAGGCGACGCCATTGGCATCGCGTCGCGCCATCGCCTCGACGGCAGCTGCAATGGTCCGGCCATGGCTCACGCCGATCAGTTTGTGCCGTCCGCTGCTGATGGTATCGCCAAACCATTCTGCGCCGAGCGCACCAAGCGCGCGAAGCGGGATCTCGCCTTGCTCCGGCAGCTCCATCGCAACCCGGCACATGGTCAATCCGTATTGCGATGCAATGGCGTTTTCGAGTTCGACGCAGAGCGAGACAGCAGCTGCGTCAACGGTGACTTGTACAAGCCCGAGTGCATGCGCTTTGGCAATCGCACGATGCGCACGCGAATTAGACAGACCGAGCCGCGAGGCAACTTCGCTTTGCGTCAAGCCACCAACAAAATGAAGCCAAGCCGCGCGCGCAGCCAGTTCAATTTCGTCGCCAGCGGGAAATTTGGACCCGGACCGAATGGCACACCTCCCTGTGAGACAACCGAGCGCAGAGGCGAAATTTTCTTCGCTATTGAAATTTATTGCGGTTATTTCCGCTGTGTCAAGTGTCCTGCACGTGGCGTCGCACTAAACTCGATTGGCTTCAGTACATCGACACCATTGGACTCGCGCGAAACCTGCGGCTTTTTTTCGAGGCTTCAAACGCTTGTATCAGATTGTATCTCAATCGAGCTTTTGAGCGACATCGGGAAAGAAAAGAGAAACGGGTCCTGACGGCAGAGTGGCAAGACACACAGCGCCGCAAATCGCTTGGGATTTGGAACCCGTGCGGACCTCGTTTGGGATAGACAGGTTATTTGCAGCTTTGGGTGGGAACCGCGTTGAGTGTTCATCAGACCGCCAGTTCAAGAGCACCTGCTCAACAAAAAACCGAAGGCATCGGTTCTTGGGTGAACACAGGAACAGGCTGATAGTTGATGGCACTTGGTGCGAAACAGGACGGCTGTTCGATCGTGGACCGACAAGAACAGCAACGCATTTGTCCAATGAAACCGCCCTTTCGTGGAGTGATTGAGCTTGTCCGCTTGCTTTAACGTTGTGACGCTAAGGAAATAGCTCGTGGAGGCTTGTGATCAGGTGGTCCGTGATCCGGCGGATGGCCTCTTTGGGAAAGGCATCGCGTTGGGATGCAAAAGCATCAACAAACCCATGTCGGACATACGCCATAAAGAGAACCTAGTCGGCTTTGTATCGCCGAACGGTCAGTTGAAACCCGAGTAGCCGTCTGCGCGAGCACAGCTTTCGTAACCTGGGAGATGGCTATCGGGATGCTCGCCCCGCATTGGAGAGAGCTTTAGCGGGGCTCAGCTTATGGTGGATCGGTTCGACACAACATCAACCGCGGCGGCGGCACCTGGACCTCTATGCAACCGACGGTCTCCAAGCCGGAGATCTGAAGTACGAGCCAAGAAAGTTCAGAAGGGCTCTGGTGCGCGCGGGCATGCGGCGCGCATCTGCAAAGACGGCTTGAACGACTAGTTCTCGCGATGGATGGTCGGTGAGCATTTGAACAAGCTGACCGGATGTAATGCAGTCGGCGACAGCGTAGCTTGGGCAAAGCCCGATACCGTTGCCGTTCAATGCCAGTCTTCGAACTGCCGTTGCACTGTTGACGATAAAGCTGCCGCTGACGAACAGTCTTTGCTCTTGGCCATTGATCTGGAGGGGCCAGCCAAGTTCCGATCGAAGGTTGCTGTCGCGAATGCAATTATGGTTCAGCAGATCTGACGGTGTCTTCGGCGTGCCCATTCTGTCTAGGTAGTCTGGGCTGGCAACAATCCTCAGGTCTGTGGTGCTTAACCTTTTGGACACAAGTGAAGAATCTTCCAAAGCACCAATGCGGATAGCCAAATCGAAGCCTTCCGCTATGAGATCGACAAATCGATCATTGAGCCTGAGATCGACCGTAAGATCGGGATGCATTGCCTGGAACTCTGCAAGCGCATATTGCAGATGTATCTCTCCGAAAGTGACGGGAGCAGACACGCGCAGTATCCCCTTAAGTCCGATTTCATCCTCTCTGATCTCGGCTGCCATAGCGTCGAAGTCTTCTAAGAGCGCGATGCATTTAGGGTAAAACTTGTGCCCCGCGCTGGTCAGGCTCAAGCTGCGAGTCGTTCTGTGTAATAGCTTGACACCTAAGCGTAATTCCAGCTCTGCCACATACTTACTCGCGAGCTTCTTCGACATTCCAAGCCTGTCGGCGGCAGCGGTAAACGATCCCGACTCCACCACCGATGCGAAAGTTCTCAATCCGTCCAAGCTATCCATTTATTGTGAATGTCATGGCGACAAACATTCGTCAATAAAGTCGTTTATTGGTACAGTCATATGCACCATCTTTGGCTCATCAAGCGCAGCGCAGCGCAACGCTTCGCAGCGAACCATCTGAGCGACACAAGCATCGCTGTCGCGAAACCGGAGGACAAAGATGTCTGCCCTGAAAACCATCGTAATCGCGGCGGGTTTCGCCGCCGGCGGCGCGGCCGCAAGTCTCGAACATGACGTCCTATCGAGCATCGTGGATTCCGAAATCGTTGAACCGCACGACGGCCAAACGACCCGATACGTGCATCAACCCAGTGAAAACCGCCTACAACTCGGACGCTACGAAGGTTCGTTTTGGGCCCAGTTTCGGCCTGACGCTCTGCCTGTGCTGCTGGCCGGTTTTCGCAACTCCAACTGACGCCTCTTCAAACCCCGATCAAAGGAACTGATTATGAAAACGGTCATCTCCTCGACCGCTCTGGTAGCCGTATTGGCCACTGACGCGCTCGCGCAAGACATCGTCACACCAATCGACTCAACCTATCTTGAGCCGGTCGTCTCGGCTGAGGATGCCGAGGCCGCTGGCGATTACGCCTATGTGCCACCGACCCCTGACAACACCATCATGTTGTTCATCGACCACCAGATCGGTCTTATGGCAGGGATCCGAGATTTCTCGTCGTTGGCAGAGTACAAGAGCAATGTCGTCGGTCTGGCTGAAACCGCGAGAGCGCTGGACATCCCCGTCTTGCTCACAACGTCAAACGCCCAATGGCAAAACGGTGACATCCTGCCCGAGCTTAAGGAGATCTTCTCCAACGAACCGATCTATCGTCGGACAGGCATCATCAATGCCTATGCAGATCCGAATTTCCGTCAGGCGTTGCTTGATCTTATGGAAGCGACCGGGCGTACGCACATCATCGTCTCGGGCGTCACGCTTGGGACCTGTGTCGCCTTCCCGGTCTTATCAATGCTGAACGACGGTTTTCATCACGTCTATCCGATTGTCGATGCCTCAGGCGCTTGGTCTTCTTATGAAGCAGATGCAGCCATGGCGCGGATGGCGCATGCGGGGGCCGAGTTGCACTCCGTCTTCGCGCTCGCGGCAGAGCTGCAGGCTGATTGGCGGCGCGAAACGGCGACCGCGATGCTTGAACCCTTCAGCAACAGCCTGCCGGAATATGGCTGGGTTCTTCAGAACTTTTGGAACAGCGCGGGCGAGACGCCTGTGGTTGCTGACCCTTTCGGCTGGACAAACTGATCTTGTCGCTGCGGCGCTCCGATCCGTTTTCTCTTCGGGTCGGTGCGCTTTGATATGGAAGGACACACCCATGAACTTCGCAATCATTGGGGCGGACAACGTCGAAAGTGGCCTTGCTCATATCTTTGCCGCCAGCGCCCACGGGGTTGTGGTTGCTGGCTCCACCGAGCCTCAAGCGAAAGCGCTTGCCAAGAAGCTCATCGGCGAGAAGGGCGTGACGCTTCAGGCCGCAGATGTCACCAGATTGATGCCCGTCGCGCGCGTTACCAAAGGCTTTGATACGGTCGTCGCTCAAGGCTACGAGTCTGGTCTGGAATTTGGCGATAACGCTTTTCCCGTCTTCCGCGCCTCCAACGACGACGCGGCCAAATCGGACGTGATGCGGATTGCTACCGCAGCGTGCTTTGACACGGTGGATGCCGGACCGCTCCGAAACGCGCGGGAAATCGAAACGCTTGGCTCTCTCAACATTCAGTTTGGCTACATGCTCGGCCTTGGCACTCAGATCACCCCGGCTTGGCTGAGCCGCTGATACCTCTTTGAGCGACTATTAATTGAAAGGAGCCTGCCGTGATCAATCTGAAAACCGCCCCCGATGCGGTGTTGCTGCTGCGCGTTGCCGCCGGTCTTCTTTTCTTGGCCCATGGTCTTTTGAAAGCTCTTGTCTTCACGATCCCTAGAACGGTTGGCTATTTCGAAAGCATGGGCTTTCCAGGTTACTTTGCCTATCTGACCATCATCGCTGAGCTGTTCGGTGGCTTGGCACTGATTGCGGGCCTCAAAACCTTTTGGGGTGCAGTGGCCCTGCTGCCGGTGATGCTGGGCGCCACATTTGTTCTTTCCGGCACTGGTTGGAACCTTGCTAATGGCGGCGGCTGGGAGTTCCCAGCGTTTTGGGCCGTGACCTTGGTCACAATCGCACTTCTCGGCAATCGCACGTTTGCTTTGAAACTGTTGACTTCACTGGGTGTTGCGAGACCTGCGCAGACCCAACCCGCTGCAGAAGCGCCGTTGACCCGGTGCTTCCGCTGTTTGCCAGACACAAGGAGCCAGTCATGAGCATTCATACTGACACATTTTTTGATCTCGATGCGGCACATATGTCGGTGAGCCGTGTCACGCTTAAGGTGCGCAACCTTGATGAGATGGTGACTTTCTATCAGCGCTTACTCAGCCTCACCGTGCACCATGAAACCGCCGGGTCGGTGGTTCTCGGCGCCGAGGCTGGCTTTCTCGAACTGATCGGTGATCCCGACGCGGCACTGGCCAACCTCAAAGCGCCGGGGCTTTTTCATGTGGCCTTTCTGTTGCCGCGCCGCGAGGATTTATCGTCTTGGCTGGGTCACATAGACCAGCAAGGCATAGCTCTTCAGGGTGCATCGGACCATGCGGTGTCCGAAGCAGTTTACCTGAGCGATCCGGAAGGCAATGGCATCGAAGTCTATGCGGACCGACCCGTGGAGACTTGGCGCGAAACCAAAGATGGTCTTTACATTCCAAGTCATCGACTGGACTTTTCCACGCTGCCGACGCCTGAGAAATGGACCGGTATTCCCGAAAAAACACGGGTGGGTCATGTGCATGTGCAAACCACCGATATCGCGGCGGCCGAGTCGTTTTGGACGGGTCTGAACATGGATGTCATGGCACGCTATCCCGGCGGCAGCTTCTTTGGCGCGGGTGGCTACCATCACCAAGTTGCCGCCAATGTTTGGCGCAGCCTTGGACAGCCCGTCGAACCCGGTCCCAAAACGGGACTAAGTTCAATCGCCTTTCGTGCCGACCCAGCGCTTTTTCCGGAGCCTGAAACGCGTGTTGCGCCGTCCGGTATCGAAGTCATTCTGCACCCAAAAAGGAGCTAACACATGCTTGTCGAAGTCAAATGGACTGCCGATTGGCACCCTGTACAGGGATAGGACGGTGAAGGTCGCTTCGTTCGACAAACATCCAGTTTCCGCAACTGGATTACCGAGGATGGACGACCGGGCCCGACAGGTGAAGGTCGGGTAAAAGCCGAGGCGCACCGGTATCGCTGAAACAGTGTCGAGCGACCAAATAAAAACAGGATACTATTCGATCAACGCCCTCAACTCTTCGGGTCTCATTCCGAAAGGCCCGGCCCAGATCGAGGCGCTCGTCCGCAATCAGCCCTGAACACTTGCAAGGGCCAAGATCTGTCCTGCTTCAACAGTCTTGCCCAAAGGAACGGTCTGCGCTTCGGCATGCGACGGGACCGCATTCCATTCCCTGAATTCTGCAGCGAGACCGAAGGCATATGACACGCGAAAAAATCAACACGCTCGGCAAACGTGTCAGCGTCCATTTCCATCTTTGGGGGCCAGGACGGCCGGTGATGTCCTCGGTCAGGATTTTGAAGCTGCTATCGATTGGGGGTGCCGCGATCAGTCCTGATCCACCAGATCTACCGCGGTCACGTTCACAAATGGCGGGGCAAGTGACTGGACTGAAACCGCCGCCATTTGTAAGTGCCTTGATTAACTCAGTTCTTCAACAGCGCGGCGCGTGAGCACGCCGACCATATGTGCACGGTACTCAGCGTTCGCATGAATGTCCGAGAGCGCTGAATCCACGCCCAGTGCGACGCCATCGAGCGCACCGGTGGAGAAGCTATTCGAGAGTGCCGCTTCAGCGGCGTCCCAGCGAAAAACACCGTCCTCGGACACACCGGTTACTGCGACGCCTACTTTGTCGGAATACCGGGCCACGAACACCCCAACCATTGCGAAACGCGATGCTGGTTGGAGAAATTTTTGGTAGCTTGCCTTGATAGGTACCGGAAACTCGACCGAGGTGATGATCTCACCTTCTTCGAGTGCAGTGGAAAAAAGCCCCTCGAAAAAACTCTCTGCCGGGATGCTGCGCTGATCGGTGACAATGGTTGCACCCGTTGCAAGAACGGCAGAGGGGTAACAGGCCGCGGGATCGTTATTGGCCAGCGATCCGCCAATTGTGCCTCGGTTGCGCACCGCCGGGTCACCGATGCGAGCGGCGAGGCTCGCCAATGCCGGAAAAGTTGAGGCTGCCTCACGCGCGACAACCGCATGAAGTGTGGTGGCCCCAACGCGCAGGACCGACCCATCAAAGCTGACACCTTGAAGCTCATCCATCGCACCGAGACTGACGAGCTTTGCGGGTGCGGAAAGTCGCTGCTTCATCGTGGTGAGAAGGGTTTGACCACCGGCCAATAGGTGCGCGTCTTCGGTTGAAAGCGCTGCCTTGGCATCGGCCAGAGTTCGGGGGCGGGTATATTCGAAGTCGTACATTTGCATCTCTCTGGTTCGGGCTGGCGGGCCGCTTGCAGCCCGCTGAGCACATCAACCGGTCTGGAGGGTTTGCCAAACGCGCTGCGGCGTCAGGGGCATATCGATATGAGTGATTTGGTCGTGTCCGCCGCTGCGCAACGCGTCTACGACGGCGTTTACCACGGCCGGCGGCGAACCGATTGCGCCTGCTTCGCCGCAGCCTTTCACCCCGAGAGGATTGTGTTCACACGGGGTTTGGCACGAGTGATCCACAACAAAGCTCGGCAAGTCAGCTGCTCGCGGGATCGAGTAGTCCATAAAGGATCCCGAAAGGAGCTGGCCGGAACCGTCATAAACAGTGTGTTCGCGCAAAGCCTGCCCGATCCCCTGAGCCACCCCGCCATGCTGTTGACCTGCGACGATCATCGGGTTGATGACCACGCCGAAATCGTCCGCAGCCCAGAAGCCGACGACCTCTGTCACGCCGGTCTCTGGATCGACTTCAACCTCACAGCCATAAGCGCCGGCAGGATAGACGAAGTTCTCCGGATCAAAAAAGGCTGACTCTTCCAGGCCAGGTTCCATTTCCTTCGCTGGATAATTGTGTGGCACATAGGCAGCCAGGGCGACCGCCGTCCAGTCCATGCTCTTGTTCGTGCCTGCAACGGTGAACACCCCGTCGGAAAGAGAGACATCGGCCTCGCTTGCCTCCATGAGATATGCGGCAAGTCGTGTCGCCTTGGCGATGACCTTCTTGGTGGCTTGCAGGATCGCGGCCCCTCCGACCGCGCCAGAGCGCGACCCATAAGTGCCCATGCCGAACGGGATCTTGTCGGTGTCACCGTGAGCGACCTCGATCAGTGTCTCATCGATACCGATCTGATCCGCAACGATCTGAGCAAAGGTCGTCTCATGACCCTGCCCATGGCTGTGGGAGCCGGTGAAGACGATTATTCCGCCGGTGGGGTTCACCCTGACTGTCGCAGACTCGTAAAGCCCGGCGCGCGCCCCGAGTTGACCAATCAGCTGTGACGGCGCAAGGCCGGAGCACTCAACCCAAGTTGCAAAACCGAAGCCACGCAGCTTGCCGCGCGCTTCTGCCTCTGTCCGCCGTGCTTCGATGCCTGCGTAGTCGGAAATCTCCATCAGCTTGTCGAGTGTGGCGTGGTAGTTCCCAGAGTCGTATTCGACGGCAAGCGGTGTTTGATAAGGAAACTCCTCCGGCCTAATGAAGTTCTTTCTACGAAGCTCGGCCGGGTTCACTCCCAACTCGTAAGCGGCCTTATCGATCACGCGCTCCAATTGGTACGTGCCCTCAGGTCGCCCCGCACCGCGATAGGCATCGACCGGGATCGTGTTGGTGAACACCGCTCGGACGCGAATATAGGCCAGCGGCGTCCTGTATGGCCCACCCGCAGCCGGGCCATGCAGATAGGTTGGCGTCACTGTCGAGAAGAGACGCAGATAGGCTCCCATATTTGCCAGAGTATCGGTGCGGATCGCCAGAAACGTCCCATCCGGGTCGAGTGCCAATTCGATCTTTGTGACATGGTCGCGGCCCTGTGCGTCTGTCAGGAAAGCTTCCGAGCGCGTTGAAGTCCATTTTACGGGACGGCCAAGTGTGCCTGCAGCACGCGTCACGAAGGCCTCTTCCCCGTAGTGGTAGATTTTGGACCCGAAAGCCCCACCCACATCTGGTGCGACGACCCGGAGTTTGTTCTCTGGAATACTGAGAACGAAAGCGCCCATCATCAATCGGATGACATGTGGGTTCTGTGTCGTGGAGTAGAGCGTGTATTCGTCCGTGCCTTTGTTGTAATCGGCCAAGGCGCAACGCGGTTCCATCGGGTTCGCGACACAGCGATTGTTCACAAGCTCCAGTGTCGTCACGTGATGTGCGCTTTCAAACGCTGCGTCGACGGCAGCTTTGTTGTCTTCGATGAACCCCCAATCAAAGCAGAGGTTGGAATCGAAGCTGTCGTGAACTGGGCGCGCACCGTCCGATAAGGCCTTTTCCATATCGAGAACCGCCTCGACCGGCTCGATCTCGACCTCAATCGCTTCTGCGGCATCCAGCGCCTGAGCTTCTGTCTCGGCGACCACGCCAGCGATGGCCTCGCCAATGTGCCGGATGATACCTTCGGCGAGGATGGGGTGACGGGGCTCCAGTTGTTTAGACCCGTCGCGGCTGGTCACCTCCCATGCACAGGGTAGACTGCCAGCTTCTTTGAAGTCCTCTCCGGTGAATATCCGTATGACCCCAGGCATTGAGGCTGCCCGGCTGGTGTCGATGCGGGTTATGGTGCCGGCTGCAACTTCCGATCGCCGGAAGGCGGCATAGGCCTGGCCTGGCAAGTTGATGTCATCGGTATAGCGGCCCTTGCCCGTCAGAAAGCGCGGGTCCTCGCGCCGCTTTGAGGAGGCCCCAACGCCATGATCCTTTGGCATGATCTATTTCCTCTCTCTCTCGTTATTCAGCAGCGATCGGAGCGACTTGCTGGCCAGAAGCCGCCATTATCGCCCGTACGATGTTGTGATAGCCTGTGCACCGGCACAGGTTCCCTTCGAGATGCTCGCGGATCTCCGCTTCGCTTGGCCTTGGGATTTCCTTCAAGAGCGACGCCGCGGACATGATCATCCCTGGTGTGCAAAAGCCGCATTGCAGCCCGTGATGCTCAACAAAGGCCTCTTGGAGCACCGACATCGAGCCATCGGCGTTCGACATACCTTCGACAGTGGTCACCTCTGCACCGTCGGCTTCAACGGCGAGCATGGCGCAAGATTTGACAAGTAGACCATCTACATGCACGGCGCATGCCCCGCATTGACTTGTGTCGCAGCCTATATGCGTCCCGGTCTGACTGGCGATTTCACGGACAAATTTGGATAAAAGGGTACGTGGTTCCACATGAGAAGACACAGCGTGACCATTCACGCTGATCGTGATCTCTGGCATAATTTCCTCCCTCGGGCTTACCTGGCTTTTGGCTAGATGCCGACCCATTGGAGAAAGAGGCACGACATAGGTTGGACTTGTCAAGCGGTAGGATATTAAGTGCCTCAATAGGCAAGGTCGGGCGGTACACCTCTTTGTGTGGCTCGCGCCGCGGCTTGATGGGCTGCGATTGCCAAAAGAACGAACCCCAGTTTAAACGCCCTCGGGGCCATACTCCTTCGCGCAAAAGCATGTTCCTTGTGGGCCTTCGCTTGGCATCGAGCTGCCCCTGCCGGCCAATCCGTGATCTTAAGGCAATCGGCACGTCCTGTCCGAGAAAGGAAAGTCTCTTAAACCGCCTTGGGCCTCATACCTGCAGCGCTGCGTCGAATGACATGCCGGGCTTGGGACGACTCATGGAAATGATCGAAGGCAATTGGTCGATTGATTGGTGGACCGAGCTGAAACCAGTCAGACGGACGTCCCGAAGGCTCAAGACTGGCGGTCACCGCGAAGACCACAGACCCTGCCTGTCTTGCTGCGCGCACGGCAGAGCCGTTGGCAACGCCAAATAAGGGCCCTTGCCGCCCGATGCCGTTGCAAGAGTTCGCTTTAACCTCGGGGCTTCGAAGCACACGAATCTTCGAGGAAACGCGCTGCGCGTGAGGGGACTGGCGACTACAAACGAGAGAAACGGAAAGCTAGGGCAGGGATTAGTTAAGTATCACTCGGCGTATTTCAGTCAAACAGACGTTGTCCCATCTGGTCGATTAACTGCTTGGCTTTGATCACAGTGGCCCCCTCAGCTTCGTCTCGCGAACGGAATAAATCAGCGCGGATGAATTGGTGTTTGCGGATTTCTCCGTCCACATCCAGCTCGATCCAGCCAGCTAAACGGTACTGGCCCTCTTCGTTCATCGGTTCAGGAATGATGCGATATCCCTCGTAAAGGACTGGCTCAGCGCTCTGAGACTGTTTTGAAGCTTCTACGCCACCGAAGAGATTAGAAAGCCAAGACATGCGAACTCCTATTGCGACAGGAACAGACCATATGAATGAAAAGCTGTAGTCAATGCCGGAGATCGCGCCCTTAGTGCGAGTGACGGTACCGCGTTGAAAGCGGGTATTGGAGCGATGCGCTGAAACGCGAGAACGTCTGGCTGGCGGAACCTGGATCGCTCATTGCTGGCTTTCGCCAACCTTTTCGTCGCTGAGCCGCGACTCATTCAAGGCGCTCCCTTCAAGCGTGTCCAATCTTCTTTACCGCATGTCGCGAGGACCTAGCCTGATCGTCTCTGGCGCAACTGCCGCGCCCATGGATCGCGCTGCTTCATCGCTGTGTACGATGATCACACGCGCGTATTGCAAGCGCCTCACAAGCCTCTGTCGGCATCAGCCCTAGATCCCTGCGCTTGAAAGTCTGATGCCTGTCGTTCAAGGTTCTTGAGCTCACCACTGACTGCGGAGTGTGCGCGCCCCGGCTCGACTGCGGCGCGCAAGAAGCTGCCTTGAACCACACACCCGCTATTGCGGTGCGTCCAGGGGTAGGTGCGCGAGACCGACGCGGCAGTCCACTCTATGACAACCTACTCAACGCGCGCATCAAATAGTATGGCCAGCAAGGCAGGGACGCTCGGTGACAGCATTCAGCACAATGGTCGTGCGCACCCGCGTTACGGACTGAACGGGATTGATTTGCGTTTCAATGATTTCATTGAGTTCATCTGTGCCCGACGCCCGTATCTTAAGAAGATAGCAATCGTCGCCAGCGATCTTGTGCAGTTCTTCTAAACCCGTCACGCCAGAGAGCGCAGCAGCGGTGTCAAAGCCCAGACTTGGCTTCGCATCGGTGACGAAGACAAAGGCCAATAGCGATTTGCCAAGCGCATCGGGGTTCAGCCGCACTTCGTAGCCTTGAATGACCCCCTCAGTTTCAAGTCTGCGCACACGTTCGGATATAGCCGATGGCGCAAGGCCAACACGACGCGCAATGTCTGCCTTCGAGATCGCCGCATCTTCAAGAAGAAGCGACAGAATTTCT
>JBCDGN010000056.1:0-23891 GCA_038751255.1 Pseudomonadota bacterium
GCGCGCGAGAGCAATCCTGATGAAGGCAGTTTCAGATGGTGGATGGGGACCCGCAGTTCCTGGCAAGCGCTATGAACTAGGTGATCAAGGTGAAGGTGTTGCGGCGCTGCGCCATCGCCTAGGGAAACTTGGCTATACCGCTGCGTCTGAAACCGAGGCGACCAGTTTTGATGTGGCTCTCGATCAAGCAGTTAGAGACTTTCAAACCGCCAACGGATTAACCGTGGATGGGATCGCGGGGCCCGTCACGCTTGGAGAGGTCAATCGTACGCCCGCAGAGCGGCTTGGATCGGTATTGGTGGCGTTGGAGCGTGAACGATGGCTGCCGCGCGACCTTGGAGAACGCTATGTGGAGGTCAATATTCCCGCTTTCACGGCACGACTGAAGGAACATGAGGAAACCATTTTCGAAACCCGCGCGGTGACCGGCAAAAATCGCTCGACCCATCGCACGCCCGAATTCTCTGATGAAATGGAGTACATGGTTGTCAATCCGACCTGGAATGTGCCGCGTTCCATCACAACGCGAGAGTACCTTCCTAAGCTGCAGCAAAACCCAGCGGCGGTTGGACATCTGACGCTTATCAATCGTCAAGGACAGACGATCGACCGCGCGACGGTGGATTTTGCAAGCTTTACCGCGTCGAATTTTCCTTATCGGCTGAAGCAACAGCCTGGCACACGAAATGCCCTGGGCCGGGTCAAATTCATGTTCCCCAACCGTTATAACATCTACCTCCACGATACACCGCAGAAGGCACTTTTCGCGCGAGAAAGCCGCGCCTTTAGCCATGGCTGTATTCGATTGGCGGACCCGCAAGATTTCGCGGTGGCCCTGTTGACGCCGCAAAGCGATACGCCAGCGTCTCTTTTTCAGCGAAAGCTCGATGCAGGGCGCGAAAGCCGGATCACGTTAGAAAGCAAATTGCCGGTGCATCTCATCTACCGCACCGCACGTGTGACGCCGGATGGTCGGATTGTCTTCCGTCGTGACGTCTATGGTCGCGATGCGAAGATTCTTGCCGCATTGATCGACGCAGGGGTTCCTGCCGGTTCCGGAGAAAGCTAATCTGCCCAGGGTGACAGGATCGGCCCAAGGGACAAAAGAATGGCGTATACCGTGGCCGAGATTGCCGCAGCAATCGGAGCGGAGTATCAAGGTGACGGAGCTCTTAGCCTCAACGGTGCAGCGGAGCCTGCCGACGCTGGGGCCTCAGATTTGGCCTTGGCCATGGCGCCGAAATATGCCGACGCCTTAAAGGCCGGTCATGCCACTGCAGCGATGCTCTGGCCGGACGCAGATTGGCAGGCCTTGGGTCTCAAAGCGGCGATTTTCGTTTCACATGGTAAGCTTGCGATGGCTGGCTTAACCGGGCTGCTTGATCCTGGTCCCGCTCTTCCAAACGGCGTGCATCCCACCGCTTGGGTCTCACCTGATGCTGAGCTTGGTGATGATTGCCACATCGGCGCCTTTGTTGTCATTGAAGCGGGCGTCAGGATCGGAGCAAGAGCGCGTGTGTGTTCTCAGGTGACGGTTGCTTCGGGCGCCGAACTTGGGGCGGATGTACTTTTGCATCCCGGTGCCCGCGTCACCGGAGCAGCGACTCTCGGAGATCGTGTTATCTTGCACCCCAATGCCGTGGTTGGTGCGGACGGGTTTTCTTATGTCACGCCAGAGCCATCTTCGGTGGAGCGGGTGCGCGGCGGACTGAGCGACGAGAATTCCGCACCTGCAATGGCATGGCAGCGTGTCCATTCCTTGGGACGTGTCATTCTGGACGATGATGTCGAGCTTGGCGCGAATGCCAATGTCGATCGCGGGACCATTCGCGCGACCAAGATTGGGCGTGGCACGAAAATCGACAACTTGGTGCAGATTGGCCACAACGTCGTTGTCGGCGAAGACTGCATGATTTGTTCCCAGGTCGGGATTGCGGGCTCTGCTCGAATTGGGGATCGTGTGGTTTTGGCCGGTAAGGTGGGCGTGAACGACAATATCTCTGTCGGCGATGATGTCGTGGCAGGTGGCGCGGCCAAGCTTTTCACCAATGTACCCGCCGGACGGGTGGTTCTTGGCAACCCGGCAACCAAGATGACCACCCAACTGCAAATACACAAAGCTCTGCGGCGATTGCCACGTCTGTTTCGAGATGTGGCAGCACTGCAAAAAGCGGTTTCAAAGAGTGACCAAAGCGACTAGATCACCGCAGGTTCAAGAAAAGGGGCGGGGATGGACGTTCGGAACAAGGTGATCGAGATCATCGCCGAGCAGGCCGTTATGGAAACCGGCGATGTGAAGCCTGAGCACTCGCTTGACGATCTCGGGATCGATAGTCTCGCGTTGGTCGAAAGCATTTTTGCGATTGAAGAAGCCTTCGATATCTCCGTGCCGTTCAATGCCAACGACCCAGGCTCTAGCGAGTTCGATATCTCCTCGGTTCAAAGCATCATCAATGCCGTGCAATCTCTGGTGGACGACCAAGGATGAGACGTGTCGCCATCACCGGTCAGGGCACGATCAATGCGCTTGGCCGGTCTGTCGCAGAAACCCAAGAAGCCATGCGAGAAGGTCGCTGCGGGATCGGTCCGCTCGACTTTCGCGACGTTGATCGCCTTTCCATTCGGATCGGAGGGCAGGTCCGGGACTATGACCCAGAGGCGCAATTCAATCGCCAACAGATTGCGCTCTATGACCGGTTCACGCAATTCACACTGATCTCCGCGCGTGAGGCCATCACCCAATCCGGGTTAGGGTTTCAGGGCGACTTGGCCGCCCGAACCGGTGTGGTGCTCGGAACGTCTGGGGGCGGATTGAACACGCAGGACGATAATTATCGCTCGGTTTATGAAGACGGCAAAAACCGGGTGCACCCTTTCGTGGTGCCGAAGCTGATGAACAACGCGGCCGCCAGCCATGTCTCCATGGAGTACAACCTCAAGGGTCCGGGCTTCACTGTTGCTACGGCCTGCGCATCCTCAAATCATGCGATGGGATTGGCCTATCAGCTGATCCGGGGCGGTGCGGCAGAGGTGATGATCACGGGTGGCTCTGAGGCAATGCTGTGTTTCGGCGGCGTTAAGGCCTGGGAAGGGCTGCGGGTGATGTCGAAAGACGCCTGCCGCCCGTTTTCAGCTAATCGCAACGGCATGGTTCAAGGAGAAGGCGCGGCAGTCTATGTCTTCGAAGACTATGAGCATGCCGTTGCCCGCGGTGCGGACATTATTGCCGAAGTGATCGGTTTCGCCATGAGTTCTGATGCGGCTGATATCGTTATGCCCTCGAAACAGGGCGCGGCCCGCGCGATCGAAGGGGCGCTCACAGACAGCGAAATCGCACCAGAACGCGTAGGCTATATCAATGCGCACGGCACTGGCACAGCGGCGAATGATAAAACCGAGTGTGCCGCGGTGGCCGATGTTTTTGGCGCCCATGCGGACAAGCTGATGATCTCATCGACAAAATCGATGCATGGCCATGCCATCGGGGGCACCGGCGCGATCGAACTGCTCGCTTGCACCATGGCATTGCGCGATGGTGTGATCGCCCCAACAATTGGCTATGAAGAACCCGACCCGGAATGCGCGCTGGACATTGTGCCAAATGAAGCCCGTGAGGCGAAGGTCGATGTGGTTTTAAGCAACGCCTTCGCTTTTGGTGGGTTCAATGCAGTATTGGCTTTGCGCGCGGTCTAGTGTCTTTGCCGCTGTCGCTCAGAAAAGGCCCGCCGTCAGCGTCTCAAACTCATTATAGGCTGCCGTGAAGCCAGACAATGACAGGGTGAGCCGCACCGGCGCATCGGGTGCCGCAGCGGCGACAACGACCACTTCCAGCGACGATCCTGCTTTCATCTCATCGACTTCGTTGGACAGAAGGCCGAACTCGGCAATGCAGCTTTCCTGGTTGCAGACCAGGAACGGATACATCTTGACGGCTTCTTCGCTGAAGGCGATGCGGACGCCTCTGGGCAGCAACGTTCCCAAGGGGGCTAAGACGGCTGCGCCAGCGACAATCGAGGCTTCATTTGTCGGAAAGATCTCAATCCTCGCAACGGTTCCGCCGGTCTGGTCCTGAAGGAATTGTGACAACCGGCATGGCTCCGCCGGCTGGCCGGTTTTCACGCAGGTCAAAGTCCAGTCGCCATAGACACCACGTTGATAATTTTCGCCAACAGCGACGCCGCCATCGGCAAGCGCAGCCCCGGTGGAAAGTCCTGAGCTTTGGCTGCCAGTTTCCGGTTGCGGGGCTGGGGTGCTGCTTTGTCCTGCGGTTCCGCCATCTTGTGGGCTCACCAGATCGGTCAGACTTTGGGCGGTCATAGCGTTGGGGAGGGCCAGTGCCAGCGACAGGGCGGCCGTGGCGAAAAAGGCTCGTGTCATGGTCATCTCTTGTTTGGTTAACGGTTCTGCTCTGTGCTGGAGACTATCATGCGACATGACGGGCGTCAGTCTGAAAGCGCAGGACCAAAGACACAAAAAAGAGGTCCGAAGACCTCTTTTTGTCGTTCTCCCCGTCGGACTGGCCGATCTTTATATGGCGGGAAGCTAGGACAGACTTTCGTAGCGGTCAACGGTATTTCGCATTGAATCTCAGACAAAAAAACCGCGCCCAAGGGCGCGGCCAGTCAACAGGGAGGAGGGTCCGCCCGAAGATCGAACCCACATCGATGATGATTCAAATATGTTAAGATTTAGTTTGAGGGGAGATCGTCCCAACATAGCGTGTTGGCGCGATCCGAATCGTCTTTATCCTGTTGTTTTCGCGCTCTAAAACTTCAAATCGAAAGCCATGGAAGGTAAATTTTTGGCCGACCACTGGGATCATCTGGGCCTCGTGGATGACCAGGCCGGCCAAGGTGTTCGCCTCTTCATCAGGCAATTGCCAGTCTTGTGAGCGATTGAGATCGCGAATCGACACGCCGCCATCGACGGTGAGGCTACCATCAGCGTTGTGCTCGATGCCAAGATCAAGACCGCTGTCAAATTCATCGGTGATCTGGCCCACGATCTCTTCAAGGATGTCTTCAAGCGTGATCAATCCCTGCAGATCGCCATATTCATCGACAACCAGCGCGAAATGCGTGTGACGCACCAGAAACTGGCGCATTTGATCGTCGAGGGTTGTGGTTTCTGGCACGAAATAGGGTTTGCGCGCGACACCGAGGAAATCGAACTCCTCAAGTTTCAGTTTTTCGTTCTCCGCGTCAATGAGATAGCCCTCAACACCGCGCAAAAGGTCCTTGGCGTGAATCACACCGATAATGTTTTCTGGATCATCCCGAAACACCGGCAGCCGTGTATGGGGCGAGGCGATCGCCTTGGTCAACACATCGACCGGATTACTGGAAGCATCGATCAATTCGATGTCCGAGCGATGGCGCATGATCTCTTCCACCGTCCGATCGCCCAGATCCAAGGCGCCCAGCAGCCTGTCACGATCTTCCTTTTCGACGACACCTTCCGAATGTCCCAAGGTCAATGTGCCGACGATCTCTTCGCGCAAAGACAGCATGGCACTGTCAGCGGCGATGCGGACCCCAAACACGGCCAAAACTGAACGGACGATGATCCTAACGACAGCAACAATCGGAGAGAGCACATAGACCACTATCCCGATGACGCGGGCAGAGCGCGACGCGGCACGTTCCGGATCGGTGATTGCATAGGTTTTGGGCAGTACCTCGGCAAAGATCAAAACCAGCGCAGTCATGACCAAGGTGGCCAACGCGACGCCGGACTCGCCTACCAGACGCGACAGAAGCGCTGTCGCCAATGATGTGGCCATAATATTGGCGAGGTTGTTGCCAAGTAGGATACCGCCGATCAGGCGTTCATTGTCCTCTGTCAGTTCTAAAGCCCGTTCCGCCCCATGATTGCCGCCATCGGCCATGCTGCGCAATCTGCCGCGCGACGAGGCCGTCAATGCGGTCTCTGAGCCAGAGAAAAATCCTGAGCACACCAAAAGAAAGAGGATCGCCCCACTGGTGATCCAAAAGGCTGCGTCTATCAACGTGTTACCGTCTTCCATCCAAGACACTCCCGCGCCTGATCATGACCGGGTTATGGGTGGGTGGTGGCGCTCTGACAAGGGCTCAGTCAGTCTTCTGCGTCGTCCTCGCCCTGTTCGGCGATCCAAGCTACGCTGACGACTTCCTCGCCGGGTGCTGTGTTAAAGACACGGACGCCACCTGCCGCGCGTGAGCGGAAAGAGATGCCATCGACCGGGCAGCGGATTGATTGCCCCGTCGACGTCACCAGCATGATCTGATCATCAAGCTCAACCGGGAAACAGGTGACCAATTTCCCGCCACGCATTGCACGGTCCATCGCAGCGACGCCCATGCCGCCGCGTCCGCGTACAGGATAGTCATGCGAAGACGACAGTTTGCCCATCCCGCCGGTGGTTACGGTCAAAAGCAGGTCTTCGGCCGCCGACATCTCGGCATAGCGTTCTTGTGGTAGAGCCACATCCGCGACCGCTTCCTCGTCGTCGGTTTCCGCCTCATCGACCATGCCCTCTACCGCGCGGCGCATTTTCAGATAGGCGGCGCGTTCTTCTGGGCTGGCCACAAAATGTCGGATCACCGCCATGGCAACCACGCGATCTTCTTTACCCAGTTTGATCCCACGGACCCCGGTGCTGTCGCGGCCTTTGAAGACACGCACATCGGTGGTGCGAAAGCGGATCGCGCGACCCGATGCGGTGATCAGCATCACATCATCGTCTTCCGAACAGATCCTTGCGCGGACAAGCTCCACATCATCGGGAAGCTTCATCGCGATCTTGCCGTTGCGCATCACATTGGTGAAATCAGACAAGGCGTTGCGGCGGACATCGCCTGCCGATGTGGCGAAGACGATCTGCAGCTCGCTCCATTTCTCATCGGGCACATCGACCGGCATGATCGCCG
Source organism: Pseudomonadota bacterium (assembly GCA_038751255.1). Classification (GTDB taxonomy): domain Bacteria; phylum Pseudomonadota; class Alphaproteobacteria; order Rhodobacterales; family Rhodobacteraceae; genus JANSYP01. The sequence continues at coordinate 6,909 of JBCDGN010000056.1, forward strand.
CGATCGAGACGCCTTGCGCGATCGGCAGGACATTGACCATGGGTTTGCCCTTGGCATTGCGCCCGCCCAACGGCAGGCGCCAGGTCTTGAGCTTGTAGACCATCCCATCGGTGGTGAAGACCAAAAGCTGAGTATGCGTGTTGGCAACAAAAAGCGTCGTGACCACATCGTCTTCTTTGGTGGCCATGCCTTGAAGGCCCTTGCCGCCGCGTTTTTGTTCGCGGAACTCGGCCAAAGGCGTGCGCTTAATATAGCCGCCTGAAGTGACGGTCACGACCATATCTTCGCGTTCGATGAGGTCTTCGTCATCGAGATCGCCTTCCCATTCGACGATTTCTGTGCGGCGCGGCACTGCGAATTGCTCACGCACCTCGCGCAGTTCGTCGGCGATAATCCCCATGATCCGTTCACGCGAGCGTAGGATTTCGAGATATTCGCGGATTTTCCCCGCGAGCTCTTCCAACTCATCGGTGACCTCTTTCACCCCAAGCGCTGTCAGACGCTGCAACCGGAGATCCAGAATGGCGCGCGCCTGCGCCTCAGAGAGGTTATAGGTGCCGTCGTCATTAATCGGGTGCGTTGGGTCATCGATGAGGCGAATGTAGTCGGCGATATCTTCGGCCGGCCAGCGCCGGGTCATCAGTTTCTCGCGTGCTTCTGCGGGATCGGCAGAGCTGCGAATGGTGGCCACAACCTCATCAACGTTGGACACGGCCACCGCGAGACCACACAGGATATGGCTGCGTTCGCGCGCCTTCCGCAGCTCAAACGCTGTGCGCCGGGCGACGACCTCTTCCCGGAAATCGATGAACGATGTGAGGAACTTCCGCAGAGTGAGCTGTTCGGGTCGTCCGCCATTCAGCGCCAGCATATTGCAGCCAAATGAGGTCTGCATCTGAGTGAACCGATAGAGCTGGTTCAAAACCACCTCAGCGGTGGCATCGCGCTTGAGCTCAATCACGACGCGGACGCCCACGCGATCACTTTCGTCTTGGATATGGGCAATGCCCTCTAGTCGCTTCTCGCGCACCAGATCGGCGATCTTTTCGATCATGGCTGCCTTATTGACCTGATAGGGGATCTCGTCGAGCACGATGGCAAAGCGGTCTTTGCGCACCTCTTCGATCCGCGTCTTGGCCCGGATGATGACGCTGCCGCGGCCTTCTAGATAGGCTTTGCGCGCGCCGGAACGGCCCAGCATCACGCCGCCGGTTGGGAAGTCAGGACCGGGGATGTACTCCATCAAGCCAGCACTATCGAGATCAGGCTCCGCGATCAGCGCCAAGGTCGCGTCGATCACTTCACCCAGATTGTGGGGCGGAATGTTGGTGGCCATCCCCACAGCAATACCGCCAGCGCCGTTGACCAGCATATTGGGAAAACGCGCTGGCAGGACCGTAGGTTCTTGATCTTTGCCGTCGTAATTATCCTGAAAATCGACTGTATCTTTGTCGATATCGGCCAACAGATAGGCGGCGGGTTTGTCCATCCGCACTTCGGTATAGCGCATCGCTGCGGGGTTATCGCCGTCCATCGAGCCAAAATTGCCCTGACCGTCGAGCAATGGCAGCGACATGGAAAAAGGCTGCGCCATCCGCACCAGCGCATCATAGATCGCTCCATCGCCATGCGGATGGTATTTCCCCATCACATCGCCGACAGGCCGCGCGCTTTTGCGATAGGGTTTGTCATGGCTGTTGCCGGTTTCGTGCATCGCATAGAGGATTCGGCGGTGCACAGGTTTTAAGCCATCCCGCAAATCAGGAATCGCACGGCTGACGATCACGCTCATCGCATAATCGAGATAGCTGGTGCGCATTTCGTCGGCTATGGAAACCGAAGGACCTTGGTACTCCGAACCGCCTGATCCATTTTCGTCTTCGTTATCAGGGGTTTCTGGCGTATCGCTCATGCTCTTGCCTTGTTTTCACCGGGGGCTCTGTGGCCTTTGGTGTAGTATAGTTCGGACTATGGGGGCGCTGCAATCGAATGGTCACAAAAGCATCATCAGCCAGCGGGTCAAAGTGCTAACACGCTGTTTTTGTTGAAAAGTAATTCTTCCCTGTCAGGCTGGATCTCAGCAGTGCAAAAAAAGAGGTTCAAAATGGCAAAAACTGAAACGGAACTAATGTTGAAAGGCTATGGTCTGACGATCGCTGAAATGACCTATCGGATGCCCGACTACCAAAGCGTTTTAAACACTTTTGTGTGGCAGGACTATGACTTAGCCCCGGATTACCCAAGGCTGTTTAAGTTTATCGAGTTCTGGCAGGACGAGATCGAGGGTCCGCTTCATTCTGTGCGATTCTCGCATCGTAAAATGATCTCACCCGGCGAATGGCGTAATGTCACCGGCGAGTTTCACCTGCACTAGCCAGGTTTCGTGGCGCGTTTGAGCCACTGAGCACCTCTGATATCCACATTTTGGCGGTTCACTTTTCCGCAATTCACAACAGCTGCCTTGTAAAACGCGCTACGATGCTATTTGTGAACTAAACCTATCAGTTCATTCTCGGGGGTCTTGGCATCTCTATGCGCTTTGCTTTGGTCATAGTTTTCAGCGTTGTGTCAGCGCTTTCGGCATCTGCGCAGCAAGGGCCCGCCGGGGTAGGCACCGACTTTGTTGAGTCTCGAGAGGTCGCAGAGACCTTGCCGATCTTTGCTGAAGTGGTCGCAAGCCGTGAAAGCGCGGTGGCAGCGCGGGTCAGCGGCTTGGTGTCGGAAGTATCCACAAAAGTGGGTGACGAGATCCCAGAAGGCAGTGTGCTTGCGTCTTTGGACACAGAGCTTCTCGCGATTGACTTGCGCGTTGCTGAGGCGGCTGAAACCGAAGCACGCGCAGGGCTTGCTGTGGCAGAAGCCGGATTGCAATTGGCCGACCGTGCCTTCGCACGCGTTGATGGCTTGCGCGAAACCAGCGCCTTCAACCAAGGTTTGTTTGATGATCGCGATGGAGAACGCTCGCGGGCCCGCGGTGAACTCGCTCGTGCGCAGGCTCTGCTGCTGAGCGCCGAAGCAGCGCTTGCTCGCGCCCGCTATGATTATGAGCGTGCAGTGATCAAAGCACCGTTCGACGGGGTCGTCCTAGAGGTGAATGTCGATCCGGGCGAGTACATTCAACTCGGCGCTCAGGTAGCACTGCTTCTCGATATCGCCGAGCTTGAGGTCGAGGCCAGCGTCCCCGCGCGCTATATCGGCAATATTAACCCAGGGCAGAAGATCACCGGCGTCACAGAGGCCGGCACGCCCATTGATTTGACCGTGCGCGCGTTGCTGCCGGTCGAGGCCACGGCCACGCGCACCCGACCCGTGCGGTTTTCTGCCGACTTGGCGGCCAGTGGGGGGCCGGTGGCTGTCGGACAATCGGTCACGGTGAACATTCCGGTCACCCAGGCCCGTTCGGCACTTTTGGTGTCCAAAGACGCGGTCACGCAATCGCGCGGGTCCTGGAGGGTTTTTGTCCATCGAGATGGGAAGGCTGTGCCTCAACCGGTTGAAATCGGGGCGAGCTTTGGGTCTGACTTCGAGGTGCTTTCGGGTCTTGTGCCCGGAGATGAGGTCGTGGTGCGCGGCAATGAGCGGCTGCGCCCCATGCAAGAAATTGCGCCGAATCCCGTGCGCGACCGTCCCGCGGTCGACGACCAGGGCGCAGCAGATGATCCTGTGAGCGCTGAGGACCGGCGCCGCGCTGCGGCCACGGAATAACAGAGGGCGGGCTCATGGATCCGATCCGTTTCGCCATCGACCGACCCATTGCAGTGGTCGCCGCTGTGATCATGGCGATCCTCTTTGGCGGTTTGGCTTTGACCCGCATTCCGATCCAACTTGCGCCAGATGTGCGTAAACCTGTCGTGGTGGTAACCACGGATTGGCCCGGCGCCGCCCCAGTCGAGATTGAACGCGAGGTCATCAATCCCCAGGAGGAGGCGCTTCGCGGCCTAGAAGGTCTCGACGTGATGACCTCCAGTTCTGAGACAGGGCAGGGCGAGATCACACTTGAGTTCAATGTCGGCACCGACATGACCGAGACGCTGCTTCTGGTTTCCAACCGGCTAGATCGTGTCGATGGCTATCCTGATGAGGCGAGCGAACCGACACTAGACACGTCCGGTGCCGATGACAGTCCTATTGCCTGGATATTGCTCACCGCCGCTCCGGGCAATGAAACCCCTCTGCCGCATTACGGCGATTTCGTCGAAGATGTGATCAAAGACCGCATCGAACGGGTCCCGGGGGTCTCCGCCATCAACATCTTCGGCGGCGTCACACGCGAATTACAGATCATCATCCGCCCGGAGGACTTATCGCGCTTTGGCCTGACAATACCAGAGATCGTCTCGAAGCTGCGTGCGGAGAACATCTCTCTGTCTGCGGGTGATGTGGAAGAGGGCAAGCGCCGTTACGTGGTGCGCGCTGAAGGAAGCCTCAACACGATCAGCGCCGTGGAAGAGGTGGTTCTGCGCAGCGAATCTGAGACCACCACGCAAACCGGGTCTCGCGGTCGGCTGCGTTTGGGCGATATCGCGCAAGTGCAGTTTGGGTACAAAGAACCTACTGTCAGCATCCGCTTCCGAGGCGAACCCGGCATCGCCTTTAACATTGTGCGCGAAAACGGCGCCAATGTCATTGAGACCATGGAAGAGGTCCAAGGCGTCCTCGACACCTTGCGCGACGGACCCGTCACAGACCAGGGCCTTTTGCTCGAACAAGTCTATGACGAGACCATCTATATTACCGGCGCCATCGACCTTGTGGTGCAAAACATCTGGATCGGCGGGGCGCTGGCAGCCTTTGTGCTGCTGTTGTTTTTGCGATCTCCTGCCGCGACACTGGTCGTCTCACTGGCGATCCCGGTGTCTATTGTGGCGACTTTCGTTGCCATGGCTGCGACCGGGCGAACGCTCAACGTTATCTCGCTTGCGGGGATCGCTTTTGCGGTCGGTATGATCGTCGACGCGGCGATCGTTGTGTTGGAGAACATTTACCGACTGCGTGAACAGGGGCTATCGCGCAAAGAGGCCGCTTATGAAGGGGCCAAACAGGTCTGGGGCGCGATCTTAGTCTCGGCGCTCACGACGGTTATGGTCTTTATTCCGATCCTGATCATGGAGCTTGAAGCAGGACAGCTTTTCCGTGACATCGCTGTGGCGATATCGGTTTCGGTGATGCTCTCGCTCATCGTTGCTGTAACAGTGATCCCGGCGCTTGCGTCTCGCTTGCTCGGACCTGCTGGCAAGCAAGGCAAAACCGGGCGCATTCCAATTCTCGATGATATCGCACATGGGTTTACGTGGCTTGTAATGGCCTACACGCGGCTCGCTGTTCGGTTCCGTGCGATTGGTTTGGTGATGGTCGCAGCTATCGCCGGTAGCGCTGCGATTGCGGCAGTCATTTTATTGCCGAAGCTTGAGTATTTGCCCGAGGGCAACAGGAACCTTGTTTTTGGCATCATCCTGCCACCGCCAGGCTATAACCTCGACACCACCGAGAGCATCGCGCAGCGGATTGAAGACGTGGCCCGTCCAATGTGGGAAGCCGCGCCCGAGACGGCTCTTCCCGATGGCCGCCCGGCACTTGATGGGTTTTTCTTCGTGGCCTTGCCGGGCCAGAGCTTCGTCGGAGCTTCGGCGGTGGATGGCACGAGAGTTGCGGAAGCCATTCCGATCCTGTCGCGTCCGATTTTTGCAGAACCCGGGACTTTCGGCTTCATGACGCAGCCCTCGCTTTTCGGGCGTGGCGTGGGCGGCGGGCGCACGATTGAGCTGAATGTTTCTGGCCCTGAATTGGAGCAGATCCTCGGGGTTGCCGGTCAAGCTGCGGGTATCGTGGCGGGTCTTTTGCCACGCTCAGAAGGGCATCAGTTCCGCCCAATCCCTGGGCTTGAGCTTGGCGCGCCTGAACTGCGCTTGATCCCCGATAGGCTGCGCTTGGCCGATGCGGGCGTGGATGGGGCGGCTCTTGCGGCCACGGTGGACGCCTATAACGATGGGGTCCGCGTGGCTGAGGTCACAGTGGGGTCTGACCGGATTGACCTCACGCTCAAAGGCCAAACACCGCCTGGGCTGCGTACACAAGATGTCGGCAGTTTTCCATTGGTCACGCCGTCGGGTGCAATTCTGCCAGTCTCGGCGCTCTCTGAAGTTCAGGTCACCGCGGGGCCTACGGAAATCCGGCATCGCGACCGGCTGCGGACTGTGACCCTTGAGGTCAGACCCTCCGCCGCCTTGCCATTGGAAGCAGCGGTTGACCTGCTGCAAGAACAGGTGGTCGAGGCGCTTGAAGCGCAAGGCCTGCCGGAAGGGGTTCGGATCAGCGTCTCTGGAACAGCGGACCAACTTTCGCAAACCTGGGACGCGATCCAGATCAACTTAGCGGTCGCAATGGTCATCGTGTTTCTTGTGATGGCAATCCTCTTTGAAAGCTTCGTTCTGCCGCTGGTGATCATGATCTCAGTGCCCGTGGCAGCGGCGGGCGGCGTGGGCGGTTTGGCGATGCTTAACCTTTATCAGGCGCAACCGCTGGATATGCTGACGCTCTTGGGCTTCGTGATTTTGGTGGGGATTGTGGTCAACAACGCGATCCTCATCGTGCACCAATCGCTGCATCATTTGCGCGAGGAAGGCATGGCGCCGATTGACGCGATAGAAGAAGCGACCCAGAATCGTATCCGTCCAATTTTTATGTCAACGCTGACATCGATTTGCGGGATGATGCCGTTGGTGGTCTTTCCCGGCGAAGGGTCAGAGCTTTACCGAGGGCTCGGTGCCGTGGTTGTGGGCGGTCTGTCTATGTCGGCATTCTTGACGCTGTTGACGGTGCCGCCGCTGTTGCGGCTTTGCCTTGTGGCGCCCAAAGCCGAGCCCCGGGCGAGTGAACCCGTGCCTGCGGAGTAGGAACGAAAGCGCTTTCTTCTACAGCCCGAGAAAGATAGGCAAGCTCCGCAGCGCGAAAAGAAGGCGGGCCCGATGTCGTTTTTCAAAAAGCTCAAAGATCGCATGTTCAAATCCTCCTCCAAGTTGGAGGACGGACTTGAGGCGATTGTGGCAGAGGGTGGTGACGCGCCTGATCCCGAAACTGACACCTTGGCCACAGCCCCGGTAGAGACAGTCGCGGAAAAAGTGTCAGAGACGGTCCTTGAGCCTGTTGCGTCTGAGAGCGCGAGCCCAGGGCTGTTGGGACGCGTCCTTGGCCGCTCAGATGCTTCTGGTGCGCCGCGCCGTGAGCTTGATGACGATATGCTCGAGGAAATCGAAGAGCTTTTGATTACCGCGGATATGGGTGTCGATACAGCAACTCGGGTCACCGCAGCCATGGCGGGCGGGCGCTTAGGGCAGCGCCTTTCGACGCGTGAGCTGAAGGAACTGATGGCCTCGGAGATCGCGCGGATTATGGCGGGCGTTGCGCGGCCCATGCCGCTTTATCCCAAGCGCCCGCAGGTGGTGCTGGTGGTCGGTGTCAACGGCTCTGGCAAGACCACGACGATTGGCAAGCTCGCCAGCCAGTTCCGAGCGGCAGGGAAATCGGTGGTGATCGCCGCGGGAGATACGTTTCGAGCTGCCGCTGTGGAACAGTTGCAAGTGTGGGGGGATCGCGCTGGCGTGCCGGTGTTGACCGCGCCAGAAGGGTCCGACCCAGCGAGCCTTGCTTTTGAGGCCATGGGAAAGGCGGAAGACCAAGGCGCAGATCTGTTGATGATCGACACCGCAGGTCGGTTGCAAAACCGTGCTGACCTAATGGAGGAGCTCGCGAAGATCGTACGAGTAATCCGCAAGAAGGACCCCGATGCTCCGCACAACACACTGCTCGTTCTCGACGCGACCACGGGACAAAACGCGGTCAACCAAGTGGAGATTTTCCAAAAGCTCGCCGATGTAACCGGGCTTGTGATGACCAAGCTTGATGGCACCGCGCGGGGTGGCGTGCTGGTGGCGTTGGCCGATAAATTTGGACTGCCGATCCATGCCATTGGGGTGGGTGAGCAAATCGATGACCTCGCGCCGTTTGACCCCGAAGAATTCGCAGTAGCGCTCACCGGGCTAGACATCAATCGCTAGGCAAAAACACGCGGACGACGCGCCGAAAGTCAAATGTGCTGAAGCAGTCTCCGATCCAATTTGCGGAAGATCCCATATGTCGGTGGACTTCGTTGGGCGCATATTTGGAGATGACGTTCATGCTTGCCGATCCAGGCGCATACGGTTGTCATGCCAAGCACCAAGGACCAGGACGCAATGGTTGCACTGTGAGAGGCGCACACCAGCAGTGAGTTTGCCGAACACAGAACCGACGCCGCCTCTGCTACAATGACGGCGTGTTCGGTTCTGCGTCATGTGCCTATGAACACAGGCGCGGCTGCCTTCGGGAAAAGGCTCGCTGTAACCTCCCGTAATGGATGATAGCCTGTCGGTCTTGGGGAACGACCAGGGCGCTCGACTGAGTGCTCCAAATGCGTCTTCCAATCAACTGATCACGGGCATCCAAAAAAGAACCATTTTGTCTTGTCGCTACACGTCGACTTTGACTTGGCAGAGCTTCTTGTTGCCACCTGAGTGACTTTGCGTCGCAATTGGCGCCAGGACGGCACTGGCATAGCCGGACACTATGTCAGACTGGCTGATCTCTATGGAAGGCACCGAAGCAGGCCAACGGGCGGCACTGGTGCTGGCCCTGACCGCGGCACTGCTCCATGCTGCCTTTGGAGCGCTGCAAAAGGGACGGCATGACCCTTGGCTGTCGCGGGGGGCGATTGATTTCTGCTATGGCGCGATGGCGATGCCGGTTGCGCTCTTCATGGTGCCCTGGCCAGAGCCGCATATGTGGCCGATCTTTGCGCTCGTCTGGGTGATTCATACCGGCTACAAAACACTCCAGGGTCAAGCCTATGTTTTGGGGGCCTACACGGTCGTCTACCCGGTGGTGCGCGGAACAGGACCGCTTTTTGCGATCTTTGGCGCCATGCTCTTGTTTGGAGAGCAGTTTTCCACGCTGCAATGGATCGGCGTGCTGACACTGCTGACCGGTATCTTTGGCTTGGCGGTCTATAATCTGATCCACGTTAAAGTCGACCGACAAACGCTTGTTCCGGCAATTCTTTTTGCCGTGGCAACAGGGTTTTTTGTTGCGCTCTATACAACGATTGATGCCTATGGCATCCGGGCAGCGGCAGATCCTTTTACCTTTCTTGCATGGTTTTTCTTCATCGATGGATTGGTCTTTCCAATTGTGGCGTGGCGACGTTGGCACCGACTAGAAAATCCTCCGGCTCCAGGACCGCTTATGCTGCGCGGCATCGCGGGCGGGCTTGTTGCCTATGGCAGTTTCGGATCGGTGATGCTGGCAACGCGGCTCGACAATGTGGGAGAAGCCGCCGTGTTGCGCGAAACCTCTACCGTGTTTGCCGCCTTCATCGGTTGGCTCATTTTGAAAGAAACGGTTGGACCGCGCCGTATTGCTTTGATGGCATTGATCGCGCTTGGTGCGGTGATTGTGGAACTGGGGCGCTGAGCAATTGTGAGGGCTCTGGTCAAACCGGAATGAGACGGATAGATCAGCACGCATGAGCGATAAGCCCGAACCAAACCCTGTCGTCAAACAAGCCCTCGAACTGGGTCCAATTCTTGCCTTTTTGGCGGGCTATTTGCTGTTGCGCGATGAAAGTGTTGCTATTGGCGGGCGTGAGTATGAGGGCTTCGTGCTGGTCACCGCCCTGTTCGTTCCACTGCTCTTCGTGACCAACTACTTTCTCTACAAGCTCACCGGCGCGGTCTCGAAAATGCAGATCCTGACGCTGGTGCTTGTCGTTGTTTTGGGCGGGCTAACGGTCGGGCTGAATGACGAGCGGTTCTTCAAGATGAAGAGCACCTTTGCCTTCGGCGCCTTCGGGCTCTTGCTTGGCATTGGCTTGATGCGGGGCCAGAGTTGGTTGGAATACGTCCTCGACAGTGCGCTGCCGATCTCGCACGAAGGCTGGATGATCCTTACCCGTCGTCTGATGATTTTTTTCTTCTTTGTCGCGGCCGCGAATGAGGTGATCTGGCGGAATTTTTCCACTGATATCTATGTATACTGGGATACATTCGGTCAGATGGGCGCGACTGCACTGTTTTTCATCTCTCAGACCGGTTTGATCCGTCAATACTGGGTTGAGGAAGACTGAGAAGGCCGCGCACCAGCGATCACGCGGGCGAAGGCTACTTCTTTCGAGGCACGCCATAAAGTTCCAGACGATGTCCTCTGAGCTCATACCCGAGACGCGCCGCGATTTTTTCTTGCAGTGCTTCGATCTCTGGGTCGACGAATTCAATGACATGGCCCGTGGTGACATCGATTAGGTGATCGTGATGATCCCGATCCGCAGTTTCATAGCGCGCGCGGCCATCGCCGAACTCATGCTTGTCCAGGATGCCTGACTCTTCGAACAATTTGACCGTTCGGTACACTGTGGCAATGGAGATTTTAGGATCGATACTACTGGCGCGATTGTAAAGCTCTTCGACATCTGGGTGATCCGATGACGATTCTAGCACCCTCGCGATGGTGCGCCGCTGATCGGTCATGCGCAGACCGCGTGTTTCACAACGCTCAATGATCGAATGGTTCATGGTTTTCTCTGTTTTAGAAGCTGACTTATGCGATCAATCTGCCGCTCGCCATCCCTTTCAAAAGACTGACTACAGACTGAGTGTGCCTTGCATCACCTTCACAGCGCCTCCGCTGAGTTGCACAGAAGAGCCAGATGGAGCGTCACTTTGGGCGAAGATGCCAATCCGGCTTGGTCGGCCCATATCGTAGCCCTGTTTGATATCTATCTGAACATCGGTCTTGCGCAGCTGACACAGAAGGGCCCCGAGCGCTGCCGCCGCACTGCCGGTTGCGGGATCCTCAAAGATTCCAGCAAGCGGATCAAACATCCGCGCGTGAACGCGACGTAGGTCTTGTTGCCAATAAGGGTAGATCGAGATTGGGCCTTCGCCAGTAGGGTAGGTTGCCTCAGCTTTTGAGAAAGCGGGGATGTCGGGACGGCTTTCGCTAAGCGCTTGTCTGTCTGCAAGTTCGACAAGCAGATAGGGTAAACCTTTAGAGAGTATTTGCGGGCTGTGTGCTGTCGTTTCGATTGCGCTTGCAGGCAGCGAAAGACAGGCGGCGGCAAGCTCTATGGGAACGTCGTGGTGGTGTTTAAGGCCCACGGTATTGGTGAGGCGAGCGACGGGTGTCTCTTTGGTTCGGTCGATGTCAAAGGGGAGCGGACCAATCCCAGTTTCTAGCGTGAATTGATCTCCAACTGGTCGGTTGAATAGTTCACCTTCCATCGCCAAGTGGATCGCTGTGCCAATCAGCGGGTGCCCCGCAAACGGCAGTTCCATGCGAGGGGCAAAAATGCGCAACCGGGCTGTATGAACAGGGTCTTTCGGTGGCAGGATAAAGACCGTCTCAGAGAGATTGAACTCTGCCGCTATGGCTTGCATCTGAGCGTCGCTCAGTCCTTTCGCATCGGGCAGGATTGCGAGGGGATTGCCCGAAAGCGGGCGGTCGGTGAACACATCGAAGATGTGATAGGGATGCACTTTCGCCAATGGTTTCCGCGGCTCACAGCAATCGAGACCCATCTGTGGCCCGGCGTGCCACCCAGCCGACGGTCAGGCCCTGGACGATGATGGTGAAGACCACAATCATATAGGTCCCGGTCAAAATCGTGTCGCGCCAATCGCTCGGCGGGAGGGTCAGCGCGAGGGCGACCGAGATCCCGCCGCGCAGCCCCCCCCAAGTCATAATTGGGATCACGCCAAGCGGAAAGTTCTCGAACCTATTCAAAATGGTAATGGGGATGGCAACAGAGATGAACCGCGCCACCAAGGCCATGCAGATCGCAATTGCGCCATAGATCGGCAATGTCTCGGAAAAATCGATCTGAAACACCTCGATCCCAATCATCAGGAACAGGACCGAAGTGAGAAGCTGATCGATCAACTCCCAGAAACGCGACAGCCGGTCCCTTGCTTCCTGCTCCATCCCATGGAGCGTGCCGATATTGCCCATGAACAGACCTGTCACGACGGCAAAAATCGGTGCAGAGGCATGGAGCGCGATGGTGAGCTGATATCCTCCGAAAGCCGCGCCCAGCGTGATAAGCACCGTCACGACGAAATCATCGATTTGGCGGATCAAATGATAGCCAATCCATCCAACGAAAAGACCAACCGCGAACCCGCCACCTGCTTCGCGCAGGAACAGCCAGGCCAATTCGCTCCAATTGAGCGAGACCGTCGCCTCTTGGTTCAGTGCGATACCGAGAAGCGCGAGATAGAGCACATAGCTGATTCCGTCATTCAAAAGGCTTTCGCCTGCGATCTGTGTCTCGATCCTTGGATCGAGATCGGTTTCTTTAAGGACACCCAATACCGCGACCGGATCAGTCGGGGCGATGATCGCGCCGAAAAGGAGCGCAGCTGCAGGCGGCAGAGCAAAGGCCCACATTGCGGCCAGTCCGAACATGCTTGTCGCGATGAAGACACCAACCGTGGTCATCACGAACACTGTCCGCCATTGGGACTTTAGGTCTGAGATATTGATGTGCAGTGCGCCGGCAAAGAGCAAAAGTCCTAGGAAACCTTCCAGCATGGTTTGCGAGAAATGGCTTTGGTCCACGACTTCAGTGATTTTTCCTGAGATCTGCAAACCTGGAAAGAATGCATCCACTCCCATCAAACACAGCGATGCAAAAAGCGAGACGATCAAGATTCCAACAGAGGAAGGAAGTTTGAGAAAGCGCGCATTGAGGGCGCCGAAAAGCCCTGCAAGGACAATAAGCAATGAAGCGATTTGCAGTCCTGTCATCGCAAACTCCCTTCACCACCCACACGAACACTTATGCGCCTTGGCCATAATGCGATGAGTTTTGTCGCCGAGAAACCCAAAAACTTACGGGAGACATGTACCTACATTGAACGGAAACAAGCCAGGGGCGGATCTGTCGATTGCGTAGACGCTAAGCCAAGCGCCCTGCAACCAGTTTGCGCAGTCAGGGCAACATGGCCTGCGTTTCCTGTCCCACGTTTAGCCCCTGGCTGCTGATTATGGCTTTCCAGACGAAATCTGCCACTCCACCCGCTACAAATCGCCTTTATTGTCCAGCAATTCCAAAAGAGCGCTGCGCAGCGTCTCTTTGCCGTCCTCGCCGAGCGTGGATGCGATGTGCTCTTCAATCTTGCGAATTTCCATGGCCGCAATCGTCCGCCAGCGCTGCCCTTTTTCGGTGATCATCACCACCTTGTCGCGCTTGCTTCCCGAGACGAGGGTGACCTGCAACATTCCCTGTTCGACCAACCTATCGACCGCTTGCTGGGCAGCTTGACGCGAAAAGCCCATCTCGCGGTGAATGTCCGATAGCCTAACCGTCCGCCCGCGCAGTTGTGCAAAGACCCGTATGTCCGCCGGGCGCACTGCGGCAAACTCGGTCTCTGCCCGCGCCTCATCCATCGCCGCGTTCCATTCGGCGATCAGCGTCATCATCAGGCCCTTGATGTTTCGCCCGAGAAAGTCGTCGTCTTTTTTATCAATCACGGTTGACAATATGCCAGCTGATGCTCATTCATCAACCATAGTTGATAGGTGTCGGAGGCTTCAATGTACCGTCGGTCTTTTCTCAAAACCGCAGGCGCAGGAGCGCTGTTGGCCAGCACGGGGATGGCTTGGGCGCAAAACGTCACGCGACCCCTGCCAGTGATCCCGGTGACCGACCTCACGGGCGGCATTGACCACCGGATTTCCTTGGCGTTGAGCCCATCACGCCACGATTTTGGGACGGGCACGGCGAGCGACACTTTCGGTATCAACTCTCCTTATCTCGGCCCGGTCCTGCGCGTGAAACAGGGCCAAACACTCCCATTCGATGTCACCAACAACATCGGCGAAGGGGTGTCGATCCATTGGCACGGTTTGCACATACCGGGAGAGGTCGATGGGGGTCCTCATCAGGAAATTGAGCCCGGCGCGACCTGGTCACCCGATGTGCCGATTGTCCAGCGTGCTTCGATGAACTGGTTTCACTCGCACACCCATGGGCGCACAGCGCGTCAAACCTATACTGGCCTCGCAGGCGTCATGCTGATTGAGGATGACGCGAGCCTCTCCGCCGATCTCCCTAAGAGCTACGGTGTCGACGACTTTACGCTGATCCTCCAGGATAAGAGTTTCGACGGTGCTGGCCGCATGAGCTACGATCTGTCGGGCGAGGTCTTTGAGGACGGCTTTCAAGGGGACACCATGGTCGTCAACGGTGCTATCGCTCCGGTCACCCAAACCGTGCCAACCGGCCTAGTGCGCTTGCGACTTCTCAATGCCTGCAACGCCCGTTTTCTCGAGTTATCTCTTGAATCCGGTCCGCTTGTGGTCATTGCCTCGGATGGCGGCTTCCTTTCGTCACCCGTAGAAACTGACACAATTCTTATGTCGCCCGGGGAACGCTACGAGGTCCTCGTTGACATGACCAACCTTGAGAGCAATGCGCTCAATGTGAATCTTGACGAAGGCGAGGGCGGTTTCTTTGCCAGCTTGTTAGGGCGCAACCAGCTCACCACAGTTCTGAGCCTCGTGCGCAAGAGCGAACAAGGCTTTACCGGCTCCCTCCCCAAGACCCTTGCCAGCTTTGCCTCGCCCAACCGCGCGGAGGCTACGGTCACGCGCAGCTTCGCGCTGCAGATGGACACCGGTGCCGATTTGGCCGCGCTCGCCCAGGCCTGGGGAAACTTTTGCGGTGGCGGTGCGATGGCCATCAATGGCCAGCCCATGCGGATGGACCGCATCGATGAAGAGGTGCAGAAAGGCACAACTGAAATCTGGCGGATCAGTGTCGACGACATGCTCCATCCGTTCCATATCCATGGCTGTTCTTTCCGCATTCTGAGCCAGAATGGGGCGACACCGCCCGCTTACGCCCAAGGGTGGAAAGACATGGTCCATGTGGACGAAGGCTGGTCCGAAGTGCTTGTCCGGTTTGACCACGAGGCCCCCGCGGATGCACCCTATATGTACCATTGCCACATTCTCGAACATGAGGATTGTGGCATGATGGGCCAGTTCACGGTGAAGCCCTAACCCAGTTTAGCCCGTCCAATGCTTGGGGGTATCAGCCAATCCCCATGGCTCCGACCCTTGGTCGCCCACATTTAACGTTGACCGCAAATTTTGCATGCTTTGCATGGTACGACTTGCGCCCAAGGCTACCGCGCCCAAGCACCAGACCGGTTTCTACGAGCGCAAAGATGGTCTCGGACTTTGCAGAGACCAACGAAGCTTCGTTTCGCCGCAAGCTTAAGACTTGTGAGTTCTACGCACCCAATGAGATGCGCTAGAAACCGCTCCTCACTTTCACAAGGGGCTTATGTGCCGCAAAAGGTTTGTTCGACGATCTGATCTGGTTCGGGGGGCAGTCGCATTTTCTTGTCGGCAGGCGGCGTGAAGGGATCCGTCACTGCCTCAACAAGTGCTCTGAACGGATCAAGATCTCCTGCCACGGCTGCAGAGATCATCTGCTCCACCAAATGATTGCGCGGGATCACCTGCGGATTGGCCGTTTTGATTTGATCTATCGGTGCGCCACCTTGGCGTTCAAGTCGTGCGTGATAGGCTGGTTCCCAAGCATCAAATTTCTTGCGGTCGGTGAACCAGTCCCGCGCCGAACCATCCGCCAGTCCGGCAAAGGCATTGGTGAAATCGGCTTGACCGTCCTCCATCGCGACCAAGAAGTCATCGATTAGTTTCTCGTCGGCTCTTTCTTCGCCGGAAAGTCCTAGTTTTGCGCGGAACCTGTTGCTCCAAGCGTCTTGGTAAAGCGACGGAAATTGGCGGACTGCGTCGGTGGCTTTTTCGATCGCGGTGTCTTGGTCTTCGTCGATCAAGGGTAAAAGGCAGCTTGCGAATTGAGCCATGTTCCAAGCGGCGATGTTGGGTTGGTTGTTATAGGCGTAGCGCCCGTATTGATCGATTGAGCTGAAGACCTTTGCTTCTTGGTACATGTCCATGAACGCGCAGGGCCCGTAGTCGATGGTCTCGCCAGCAACTTGCGCGTTGTCTGTGTTCATCACGCCATGGATGAAGCCAAATGACATCCAGGCAGCGATCAATGCGGCCTGTTTTGCGATCACCGCTTTCAAGAGGTCGAGAGGGGTTTCTGCCTCTGGGTAGTGGCGTGCCCTCACATGATTGGTGAGCAGCTCGAGCGCTTCATGGTCTTTGCGTGCGGCAAAAAACTGGAAGGTGCCGACGCGAATGTGAGAGCTTGCAACCCGGGTCAATACGGCGCCGGGAAGTACGGTTTCGCGATAGACCGGCTCTCCGGTGGTGACCGCGGCAAGCGCTCGTGTTGTTGGGACGCCGAGCGCATGCATGGCTTCTGAGACGACGTATTCTCTGAGGACCGGCCCGAGCCATACGCGCCCGTCGCCCATGCGCGAAAACGGCGTGCGCCCGCTGCCTTTGAGTTGGATGTCACGCCGGTGCCCGGATCGGTCTAATAGCTCTCCTAAAAGCAACGCGCGGCCATCGCCGAGCTGTGGCGACCACCCGCCGAATTGATGGCCGGCATAGGCTTGCGCCAAGGGATCGGCGCTGGTGGGGTGGGTGTTACCTGCAAGAATGGCGAGGCCTTCAGGACTTTCCAAAGCCTCAGGGTCGAGGCCCAAGTCTTTCGCCAAGGGATGATTGACCGCAACAAGACCCGGCGCCGTCACTGGTTCTGCCGATTGACGGTGGTAAAACCGCTCTGGCAGCCGCGCGTAGGAATTGTCGAACGCAAATTGTAGGCTCATGGCACACACTCCCTCTTACGCCACAGATAGGCACTTGCGTGGCAAAGGGCGAGGGGGGGGCTCCCGCCCCCTTTTGGCCTGCGGCCTGCAGGCGTTGGGGGGGGGGGGGCGCGCGGCGGGCCGCGCCGCCCGCCACCCGGCGGGCCCCGGACCGCGGCCCCCCCCCCCGGGCGCCCCC
>JBCDGN010000057.1:0-23726 GCA_038751255.1 Pseudomonadota bacterium
GGACGGTGTTGCGGTTGGGCTTTGCGGGGGCGTTGGTGGCCGTTGTGGTCATGACTTTGCCTTTCCCGCGAAGAAGGACACAGCGGCGATGATGATGATGCCTTCAGCGATCCACTGATAAAAGCTGGAGACGTTCATGAAATTCAGGACATTCGCAAGCAATGCCAAGAGTATGACGGCCAAAGCGGTGCCGAGGACCCCGCCCTTGCCGCCGGATAACAATGTGCCGCCAACGATGACAGGAGTGATCGAGCGCAGGTCAAATCCCACGCCAGCGCGCGGGTCGCCGACGCCAAAGCGACCCGTCATATACATTGCGGCCACCGCGCAAAGCAGACCGGAGAGTGCATAGATCGCGACCTTGGTCTGTTTGACAGGCAGTCCCGAAATCGCCGCGGCGGCCTCATTGTCGCCGATGGCGTAAATGCGCGTCCCAAAAGTTGTCCGCCACAGCATGAAGCCAATCAGCAGATAAAGCGCGATCACCGCCATCATGCCAAAGGGCAAGACACCCAGGCGGCCATACATGAAGTCTTCGAAAAACAGAGGCACCGACCCTGAAGGCTGGCGTGTGATCAGTAGCGCGCCACCTGCCAGGATGGTCGAGGTCCCAAGCGTTGTGATCAGGGGGTGTACGCCCACATAGGCGGTAACGGCGCCGTTGATCACCCCGATGAGAGTCCCCAAGACCATCACCGCGACCATGGCCAGCAGTAGTGTTCCGGCGCCGTCTCCAGCCAATGCCGCAAAGACAACGGCGAGGAAACTGAGCGCCCCGGCATAGCTGAGGTCTATGCCACCTGAAAGAATAACAATGGTTTGCGCCAAGGCCACGATGGCCAAAGCCACCATCTGATCCTGCACATTCGCAATATTGAGCGGCGTCGCAAAACGGTCAGACGACGTCATGCCGATGAAGAAAACCAGGGCGATCAGCGCCAGCACCACAAGGTGAACGGGCTGTGCGCGGGTGGCGCGAACGAGCGTGCTCATGCCGCAACTCCGTGATGGGATGATGTTTCCGCCGCCGCCACAGAGATGATTGCCTCTTCGGTGATCTCGGCGCCGGTGAGTTCTTTGGCCAAAATCCCGTCGCGCATGACAAAGACGCGATCACAAAGACCGACAATCTCGATCAACTCTGACGATATCACCAAAAGCGCCATGCCTTCATCTGCAAGCGCGCGCAGGGTTTTGTAGATCTCCGCCTTCGCGCCCACATCCACGCCTCGGGTCGGCTCGTCCAAGATCAAGAGTTTGGGCCGGTTCTCTAAGAGCCGTGCGACAAGCACCTTTTGCTGATTGCCCCCCGAAAGCGCCGAAATCGGCAGCCCCACATGGTCGACCACAACCCCTCGGCGTTCCTTCAGAACGGCGGCACGGCGTTCTTCATGCCCGGGTGGGATAGCCGAATGGTGGACGCCGTATCCTGGCGTTGTGGCTGTGAAATTGCGCGCCACCGAAGAATTCATGAAAAGCCCGTCGTCTTTGCGGCTTTCGGTGAGCATTAACATGCCTGCATCGATGCACCCCGCAGGGTCGCGAAAGGGCATCGGCTCTCCATCAAGGGTCACATCGCCGGTCGCTGGGGCGGCCCCAAAAAGGGCCAAGGCAAGCTCTGTGCGCCCGGATCCCACCAATCCCGCAAGGCCTAGGATCTCGCCGGCATGGACGTCAAAAGAGGCAGGTGGCAGGCCCGGTGCCACGGTCAGATCGCGCACTTGCAAGACCTGACCACCTGCCAGAGGATCCGCGGCTTTGTGCGGGAAGAGATCACCAAGCTCGCGGCCCACCATGGCGGCGATAACGCTGTCATGGGTATAAGTGTCCGTCGGCCCTTTTGAGGTCACGACGCCGTCCTTGATGACGGTGATATCGGTGCAGATTTCAAAGATTTCGTCCAGGCGGTGGGACACGTAGACAAGCCCCATTCCGCGCGCACGCAAATCTTTTATGATCCGGAACAGGTGGCGGGTTTCGTTCTGGCTGAGCACGGCGGTGGGTTCGTCCAGGATCAGAACTTTGGCTTCAGCGCGGAGCGCTTTGGCGATTTCGACCATCTGTTTGTCGGCGACAGAGAGTGTCTCGACCAGATCATTGGGGTCGAGGGAAATGCCTAGATCGTCCAACAAGGCCCGGGCGTTTCGCACCAGTACTTTCCGATCAATCAGGCCAAATCGCGTCCGAGGCTCTGCACCAAGATAGATGTTTTCCGCAATCGAGAGCGCGCCAAGAACCGAAAATTCCTGATGAACCACCGCAATTCCAGCAGCCAGACTTTGGCGTGGATCGCTCCAATCGGCTTTGGCGCCTTCGAATTCCACATGGCCGGAGGTTGGAACGTAAAGCCCGGTGAGCAGTTTGATCAGCGTCGATTTTCCGGCACCGTTCTCCCCGCACAGCGCCACGTTGCGCCCGCCATGGACTTCGAATTCGATGCCTTTGAGAACCTCGTTGGGGCCAAAGGACTTGCTTAAATCGCGCGCGGCCAAGAATGGCGGTGCCATCGTCGTCTCTCCCTTAAACGTGGTGGCTGGGGCAATGCATTGCCGCCCCAGTCCGGTTGAGCGTCTTATTTGGGATAGTCCGCCGAAAAGGTGGCCGGATCGTAATCGGCGCCGACGCCCGACGACATGATGACCGAGCCTGGTTTATCCATCAGCGCATAGTCGTCGACAAAGACGTCTGCCTGAACCGAGGGAGTTTCATGGCCCTCGGACACGACAACCTGTTGGTTCACCTCGATCCGCTTGGGGATGCCTTTGCCTTCAAGCACGTCGAACAGTATCTCAAAGGCGCGCGCGCCCATCGCAGGCGGATAGTCGATGCCGACCATGGGCACATCGTTTTGTACAGACAGCTGGTACATCGCGTTGAAGTCGCCCCCGGTATGCGGCGGGATCGAGCCTGCCTCATAACCCGCTGCCAAAAAGGCCTCGATCGAGCCAGAGCCCTGTAGACCCGAATCCGCCCATACCCCGTCGATCTCGTCGCCGTATTTCTGGATCAGCGCGGACATGATCGTCTTACCATTGGCAGGCGACCAGCTGGTGTACTGTGTCTCGAGCACTTCGAGGCCGGGAAATTGGTTGAAAACTTCCATTGCCGCAGCGATCCGTGCCTCAGCCGGGGAAGCCCCTGCCAGACCGCCGAGCATCACAACCTTGCCCTCACCGCCCAGTTTTTCGGCCAGCCATTGTGCCGAGATCCGGCCGAGTGCTTGGTCGGACGCTGTCACGAATGAGATGAAATTTTCTGCGGAGGGGACCGAACGGTCTACCAGCACAACGGGAACCCCCTGGCGGGTGGCGCGGCGCACAACGGGGTCCAATGCCTCAGCTGTGGACGGCGAGATCAGCAGAATATCGACGCCCTGCGCAATCAGGTCTTGCACATCGGCGGCCTGCTTGGACGGATCGTCATTGGCATCGGTGATGATAAAGCGATCCAGCTTGTCGGCATTCCGCTCAGCGGCAGCTTCGATACCGTGCAGCATTGCAACCCTCCAGGGGTTTGAAATGGATGCATTCGAGAAGCCGATGACATAGGGGCCGTCTTTCTTGAACTGGGCTGCATCGAAGATGTCTGTCGCGCCTGGATTCCACAGGAAGGTGCGCGGGACACCTTCATATCCATCGGCCAATGCCGAACCTGCAAACATGCTGAGTGTGACGGCCAAAGCCGCCTTGGTAAAAGTACGCATCGTCTCCTCCCTGATGCACACGCATTTCTATGGCGTCGCCGACAGCGTATCTCGACTCTGCGGCTTGCAAGGACCGTGGATCTCGTAGGGATGCCGCGGCCACCTGAGAGCAACTTGTTTCAGCATGTTGGATAAATCTATCTGCTGGCCGTTCAGTTTCTTCTATATAACAGATTAGTCCAATATATGATTATAATATACTAATCCGAAACTTATCATTTCGCCGCTTCCGCAACTCGCAAACCTAGGTTTATCGCATGCGTTCGAGGGCCGGATGCAGCGGCCATCGCAGGAATTAGTGAGCAATCTCGCGCACGCTCTGACCAGAAAACAGTTCTTCTTTAGGGCTCTATCACCCGGCTTTAGGTCATTGGCTTGATGTCTGCTGCTACGCGCGCGACCCTCGGTAAAGGATGGCTTTGATGGTGCGTCAGATGCCCAAGCGATCCCGCAGAGCGGCCCAGCTCATCGCAAGCACGAGCAGCGGCTGGCGAAGCGTCGCCCCGCCCGGCATGCGTGGGACAGGTAAGCGCGCCATCAGATCAAAGCGCTCGGCCTGGTCTGCGATGGTTTCAGCAGCGATCTCTCCGGCCAGACTGGCCAAGGCTACCCCATGGCCGGAATAGCCTGCGATCGCCAGAACCCCCCGTGCAGGGCGATGAAAACAGGGCAGACGGGTCCGGGTGATTGCCAGGGTCCCGCCCCAGGCATGCGAAATCTCCACATGCGCCATCTGAGGATAGACCTCTAACAGGCGGCGCCGCACCAATTTGGCGATATCCATGGGAAAGCGCGGCCCATAGCTCTCGCCGCCACCGAAAATAAGCCGCCGATCCGGGCTCATCCGCCAGTAATTCACCACGAAGCGTGAATCAGCAACCGCCTCACTGCCGGGGAGCACAGCGTCGAACTCTGCTCCCAATGGGTCCGTGGCGATGATGAAATTGTTGATCGGCATAATATGCGCCGCTGTCTTGGGCTCCAGGCGACCCAGATACCCGTTGCAGGCGACAATCACATGGTCTGCGCGCACCTCACCTGACGCGGTGGAAATCATGGGGCGGTCGCCCGGGATTAACTCAACCACTTCGCTGCGTTCATGGATCACCGCCCCAGCCGCGGCGGCCGCGCGAGCCAGCCCAAGCGCGTATTTCAACGGGTGAAGCGATCCAGCCCCGCGATCCACCACGCCGCCAGCGAACACGTCTGTGCCTGTCAGCGCAGCGATCCCGTCTTGGTCCAGCGGCGCGATCTGATCATAGTTGTAAAGCTCGGCAAGATGCGAGGCTTCCGCATGGCTCATCGGCACATCGCTTGGATCCCAATCGGCATGGGCCACCCCGTCGCGCCAATCGCAGTCAATCTTATGACGCGCGATCAGAGACTTAACCTTGGCTTTTGCCGCCTCGCCGATCTGCCAGAGCTTTTGCGCATCTTCAGGGCCCAGCATTTGCTCTAACTCGGGCTGCGAGATCCGTTGCCCGGAACCGACCTGTCCCCCGTTGCGACCGGATGCGCCAAAGCCCACGCGCTGAGCTTCGAGCACCATCACGTTATAGCCGCGCTCTGCCAAATGGAGCGCCGCAGAGAGCCCCGTGTAGCCAGCACCAATCACGCAGATATCGGTCTGATGTTCACCCTTTAGCGCGGTGAAAGGATCCAGTGGCGTTGCGGTTTCGGCGTACCAGCTTTGGGGGTAGAGCCCAGGCCGGTCATTGGCATGCAATAGGTTCATACGTTCAGCAAAAGATGTTCCCGCTCCCATGGCGAGATCTCCTCCAGGAACTCGTGATATTCGGCGGTTTTGACGATCTCATAGACCCGTGCAAAGTCGGGATGGAGTAGATCACGCAACCGGGAAGCTTCAGCAAAAAAATCGAGCGCTTGGAACAGACCGCGGGGGATCTCGGCCTCTGCATCATAGGCGTCCCCTGTGAAGATCGGTCGAGGGTCTTTGGCTTCTTCGAGGCCAATCAGACCGCAGGCCAGCGACGCGGCGATGCCAAGATAGGGGTTGCAATCCATCCCTGCGATCCGGTTTTCAACCCGGCGGGCCTCCACGCTAGAGATCGGCACCCGGATCGAGGTTGTGCGATTGTCATGCCCCCATTCGAGATTGATCGGCGCCGCATGGTCCCGCACATAGCGCCTGTAGCTGTTCACATAGGGTGCCAATAGCGGCAGTGCCGATGGCAGATGATTTTGCAGACCGGCGATGAAGTGATAAAAAGCGGGCGTTTCGTTGCCGTCCTCGGTCGAAAAAATGTTCCGTCCTGTTGCCTGATCAAGCACCGAGTGGTGGATATGCATGGCCGAACCGGGTTCTCCGGCGATCGGTTTGGCCATGAAAGTGGCGAAGCAATCGTGCCGCAACGCTGCTTCACGGATTTGGCGTTTGAAGAAAAACACCTCATCTGCAAGCTTGACCGGGTCGCCATGTCTGAGGTTGATCTCTAACTGGCCAGCGCCGCCTTCCTGGGTGATCCCGTCGATTTCAAAGCCTTGGGCTTCCGCGAAATCATAGATGTCATCGATCACCGGGCCGTATTCGTCGACGGCTGTGACCGAATAGGATTGCCGCGCCGCCGCCGGTCGACCTGTGCGTCCCATCATGGGAGCGATTGCCTGAGAGGGATCGGTGTTACGCGCAACGAGGAAAAACTCCATTTCTGGCGCGACCACCGGGATCAGTCCACGCGCTTCATAAGCGGCAACAACGCGTCTGAGCACATTGCGTGGCGCAACCGGCACAGGTGTGCCATCGCGGTCCTGGGCGTCGTGGATGATCTGGAGCGTGTAGTCATTGGTCCAAGGCGCCGCCGTCGCGGTGCTGTAATCGGGGACCAAGATCATATCGGGTTCGGTAAAGCCGGCGCTTCCGGCCGCTTCGGCCCAGCCACCAGCGATGGTTTGAAAGAAGATCGACTCGGGCAGATAGAAGTTCTTTTGTACGGCGAACTTGCTGGCCGGCATCGCCTTGCCACGCGCGATACCAGACAGATCGGCGATCACGCATTCAATCTCATCCAAGGTATGACCCTGTAGATAGGACTGCGCGGCGTCGGGGATATGTGTCCGCCAGTCAGCCATTGCGCCGCGCGTCCGCTTGGCTAAAAAATTGCCCGATTTGGTGCGCGGCCCAGGATTGATCGACCGGGGTGCCAAGAGATGCTTCGGCCTCAGGGATCGGCGCCGCCTCATAGCCGGGGGAGCCACGACGCGTGTTGATCAGTCGCTCGATCACGCCATCGTCGAATTCTGGATGCGGTTGTAGGGTCCAGACATGTCCGCCAATGGCAAAGCCCGCAATCTTGCAATCTGGGCCCTCCGCAGTGATCTCTGCCCCTTCAGGCAAGTGTGTCACCTGGTCTTGATGCCAGGCATGAAGCGACACTGACGCAGCCGCGCCTGCGATCTGATAGTCTTGTGGGCCCAACCGCCAGCCACCGGGATGTTTGACCACTTTCCCACCAAGTGCCTGTGCGATGATCTGATGGCCAAAGCAAATCCCGACCATGGGCGCTTCGCGCGCAGCGAGGTCTTGGATCAACGCCTCTAAGACTGGGATGAAGGGCGCATCGTCATAGACACCGAGCGGAGATCCCGTCAGTAGCCACCCATCAGCTGCCTCATGGCTGTGGGGAAACTCACCATCGACCACGCGCCAGGTTTCAAACGCCCACCCATGCGCGGCGAGGAGGCGTTCGAACATATCCGCATACTCGCCGTGGCGTTCGACGATGGCCGGGGCCGTGTGGCCGCATTGCAGAATGCCGATCTTCATTGGGGGACTCGCTACCACCTTCGCGCCTGCCGCTTACACGCCCTGCAGCATCACACGCAACTGCGCCTCCGGGCTCAGATCTGCCATACGCCGCTGTTCCTGCCGTTTCATGGCAACATAGTAAGAGATGATCGCCGGTGGTAGGATACGCGTCATTTTTGGGCTTTCAGAAAAGCTCTTGATCGCTGTGTCCCAATCAAGCGGCAGTTTCAGCGCGCGTTGTTCATAGGCATTGCCGATCACCGGCTCAGGGGGAGACAGCTCGTCTTCCACGCCGATCAGCATGCTTCCGAGGATAGTCGCCAGCGCCAGATAAGGGTTGGCATCTGCGCCGGGGACCCGATGCTCTATCCGGCGCGCCGCAGGATCGCCGCCGGGAACACGGATCGCAGTGGTGCGGTTTTCATAGCCCCAACTGGCCCCGGTCGGAGCATGAGTTTCCGGGGTGAGCCGCTGAAAGCTGTTGTCCCAGGGCGCAAAGATCAACGTGGCGCCGGGCATACAGGCCAGACAGCCCGCTATCGCCGCATGCATGAGCGAGGTCCCCGAATGGAGCCCATTGTCAAAGAGGTTGCGCCCTTGTCGATCTTGGATCGAGACATGACAATGCATGGAATTGCCGGGTTCATCGGGAAGTGGCTTGGCCATGAAACTCGCCGCGAGCCCATGTTTAGAGGCCATCCCTCGGATCAACTGTTTGGTCAACCAAACATCATCGGCCATGCGCATGGCCGGCCCGTGGCCAAGATTGATCTCAAACTGTCCGACACCGCTTTCCGACAGCGCCCCTTGCACTGGGATGTCCATCGTCTTCGCGCCTTGGAAAATCTCGTCAAAGAGCACGGCATGGCGGTCAAGCTCTTCGACACCAAGGACAGAGGCAACCTCTCCAACGGCTCGGGGCGGCTCAGGGCTGGGATCGATCAGCGTAAACTCAAGCTCCATCGCCGCGGTCACTTTCCAACCCTGTCGGTGGAAGCGCTCCAGCACCCGGCCCAAGGCGTGGCGGGGATCACCGGCAAAGGGACGTCCATCATCGGTGAAAAGCCACATGGGCACCAAATCGGTTCCCGGCGCGAGCCACGGCATAGGGACCGGGCCACGGTCGGTGATGCGCAATTGCCCATCCGCATCGCCGCTGGAAAAGACCAAGGGACTGTTCAAAATATCAGCGCCCCAAAGATCGACATTAAGCGCGGAGAGCGGCAGCCTCAGCCCTGAGAACTCGATTTTGGGCAATTGATCGCCGGTCAGGCGTTTGCCCCGCATCTGCCCATTGAGATCGCAAATCCCCGTGCGGAGGCTCTGCGGGGCCTCATCATCGATCATCGCACGACCTGAAGTCTGAGCTTTAGGGCGGATCGTTTCTGCGGTGCGATATGGCGGTTCAGTCGTCGGTTCACGCGGCCAAAAGCCCAAATAATGATCAAGGTGAGCGCGATAAAATAGGCCGCCACAATCGGATAGGCGACAAACGGGTTGAAGGTCTTATCCGCAAAGTAGTTGGCGTAGTAGAGCGCATCGCCTTCCTGGCGCCAGGCCGGAAAACCCGAGAAGTAGACCAGCGTCGTGGCGTGGAACAGAAAGATGGCTTCGTTCGTGTAAGATGGCCAAGCAAGCCGCAGCATCGAGGGCAGGGTGATGCGGCGGAACTTGGTCCAGCCGCTCATCCCATAGGCATCTGCAGCCTCCAGATCTCCTTTCGGGACCGAGCGCAGTGCCCCGTAAAAGATCTCGCCCGCATAGGCCGACGTGTTGAGAAACAAAACGATCAAGGCGCCCGCCCAGGCCCGGGTGAGCCAACGGGTCTCGGCGGTAAACTCTGCCCCCAAGAATGAGAACTCGATCCCATTGCGCGGCAACATCACGAAGGCCTCATAGGCCAGGAAGAACTGGATAAAGAGCGGCGAGCCTCGGAACAAAAAAATGAACCATTCAGAGGGCACGCGTAAGGCGGGATTGGTGCTGGCTTTGCCGAGCGCCACCGTGATCGATAGGCCAAACCCGAGCGCGAGCGCCAAAACCGCGAAATAGACGTTCCAGATCAGACCGGAACCAATCAGGATAAACTGGTCACAGAGGGTAAAGTCGCTGCGCGGAAGCAAACGTTCCCCGATCCCGAGGGACCGCAGCCCATAGTCTTGGAGAACCTGCCAGCAACTCATGCCGCGTGCGCCTTACGTTGCTGTTCCCCGGCCATGGTGGCTTGACCATGGCTGAGCTTGACCATACCGCGGCGGAAGAGACGTTCCGAGAGGCTGGTGAGCAATAGGTAGAAAACGAGCAACACCAAGAAGTAATAGAGCCGCCAATCGGGATGAGGGTAGCTGAATGTCGAGGTCTTAGCACCGCCCATTTCGCGTGCCCAAAAGACGATGTCTTTGACGCCCAGCAAAAACAAAAGCGGGGTCGCTTTGATCAGAACCTGCCAAAGGTTCGACAAGCCCGGCAGAGCATAGACCCACATTTGCGGCACCAAGATCCGCCAAAAACTCTGGCGCGGTGTCATGCCATAGGCCTCAGCGGTCTCTAGCTGGGCCTTGGGTACTGAATTCATCGCGCCATAAAGCACATTGGCCGCAAAGGCTCCGAAGACGACAGCGAAGGCTAAGACTGCCAAGGTGATTCCATAAAGATCGTGGATCCAGGTCGACGCTGACGAGAGCGGCAGTTTTGCATCCGCACAGACCACGAAATCGCTGCCCCTTCGGATTGGCTCGGTCCAATCGGGGCATCGCCAATGATGGCGCAGCCATTCCAGGCCCTGATCCACTGCGATGGGAATAAAGAGAAAGAAAATGATATCGGGAATGCCCCGAACCATTGATGTGTAGCCGCGTCCTACGATCGTCAGGGGTGGAAAATGCGAGCGACTGGCCATCGCGCCCAAAAAGCCCAGCAAGAGCGCGCAGGGCGCTGTGACCGCCAAGAGCGCAAGCACCGTTCCGAAGCTTGTGTAGAACGCAAGCTGTTTTGGACTTGTCAGATAGCACATCATCCAGCGGCTATCGGACAGTACGGAGGGATCAACGCAATATTCGAACATGGCGCGGCATGCGGGTCTTTAAGGACCCGCAATGGCTGGCTCTAGAAGGTTGGTGAGCTTTCTCCGAACCACTTCACAATCATGGTGTTCAAGCTACCGTCCGCTTTCATCGACTCAATTGCTGCGTTGAGTTTCGCCTTTAGGTCGCCATCGCTTTCGCGCAGACCGATGCCAAGACCATCGCCCAACATCACATCATCACCCACAAAGTAGAGGTCCGGGTCTTCGTTCACGAAGGGAGCCAGGAAGGATTTGTCTGCCAAAAGAGCATCCGCCTCGCCGTTCTTGATCGCAGAAATCGTATCGTCCGGTGTTGGGAATTCCACCAAGGTCGCCCCGATCTCAGTCACATGCGCGGCCTGGATGGTTCCGGTCTGAGCCGCGATTACGGCACCATCAATCTCGACATCGTCGCTGAGACCGACAAAGGCGGAGGGTTCGGGCAGCAGATAATTCTGAGTAAAGTCGATCACCACGTCCCTCTCTGGCGTGATCGACATGCCCGCCATAATCGTGTCGTAGTTGCCAGAAACCAAATTAGGGATGATGCTGTCCCAATCCGTTGCCACCCATTCGCAATTCAGTTCAGCGCGCTTGCACAGTTCGTTGCCCACGTCGATGTCAAAACCTGCGACCTCGCCCGTGGCATCGTCGATATAGTTATATGGAGGGTAGGCACCCTCGGTCCCCATCCGGACCACGTCTTGGGCGAGCACGCCGGTCGCTGACAGTGCCAGAGCCGTTGTTGCGAAGAGAAGATGTTTCATGGGTAGTGGTCTCCGTAAGTAAGCCATGATGTCAGGCCAAGTTAGGCCGGCGATGTAGCGGATAGAAATTGTTGTAGTCGGGTGGATTTCGGGGCGCCGAACAGGGTTTCGGGCGGACCTTCTTCTTCGATCAAGCCGCGGTGCAGAAAGACCACATGATCAGACACATCCGCGGCCATGCGCATATCATGGGTGACAATGATCATAGTCCGACCTTCGGCGGCAAGTTCGCGAATGACTTTCAGCACCTCTTGTTCCAACTCGGGGTCAAGCGCGCTGGTGGGTTCATCAAAGAGAAGCGCTTTTGGCTCCATCGCGAGGGCGCGGGCAATGGCGGCGCGCTGCTGTTGTCCGCCAGAAAGCTGTGCAGGATAGACATCGCATTTGTCGCCGATACCGACCTTGTCTAAGATCTGGCGCGCCGAAAGCTCTACATCGGGTTTGAACCGGTTCAAGACGGTGACCGGGGCTTCCATGACATTTTCCAGGATCGTCATATGGGCCCAAAGATTGAATTGCTGGAACACCATCGACAGATTGGTTCGGACCCGCAGAACTTGGGCGCGATCGGCGGGTTTGCGCGCAGGTCCATCGCCTCTCCATGAAATCGGTTCGCCTTCGAACAAGATTTCTCCCTGCTGGCTGTCCTCGAGCAGGTTGCAGCATCTTAGCAGTGTGGATTTACCCGAACCGGATGAGCCGATCAGCGACACCACATGACCTCGCGGTGCAGAGATCGAAACCCCTTTTAGAACTTCCAACTGCCCATAGGCTTTGTGAAGGTCCCGAATTTCGATAACGGGCGAGGGGACGTGCAAAGGTTACCTGCCAAGTTGCAAGACGATCTAACAGGCCGAGTGATGCGGAAATTAACGTTCTTTGCAATGGGCGCGTTGGCTTGTTTTGAGAAAATCTGAGCAACTGCTCAAAAATAACGCATTGAAACCGACTTAACCTGCCATGCGCTGCTGGACCCTCAGACGTGCGGCATTGCTTGCATGGTCGTTGATCCCGAGAAAACTCGCGACCATGCGCAGGACACTGTCCTCTTCACCATCGCGTTCGCCATCGGCCAGGGCAATCTCCCAAAGGGCTTCGATCACAGAGACACGTTCCTCGTAAGGGATCACGTCTTTCAGGGCGCGTGTGAACCGAACCGTATCCGGTGCTTGGTTTTCGAGCGTTTCGCCACGTCCGCGCAAGGCGGTCGCTTCAAACGGCCCAAGCCCATAGCGGGCGGCCAAGACACGGTCGATATGGGCCACTTCTTCTTTGGCATAGTCCCCGTCTGAGCGGGCAACGCGCACCAATAGCGCTGCCATAGCAACGCGAGCATCGGGGTCGGGCAGGGGCTCCGGCTCCGGCGCCATAAGCGATTTGAGGAGATCACCAAACATGGAAGCTATGTAATGTTCCACATGGGCGCCGCCAAGGCGAGAAATTAAGGGGGCCGGTTTTGCTGTGGTGTCGGCAGAACAAGCTCTCACATGGGATCACGTTATTCTAGATTTGTTGAAGAAAGCATTCGGTCGCAACAAGGCTCACCGCCTCAAAACCGCTGCAGTCTGAGCGGGCGGTTTGAGGTCGGACCGTGAGAGTGACAAGTTAACGGCTAAGCAGGCCACCCGCCGACGGACTTGACCTCCAAAAACTCATCGATGCCGTAGCGACCGCCCTCCCGGCCATTGCCCGATTGCTTCATTCCGCCAAACGGAGCGCCGGCGCCGCGTCTGCCACCATTGATTTCGATCATCCCGGCACGCAGTTGCCGGGCCACGCGCCGCGCGCGCTCTGGGTCTTGGGTCTGCACATAATCGGTCAAGCCATAAGGCGTATCATTGGCGATCCGAACGGCATCCTCTTCGTCCTCAAAGGGCAGAATCGACAGAACGGGGCCAAAGATCTCTTCCTGCGCAATGATCATATCGTTGGTGACATCGGCAAAGACAGTGGGACGGATGAAGTAGCCGCGATTGGTGCCCTCGGGCCTGCCAGGACCGCCAGCAACCAGCCGTGCGCCTTCTCGAATGCCGGTCTCGATCAAGGACTGAACCCGGTCGAATTGCACGCCCGAGACCACTGGGCCGATGTGATCCCCTGCTTCGCGTGCTGGGCCCGTTGCCGTGGCCTCGGCGACTTCTGCAGCTTCGGCCACCACATCGTCGTAACGGCTGCGCTGTACCAGCATCCGGGTCGGCGCGTTACAGGATTGGCCGGTGTTTTCCATGCAATGGGTCACCCCGCGGCGGACAGCGTCGCCATCTGCATCCTCAAAGACGATATTTGCCCCTTTGCCGCCAAGCTCAAGACTGACGCGTTTGATCGTTTCCGCCGCGTTCTTGGTGATCAGACGTCCGGCACGTGTTGAGCCTGTGAAGCTGACCATATCCACGTCAGGATGGACCGATAATTGGGTTCCCACGCCGGGCCCGTCGCCGTTGACGAGGTTGAAGACTCCCGCTGGAACGCCTGCCTCATGCATCACCTCGGCAAAGACCATGGAACTCAGAGGCGCAATTTCTGAGGGTTTCAACACCATGGTGCAGCCTGCCGCAATCGCAGCGCCGACTTTTAGGGTGACCTGGTTCATGGGCCAGTTCCAAGGCGTGATCAACCCACAGACACCGATCGGTTCAAGGTGGATGCGCCCTGGCTGAGCTGCGGTGTGAAGCGGGAATTCAAATTCCATCGGCTCCAACGCTTTGATGAATTGTTTGATGTGATAGCTGCCCGAGGGCATCTGATCTTCCATCGAGAGCTTCACCGGTGCCCCCATTTCTAAGGTCATCGCATCGGCGATTTCAGTGGCGCGGGCCTTGTAGCGATCAAGGATGGCCTCCAGAAGCTCGCGCCGTTCGGCTTTCCTGCTTTGTCCGAAACGGGTGAAGGCGCGTTTTGCGGCGGCCACCGCGGCATTGGTATCTCCCTGTCCCCCTAACGAGATCGTGGCGCAGATCTCTTCGGTCGAAGGGTCGATCACATCCAATCGATGGCCCTCTTGAGGTTCAACCCAAGCGCCGTCGATATAAAAATTCGTGGCATCCGTCATCACATCTCTCCGCGTCGCATTCCTATCTACGTCGCACCGCGAGCGAACGGGTTCAAGGGATGGTTCACAGCAAATCCTTTCCGCTCGGGGAGGCTTGAGGTAGATCTGTCCCAACTAGGTGTTTCGCCAATACCCAACCCAAGAGGAGCGACCCGATGGCCTTGCGCATCAATGACACTGTGCCAGACTTTACCGCCCAATCGAGCCAAGGAGAGATAAGTTTCCACGACTGGATTGGCGATAGCTGGGCGATCCTGTTCTCGCATCCAAAGGATTTCACCCCGGTTTGCACAACAGAGTTTGGCGCCGTCGCACAGTTGAACGATGAATGGGCCAAGCGCGGCACCAAGGTGATCGGGGTTTCTGTCGATGGGGTTGAAGATCACAAGAAATGGTCGAGCGATATTTCAGGCTTTGCTGGGGCCGAGGTCGCCTTTCCGATCATCGCCGATGAGGATCTGACGGTATCGAAGCTTTTTGACATGTTGCCAGCGGAATACGTCCTTCCCGATGGACGCACCCCGGCTCACAGCGCGACCGTACGGGTGGTCTACATCATCGACCCCAGCAAGAAGGTGCGCTTGATGATGACCTATCCGATGACTGTGGGTCGAAATTTCGCCGAAGTGATCCGCGCGCTTGATGCGCTGCAAACCACGGACAAACACGGCGTGGCGACCCCTGCCGATTGGCTTGTCGGTCAGGATGTGATCATCCCGCCAGCAGTGTCCAATGAGGCCGCGACAGAAAAATTCGGAGAGTTCGAGGCGGTGTTACCCTATCTGCGCAAGACCAAGTTGCCAGCCTAAGTGACCGTCTAGCTTCGGCGAAGGGCAGACCTCAGTTCTGTCAATCGAAGTGCACCAAACCCGTGAGCGGCGGCGAAATAGCTCGCCCCGCCACCGCCGACCAAGAGCGCGAGCGCGCCATACCGCCAGTAATCCATGCTTAGCCACGGGTCCAAGACGGAGCGAAGCAGGAGCAGGCACAAAACCATCATTGCGCTGGCGCCGATCTGGCGGGGCAACCGATGGAAAAAGCGTGCGTCGAACTGAGCGGAAGCGCCCATGTTGCGAGCGCCCCAAAACAGCAAGATCACCATCGCCCATCCTGCCAGCGTTGTGGCAAGCGCCGCGGCGATCCAGCCGATCAACGGAGCCAAGCCAATCGCAACCACTGCGTTGATGCCCATGGCGACCACCGCATAACGAAACGGCGTCTTGGTGTCCTCGCGGGCGTAGTAAAGCGGTTGCAATACCTTCTGCAGCACAAAAGCGGGCAGACCTGCACCGTAGACCGCAACGGCGAGCGCGGTGGCCGCGCTGTCCTCGGCACTGAAAGCGCCACGTTCGTAGAGAACCGAGGTCAGAGCACCGGGTATTGTGCAGAGCGCAAGGGCGGCAGGCAAGGTCAGGGCCAGGGAGATTTCACCGGCGCGGCTGAATGCTTCGCGCCCGCCGGTTTCATCCCCGGCGCCCAGACGGCGAGAAAGATCCGGCAGCAAAACAATGCCCACCGCGATGCCCACCACGCCCAAGGGCAATTGGTAAAGCCGGTCTGCCATCCCGAGCCAGAAAACGGCGCCATCGAAAAAGCTCGCCACTTGGCGTCCGACCAGCAGATTGATCTGAACAACGCCTCCGGCGAGCGCGGCTGGCGCGGCGAGGATCAATAGTCGCCGCATTTCTGGCGAAAAACGTGGCCAGTTGAGGCGAAGGCCAAAGCCCGCCCGATGCGCCGCCGCCCAAAGAAGCGCAAACTGCGCGACTCCGGCCACAACCACGCCCCAGACCAGGAACTGGCCCTGCCGCGCACCGGTGAGCTGCTCCGCCTCGTCCGCGGCAAGAGGTGCGGCACTGGCAAAGAGGCCCGTCTCTGACAATCCAAGGGCCGCAATCAAGATCACGTTGAGCAAAACCGGTGCTGCCGCGGCAACGGCGAAATGGCCTAAGGCGTTGAGAACGCCAGAGAGAAGCGCACCGAGCGAAATGAACAGGATATAGATGAAACAGACCCGACCGTAATCCACGGCCAGCTCAAATCGAATATCTCCCGCAAAACCGCTGGCCATTGCAAGGACCAAAAGCGGCATGGCGAGAATCGAGACGGCTGAGAACACAGCGAGAAGCGTGGCAAGCCCAGCAAAGGCTTCTGTGGCAAAGCCTTTCGCATCTTCACCGCGTTCAAGTTTCTTGGAGAATATTGGCACAAAGGCCATGTTGAACGCGCCTTCCGCAAAGAAGCGGCGGAACATGTTCGGCAGGGCAAAGGCCACCATGAAGGCTTGGCCCACGGGCCCCGATCCAATCGTGGCGGCGATCAAAATATCGCGCACAAATCCCAAGACTCGGCTCGCCATGGTCCACCCACCTACGGTGAGAAACCCGCTGAGCAGTCTGATAGGCTTCATTCTGCGGCGGCCCGTGCCCCGGTTTCGATCGCGCTACGCATCTTGGTTTCCAGAGTGCCTTGCCTGGACTTGGAGATAATTTTGAGCCCGAACATGTCTTTGACGTAGAAAGTATCGACCACCTGCGCACCGTAGGTCGCGATCTGTGCAGATGAGATATAGACATTGGCCGCTGCCAGCACGCGCGTGAGATCGAACAAAAGCCCAGGTCTGTCGCGTGTATCGACCTCAATGATCGTATAGATTTCCGATCCCTCATTGTCGAAATTGATCGATGTGGGGAAGGTGAAGTTGCGTTCGCGTTTTTTGATTTTGTCGCGGCGACGCACCGCTTCGGTGGTGACCAATTCTCCGCTAAGCGTCTTGTGAATGGTGAGTTTCAAACGCTCCAGACGGTCGGCCTGATAGGGATGACCATCGGCATCCTGGACCCAAAATACCGCTGTGGCATATCCATCCTTCGAGGTGAAACTGCGGGCATCGACCACATTCGCCCCCACCAGTGCAAGCGAACCCGCAAGCCGCGCAAAGATGCCGGGATGATCGTCCATCGCAAAACAAACCCGCGTGGCATCGCGGTCCGGATCAGGCTCTAGCTCAATGCCGATGCTGTTCTTTTCAATGTCGCGCAGCATCCGGGCGATCACAACCTGAGCGTCGGTGTGCAAGCCTTGCCAATACGGGCCGTAATGACGCTGCGTTTCTTTGCGCAGATCAGTTTTGCTCCAATCGGAGAGGGCATCGCGGAGCGCGGCCTTCGCCTCGCTCTCACGGCTTTCACGATTGATCTCTTCAAGCCCCGTGGCCAGCGCGGTCGATGTCTGGCGGTAAAGATTGCGCATCAACTGCGCCTTCCAGTTATTCCAGACCCCGGGGCCGACCCCGATGATATCGCAGGTGGTCAACACGCTGAGCAAATCCAAACGCTTTTGTGTTTTCACCGCTTTGGCAAAGTCGCGAATGGTGCGCGGGTCAGCCAGATCGCGCTTTTGCGCCATGTCAGACATCAAGAGGTGATACCGCACCAGCCATTCGACGGTCTCGCTTTGATCTTTGGTCAGTCCCAAGCGCGGCGCGACCTTACGGGCAATCTTTGCACCAAAGATCGAATGGTCATCTTTGCGGCCTTTGCCGATGTCATGGAGAAATAGCGCCACATAGAGGACTTTGCGGTCGATTTGGCCATGTTGCAGGATGCGGGTCGCAAACGGCAGATCCTCTGCCAACTCTCCTCTCTCGATCTTGGCCAGCGTTGAGAGGCATTGGATCGTGTGCTCGTCCACCGTGAACTGATGGTAGAGATTGTACTGCATCATCGCGACGATCGGTTGGAACTCTGGCACGAAGGCGCCAAGCACCCCAAGTTCGTTCATCCGGCGCAATCCCCGTTCGGGATTGCCGTGATTGAGCAAGATATCCATGAAAAGCCGCGCGGCTTCGGGATCGTTGCGCATTTCGTCATCGATGAGGTTCAGATTGGCCGCGATCAGACGCATGGCATCGGGGTGGATCAGATAGCCTGTTCTAAGGCCTTCTTGGAAGAAACGCAGGATATTGAGCTTGTCGGCCAAGAAACGCTCGGGGTCCTGATAGCGAATCCGGTTTTGGACGATCTCAAAGCCGGGCCGCACTTTTTTGGCGCGCCGGAACAACCCTGCGAGACGAGGCGCGCGTTTGGTGTGGTCAGCCTCCAAGGCGGTCAGCATGATGCGGGTCAGTTCCCCCACTTTGGTGGCGTGGCGGAAATAGTCCTGCATAAAGTGTTCAACCGCGCGGCGGCCACCAAAATCGCTATAGCCGAGCTTTTCTGCGACCTGGACCTGCAAATCGAATGTCAGTTGATCCATTGCTCGCCTCGACAACAGATGCAGTTGGTTGCGAACAGCCCAAAGGAACTTCTCAGCGCGATTGAACTTGTCAAACTCGGCCTGGGTGAAGACGCCAAGCCCTACAAGCTCTGAGATTTCATCGACGCCGTGCACATATTTCGCGATCCAAAACAAAGACTGAAGGTCGCGAAGGCCGCCTTTGCCTTCTTTGACATTGGGCTCGACCACATATCTCTGGCCGCCTTGTTTTTTGTGACGCTCGCTGCGTTCGGTCAGCTTTGCTTCGATGAAATCGGCTGCTGTGCCACGAAAGAGATCATCGCGCAGCTTCTGGCGAAGTGTCTCGGCGAGTTTATAGTTTCCGTCTAAATAGCGGATTTCGAGCAATGAGGTGCGAATGGTGTAATCCTCACGCCCCATACGCAGACATTCCGCAATGGTTCGGCTGGCATGACCGACCTTGAGGCGCAGATCCCACAGCATATAGAGCATGCTTTCGATCACGCTTTCTGACCAGGGGGTCGGCTTCCACGGGGTTAAAAACAGCAAATCCACGTCGGAATATGGCGCCATTTCGCCTCGGCCATACCCTCCCACGGCCAGCACTGTAATGCTGTCATTTTCATTGCGAGTTTTGGGGGGATGGAAGTGACGGAGCGTGACTTCAAAAACGCTGCGCACGATGCAATCTGTAAGGAAAGCATAGGCGCGCTCGGCTTCCCCGGAGGCGTGGGGATCATTCGCGATCGCATCGGTGATGGTTTCGGTGCCGGTGCGCCGAGCCTCTACCAGCACAGCAACGACATCTGCGCGCAGTTCCTTGGCCGGTTTGTCCTTGTCGAAAACGCCTTCGAGCGCCGAATGGGTCTTGGCGGGATCGAATATTTTGTCAGCGGCGCAGATCAGCGGGGCCGGCGGCTTGTAATGCCCAGCGACTTTAGAATCCGGCGCTACCGAGACGTCTTGGAGCTGGGTCAATCACACGTACCTGGTTGTTTTCGATCGTTGCCACCGCGAGTCCGCGCTGGTTGGTGCCATCATTGCGGAAGCGGAATACACCGGTTGCGCCGGCGAATCCATTGCCTTGGGTCAGCGCAGATTTCGTTAGCGCGTCGTTGCCGCGGGTTTTCACGAGTGCCCCGACGGCCGCGATGCCGTCATAGGCGAGCCCCGCCAGGGGGTGAGGTGGCGAACCATAGGCAGCCTGATAGCGGGCTTGAAACTGCTGCGTGGCATTTTGGTCGGGCAAAGCAAACCACCCGCCTTGGACGCCCGGCAACGAGAGCGCAGAGCTGGGAATGTCCCAACGGGTCAGGCCGATATATTGGTAAGTGCCGGGGGTCAGACCGTTTTCGGGCAGAAGCTGCATCAAAAGCGGCAGCGCGTCTTGGGTGCTAGAGGTCAAGAAAACAGCATCCGCGCCTGATGCCTCGGCACTGGCTGCAATTCCGGGACCTGCAGCGACCACGCCTTCTTGGGACATGGCAAAGTTTGAGTCGTTTACGACGCGACCACCGGACCGGCCAATGGCTTGGATGACGGCTTCTCTTCCCACTTCTTCGGCTGGGGTGCGCCCGCTGACGACCACATACGACGATTTACCGGCCCGTGATGCATAGTTTACCAGGCGGTCTGCGGTGTTCTGAAACGTATTGCCCAAGATGAAGGTGTTGCCA
The DNA here is from genome assembly GCA_038751255.1 of Pseudomonadota bacterium. Classification (GTDB taxonomy): domain Bacteria; phylum Pseudomonadota; class Alphaproteobacteria; order Rhodobacterales; family Rhodobacteraceae; genus JANSYP01. Next base: position 20,265 of record JBCDGN010000057.1, read on the forward strand.
CCTGCGATGGCGGGGTTGTTGGAAAAACTTAGCACGTTGACGCCGGTATCGGCCACGGCCACGGCGACGGCATTGGCCGATGATGCGTCCAGCGGTCCCACAATGATTGATGCACCTTCGCCCACTGCTTGGCGGGCCAGTTGTGCGGCACGCTCGGAGGAACGTGCGGTTTGATAAATCTTCAAATTGATCTCGACACCGTCCAAATCGCTCACTGCAAGCTGTGCGGCATTGGTGAGATTTCGGGAGATCAGATCAAACTGGGGATCGCCGGTACCGCCGGGTACCATGAGGGCGACAGTGACCGGCGCGCCGGGGTCAACGCGCGGGCCACCACCAAAAGCTGCAGGGTCACAAGCGGACAAGCCGGCGATCAGGGTGAACGCCGCGAAGACGCGAAAAAGGCTACGGCGGGCGCGGGAAGGCGAGTAGGGCATAGATTTTGGACCGTTCAGCGCAGGTGGGGCGCGGGTTGCAGGACCGAGGCGGGCTCGATAGCTCTTGTTCTAAGCGTCTCGGGGTCTGGGGTCCAATGGTGAATCTCAAGAAGGAAAAGATCGCCCCAGGGCTCTATTTCATTGCAACACCTATCGGGGCGGCGCGCGATATCACATTGCGGGCCTTGGACCTCTTGGCATCGGCCGATATCCTCGTGGCGGAAGACACGCGCAGTTTGCGCCACCTCATGCAGATCCACGGGGTGCCACTGGGGGATCGGCCTATCAAAGCCTATCACGATCATAGCCCCGAGAAGGTGCGCGCTGACCTAATCGCTGAGATTCTTGCAGGGTGTGCTGTGCTCTACGCGCCCGAGGCGGGCACGCCTATGGTCTCTGATCCGGGGTTCGACCTAGGCCGCGCAGCGTCGGAGGCGGGCTGCATGGTCACCGCTGCGCCGGGACCATCTGCCATGCTCGCTGCTCTTACGGTTTCTGGGCTGCCAAGCGATCGGTTCATGTTTTGCGGCTTCCCACCGCAAAAGTCTGCCGCGCGTCGGTCTTATCTTGCGGACATCAAAACCTGTGGCGCGACGGTTATCTTCTACGAGTCACCCAAGCGGGTTCGCAGATTGTTAGAGGAATTGTGCGAGGCCTGGGGCCCAGAGCGACCTGCGGTGTTATGCCGAGAACTGACCAAACGATTTGAAGAGGCAAAGCGCGGCACATTGGAAGGCCTTCGACAAGACTTAGGAACACAGGACCCCAAGGGTGAATGTGTTCTTCTTTGCGGTCCGGCTCCGGCAGAAGAGGTTGCAGACACCGAAACGGTCGAGGCCGCGTTGACAGGTGCTTTGCACAGGCTGAGCGTCAAGGACGCAACCAGCGAAATCGCAGCGCTATTTAACCTTCCACGCAGGGAGGTTTATCAACGCGCCTTGGCGCTTCAGAAGGAAAAGCGCCAGTGAGTGGAGCGGTGAGCTTTCATGGGGGTGTCGCCGCCGAAACCATCGCCGAGGCGGCCTATTCCGAGAGGGGTTACAAAGTTCTGCAACGTCGGTGGCGCGGAGAAGCGGGCGAAATAGACCTGATCCTTCGACGCGGGGATGTGTTCTGCTTCGTCGAGGTTAAAAAAGCGCGCAATCATGGTCAAGCAGCCGAGCGACTAGGCCCGCAGCAGCAGGCCCGGATCCAAGCTGCTGCCCTAGAGTTTCTGGGGAACAACTCACTCTCTCTCGATTGCGAAATGCAGTTCGACGTCGCGCTTGTGGACGGTGTTGGACGGCTCAAGATCATTGCAGCCGCGTTTCACTGACCATTGCGTCCGCTGCGGCCTTGGGTCATGCAGGCGCGGCTGTGTTGTTGGGGGAGCGCAATGGCCCGTGTAGCCTTTCAGATGGATCCGATCACTGCGGTCGACATTGATGCCGATAGCAGTTTTCGCCTGGCCGAGGCGGCCCAAGATCGGGGGCATACACTGTTTTTCTATGCCCCAGAAAAACTTGCATGGGATGAAGGTGTACTGCGCGCGCGTGGCCACGATATGACCGTGCGAAGAGTAAAGGGCGATCATGTTACGCTCTCCCCAGAACGGGCGGCCCTGCTTTCGGAGTTCGACGTGGTTTGGCTGCGCCAAGACCCTCCGTTTGACATGGGTTACATCACAACCACGCATCTGTTGGACTTTGCCGCCCCCGAAACGCTCGTGGTCAACAACTCATTTTGGGTGCGAAACTTTCCTGAAAAACTCCTTGTTTTGCAGTTCCCTCAGCTTACACCCCCAACACTGATTGCGCGCGATCTTGTAACACTGCGAGAGTTCAAAGAGAGGTACGGCGATATCATTCTCAAGCCACTATACGGCAATGGGGGGGCCGGCGTTTTTCGTCTGACACAAGCGGACCGGAACTTAAATTCACTCCACGAGCTCTTCACCGGCATCAATCGAGAACCTCTAATTGCCCAGAAATTCCTCCCCGCAGTGAGTTCTGGGGACAAGCGGATCATCTTGGTCGATGGCACGCCCGTGGGCGCGATCAACCGAGTGCCGGCGGCGGGTGAGACGCGGTCAAACATGCATGTGGGCGGACGCGCGGAGCCTTCCACGCTGAGCGCCCGCGACATTGAAATCTGCGAGGCGATTGGTCCAACCTTGCGCGAACATGGCCAAATATTCGTCGGTATCGATGTCATCGGCGATTATCTGACCGAGATCAATGTGACCTCGCCTACCGGCATTCAAGAGCTCGAACGTTTCGATGGCAGCGATGTTGCCGGGCAGATCTGGGATGTGATCGACGCGAAACTAGCCCGCACGTAGTGCCAAGCGGAAGCTTACTGCTTCCGCAATATGAGGGCGCCTGACGTGATCGGTTGCGTCTAGATCTGCGATCGTCCGCGCGACCCGGAGGATCCGGTGAAATCCACGCGCTGAGATCCCAAAACGTTCTGCCGCCTGTTGCAGCAGCGCGCGGCCTTCAGCATCGGGGCTGGCGATCTCTTCCAGCAGTTTTCCCGATGCATCCGCATTTTGGCTTATGTTGTCCTGGGATGCGAAGCGCATTTGCTGTCGCTCCCATGCGGCGGTGACCCGGCTGCGGATCGCAGCGCTTGTCTCACCCGTTGGGGGGAGGTCCAAATCTTGGAAGGATACTGGGGGGACCTCAAGCCTGAGATCAAAGCGATCCATCAGCGGCCCGGAAATCCGCGCAAGGTAGTCCTCGCCGCAGGCCGGGGCTCGGCTGCACGCGCGGGCCGGGTCCGTCAGATGGCCACAGCGGCAGGGATTGGCCGCCGCAAGCAATAAGAATCTCGCCGGATAACGCACATGGGCATTGGCCCGCGCCACGACCACATCGCCAGTTTCCACTGGCTGGCGCAGCGTTTCCAGGACTTGGCGCGAAAATTCGGGAAACTCATCCAGAAAAAGAACACCGTTATGCGCGAGCGAAACCTCTCCGGGTTTGGCACCCTTTCCACCACCGACGAGAGAAGCCATGGAGGCCGTATGATGCGGTCGTCGAAA
>JBCDGN010000058.1:0-23726 GCA_038751255.1 Pseudomonadota bacterium
GCGGACGCTGGGGTACGTGCCCAACAAGATTGCCGGCGCGCTGGCGTCGAGCCGGGTCAACCTGGTGGCGGTGATCATCCCCAGCTTGTCGAACATGGTGTTCCCCGAGGTGATGATGGGGATCTCAGAGGTCACTTTGGACAAAAGATCATGCAAAGCGCTGGAGAGCGCTGGATCATGGCTGAGGCGATCCGCCATTGCATCCATTTGACGTTCCAACCGCGCAATCTGACGTCGCTGCCCAGCGATCAACCGGGCCCATCCGGGAAAGCGACCCACGAATTCCTCGATCCGGGCGAGCTCTGCCTCCGCCTCGTCGGATGCGGCAGCAGCCTCGGATAGCTGGTCGAGCAGTTCGGACTCCGCCCCATGCGTGAGTGCGCTCACCTCAACTGACAGGGCCGAAGCAATATCCACCAATAGCTTGCCGCCGATGCGGCGACGATTGTGTTCGATCAGGTTGAGATAAGAAGGGGAGATACCGACCCGGCGCGCCAGGTCTCCTTGTTTGATGGCTAAAACGGTGCGTCGCTCGCGGATCCGCGTTCCAACCAAAGCATCACGAGATGCTCTGCTGCCCGCCCGTATCGAGGATCCCTCTTGTGCCATCTATGATCTCAGGTTTGCAGAATTTACAAAAACTAATCATATGCTTTAGGATCAAAAAAGCGACCTGTTTTCAGCCTTCACCTTGCGGCCACAGTATTCACTGTCTTTCGTAATAAGCCCCTAAGTTGGTAACTGGGAAATCGTTGCACCTCGGCACTTCTTGAACGTCGCGCGTTTCGACGGCAGACTCCATGATGGACCAACTGTTCCTTAGGACTGGGCCTAGTCTTATCGCTTATGCGCCTGCTGAGGTGACCGCGCCAGTGTCTAACATCCCTCACCCTGAGAAGACTGCAATCATTGTCATGGGCGCTGCGGTTTGGGAAGGCGGCGTGCCCAGCCCGACCTTGAAACGCCGTATCGCTGCGGCCGCTGAGTGCTACCATCAAGGGCGCGCGCCTTGGGTGATTGCCACCGGTGGACTGGGTCGCTTTGCGCCAAGCGAAGCAGAGGTTGTGCGCAGTGAATTGGTTGCTGTTGAGGTTCCCTATGAGGCGGTACTTCTAGAAGATCGCGCCACATCAACCTTTGAGAATGCGCTTTTCTCCATTGAGTTGATGCGCAAGCGCGATTTGCAAAGAGCCATGATCGTATCAGATGGATATCATCTGCCGCGGGCCGTCATGACCTTTCGCATGCTGGGCTTAAAAGCACATGGATGGGCGGTATCAAGAGCCGAGCCGATGCCAAGGGCGCGTTGGGTAAGAGCCGTGCTTCGCGAAGGACTGAGCCTTCCCTTTTACATCGTACGTCTCATCGGACATCGCGCAAGGAGGGGGCTACGCTGATCGCGCTAAGCGCTGTCGCGTTTCCAGGTCTCAATGGTCTCCACCGCAATTTTCGCCATCGGTGCGGCGGCTGTGGTCGCTCCCATTAGCCGCACCTGCGAGAGCGCGCCCCAGAGAAGCCCGAGCAAAAACTCCGCCCTTTCCTCAGGCTCCGCAACCCCATCAGCGATTGCGGCCATATAAAACGCCTCGCGCCACATTGCGCGGTAGGCTTCCACCGCTTCCCGCACCCGTACACTCGCTCGTCCAAGCTCAAAGACCGTGTTGACCATCAAGCAGCCGCAATTTGTGATATCGTCAGGGTCGGTTGCTACCTGGGCCAGCCCTTGGAACATCATCTGCGCGGCCTCTAGCCGCGGCGGTGCAAAGACCTGCTCGATCACGCCGCGGGCCATCTCGGTGTAAACACCCAAGACTCTGAGGAAGATGTCTTCCTTGTCGCCGAAAGTATTGGCTATCCCGCGCACTCCGATCCCGGTCGCCTCTTCGAGCATGCGGGTCGTCGTTGCGTCATATCCATGGCGCCAGAAGACCTGCACCATTTTCTGCAAGGCTTCTTGCTCATCGAATTTTCTTGGTCTCGCCATCTCACTATTTATTTTACATCAAGCGTTGCAAAAAACTGCTCCTCATGCAATATGCATCATGTGATGCAAAAAACAAGGCATCAAGAAAGGTCCGCAGGAGAGCACAATGCCAACAATCAAAGTCACCGTTCCCAAATCAGCCTGGTCGAAGGAAGAGAAGGCAAAGATCGTTACAAGCCTCACCAATGGATTGAGCAGTGTCGCCACCGAAAGCGGCAAGGGCGACATCAAACAATACATCAATGTGCATATCGAGCAGACCGCGGAAGGCGGCTACGCCATGGGCGGCTACGCCATGGGCGGCAACGTCATTGCGTGATCATTTGCGGGGCTGGTCCCTGGATCAGCCCCGCATGTTCATCTGAGGAGCAAGCAATGAAGATCAAAAAGACCACCGTCATCCACGCCACTCCCGATCAAGTTTGGGAGATTTTGGGACCGAAATATGCACATGCTGGGGACTGGGCCTCAAGCGTCTACGCCTCGGGTCCTCGATTGGACGCACCCGTCCTGGCCAATGCACCAGTCGCTGGTCGCGTATGCCAGACATCCCTTGGACCTTTTACCGAAACGATTGAGGCCTACGACGCGCAGCGACGGCATGTCAGCTACTCCGCAGCTGGAGAAAAGATGCCAGGCTTTGTGAAGCGTCTGACGAATTCTTGGACGGTCCGGGCAAAAGGCGGTGCGAGTGAGGTCGAGATGGAGCTAAACGCCAAGATCGCCTTCCCCTTCAATTTGCTGATGGGGCCGCTTATGCGGTTGCAGTTCGCGCGCGTGTTGCGCGACGCGACCCAGGAGCTGAAGCATTATGCCGAAACGGGCACGCCTCATCCGCGCAAGGTGAAGGTCAATGGATCTCAGAGAGCGATCGAGGCGCGGGCCGCGCTGGCCTAACGCAACGTCGTCACGCATCGGGAAATGAAAATGCCGCTGAGCCAAGCCCTCAGCGGCATTTTTTCTGATGCGAGATGCCGTGTCGACCGGAACTAGCCGAGAAGACGCCGCGCGATCACCTGCGCTTGGATCTCGCCCGCCCCCTCAAAGATATTGAGAATACGCGCGTCGCACAGCACACGGCTGATCGCATATTCTAGGGCGAAACCATTGCCGCCATGGATTTGCAGCGCATTGTCTGCAGCCGCCCAGGCCACCCGTGCCCCAAGCAGTTTGGCCATACCGGCCTCTAGATCGCAGCGGCGTCCTTCGTCTTTTTCCAGCGCAGAGAAATACGTCAACTGGCGCGCCAGCATGATCTCTACGGCCATCATCGCCAATTTGCCCGATACCCGCGGGAAGGCGATCAACGACTTGCCGAATTGCTTGCGGTCAATGGCGTATTGCATGCCCAGATCCAAGGCCGAGCACGCCACCCCTACCGCGCGGGCTGCTGTTTGGATACGGGCGGATTCGAAGGTCTCCATCAATTGCTTGAAGCCCTTGCCTTCCTCTCCGCCAAGAAGGTTCTCGCCCTTCACCTCGAATCCGTCAAAGGCGAGCTCGTATTCTTTCATACCCCGGTAGCCCAGAACCTCAATCTCACCGCCGCTCATGCCTGGCGTTGGGAAGGGTGCCTCATCGGTGCCGGGGGTCTTTTCGGCCAAGAACATCGATAGACCGCGATGGTCAGTGCTGTCGGGATCGGTGCGCGCCAAAAGCGTCATCACATGGGTTCGCGACGCGTGCGTGATCCAGGTTTTGTTGCCGGTGATCTTCCAAGTATCGCCGTCTTTGACCGCGCGGGTCCGCAGCGCCCCGAGGTCGGAGCCGGTGTTAGGCTCGGTGAACACCGCGGTTGGTAGAATTTCGGCGCTGGCAAGCTTCGGCAGCCAGTGCTCCTTTTGGGCCGCTGTGCCGCCACACAGGATCAGTTCCGCTGCAATCTCGGATCGGGTCCCAAGGGAGCCCACGCCGATATAACCGCGCGACAATTCTTCAGAGACGACGCACATCGAAGCCTTTGAGAGCCCAAACCCGCCAAACTCCTCAGGGATTGTCAGGCCGAAAACACCCATCTCAGCAAGCTCTTCAATGGTCTCCATCGGAATGAGTTTATCTTTAAGGTGCCAGTCATGGGCAAGCGGAAGGACCTTTTCGACCGCATAGCGACGAAACTGCGCGCGAATCATTTCCAGCTCTTCGTCGAGCCCCGTGGCCCCAACAGTGATCTCAGCAGTGCGCTCTTGCATCAGATCGACCAGACGGCTGCGCGCGGCTTGCGTGTTGCCCGATTGGGTTAGCGCCATAACCTCGGACGTCATCATCACGCGCTGATCGTCTTGGCTGAGACCCATATCCTGGGCGCGGATCACCTCGCCCTGGTTCATTGGGATGCCACCATAGATCTGCCAAAGATATTCACCGAAGGCGATCTGTAGGATCAACTGCTCCATTTCGCCGAAATTCTCTTCGGCGTCGAGCTTCACGGCCCAAGCCTGGGTCTGGCGTAGCGCTTCGACATAGGTCGCAAGCCAAGCCAAGCCGTGGGCCGCTGTCTGATTGGCCTCAATCAGCTTGCCGGAGATGCGATCCCCATCGGTGACCTGATCGCGAACGCGATCAATCGCGAGGTCGAGCAGGGCTTGAACCGGGGGCACGGCGGCGCCGGTGAGACTAAGCAAATCCGAGAGGATCACAGTGTCCTGTCCGGGCGCGATCTGTCCGTCATGAGGCATTGTGTAAACTCCAATACGAGGCGTCGGTTTCGTCTACGGCCTTTGCAGTCGCAGCGCAACAAAAATTCAAAACTGGCATTAAGTATGAATGAAAATGACTTTCTTGCATATTGTCAGACAGAGCGCGATAGGCTCTAGAAGACTAAAAAACAGGGCATTTGCGTGGATCAGGCACTCTCGCTTGTGGGTTTGGGCGGCTTTGCAGCCGCAGCATTGGTGACGCTGCTGTCCGCCATTGTAAAAGGTGCTGTGGGTTTTGCCATGCCCATGCTGATGATTTCGGGGCTCGCCAGCTTCCTAGACCCCCGTGTCGCACTCGCCGCTCTGATCCTACCGACCCTTGCCGCGAATCTTCAACAATCATTCCGTCAGGGGATCAAGCCGGCGATTGAGGCAACAGCGCCGCTCTGGCGCTATGTTATGGTCCTGCTGATCGTGTTGGTGATTGTCGCGCAGCTTATCTATGCCTTTCCGGCTGCTGTTCTGATCTTTGGGCTCGGAGCCGCGATTGTCGTGCTCGCGGCGTTGCAGTTGGCAGGGTGGCGCCCGGCGATACCGCCCCACGCGCGGAACCGCACCGATGTGATCGCCGGCGCGCTCTCAGGGGTTATGGGGGGGCTGTCTGGCGTGTGGGGACCGGTGACGGTGCTTTACCTCGCAGCGCTAAACACACCGAAATCCGAAGCCATCAAAATCCAGGGGGTAATGTATTCCGCGGGTGCGGTTGTCTTGACGCTGGCGCATCTACGCTCGGGCATCTTGAACGCTGCGACCATCCCTCTCTCGGCCTTTCTTGTCTTGCCTACTTTGATAGGCGTCTGGGCCGGATTCCAGATCCAAGATCGGCTCGATCAGGCGCGCTTTCGGCGTTGGACCTTGATCGTCTTGGTTTTTGCGGGCCTGAACCTCATGCGTAGGGGGCTATTGGGCCTCTAGGTAAAACCTGGCGCGGCACGCGACTATCGTTTCACATCCTGTGCAAAACGAGCGGCATTCTCGGCGGCAAAGCTATCGTCATGGTCCTCTGCAGACCAAAACGCAGGCACCGATTTGGGAATGGTCAAAGCCTTTTGCACAGCGGGGCGCGCATCGATGCGCGCAAACCAAGCCGCAAGACTGTCGAGCCCAGTGATGTCCAGTTTGGCCCAGGGCCACGCACGTGCCCAGGGATAGGCGGCCATATCCGCAATCGAATACCCATGGTCGAGCATATAGTCCCGACCCTCCAGCCGCCGGTCCAGAAACTCAAGCAGACGGCGGCTTTCCCCGGTGTAGCGCTCCATCGAAAAGGGCTCGTGCTGTCCATTGGCGGCCGCGATACGATGAAAATACATGGCTTGACCCATCATCGGACCGATACCTGCCATCTGGAACATCACCCATTGCAGAGCCTCTGACCGGGCTTTGGGGTCGCTCGGTAAAAACATGCCGCTCCGCTCGGCCAGGTACCACAGGATCGCGCCACTTTCGAACACGGCAAAGTCGCCAGCAGAACGGTCAACAAGGGTCGGGATACGGCCATTGGGGTTTAGTTTGACGTAGTCGGGCGCTTTCTGCTCGCGTTTGTTGAAATCGATATAGGTAAGATCATAGGGGATGCCGGCTTCCTCAAGAAAGATCACGGGCTTGTAGCCGTTCATAGTTGCGGCGGTATAAAGATGCAGGTCGGGGCGATCGGCCATGGCAGCATTCCTCTTTGTTGCCGTTGACTTGGTCGCTTGGCAGCATCGGGTCAATTAGGTACCTTTTGGTAACTTGGGAGCTTGACGATGGATGCACGGGTCGAGATGGATGCCAAAGGGCGCAAGCGGGCAATTGCGCCCTGCGAGCAGCCCTGCGCGATCGAACGCGGGATGCGGGTGCTTGGCGGCAAATGGACCGGGTCGATCTTGTGGCATCTGCGGGATGGACCGGTGCGATTCAACGATTTGGCGCGCATGATTGGTGGCGTGAGCAAAAAGGTCCTGACCCAGAAACTCACAGAGATGGAGGCGGCGGGGCTGGTGCGTCGCGAGGTGCTGAGCAAGAAGCCGCTGGCCGTGTCCTACCGAATGACCCGTTTCGGGTCGGGCGCCCTGGGAGCGCTGGATCAGCTCAAGACTTGGGCTGAGCAGGCTGACTTATGATCCGTCTGGCCGCGCTTTCGTGTCTCTTTCTAGCTGCTTGTTCAAGTTCTGAACAAACGACACGTTCCGGTTGCTTGTTCTGGTCGACAGATTGCACTCAGTTAGAGGCTGCCCCGTCCATCGAACCGCTGGAGTTTGATCAGAGGCGACCAGCCGTAGCGCCCCTCGACATTCCGGAGCGGGCAGAAGGAGAGCTGCCAAAAGAGGATCTGGGCCGCGTGAGGGCTGCCCATCGGCGCAGCGACACGCTCCCTGATCAAACAGAGCGATTGACCGAGATGTTCTCAGGCGATCCGCGTGGTCCTACCGCCAACACCGTCTATCCCCTGCCTGCGAATTGTAGCCGTCCTCCATCCAGCCTAATGCGCAACACCGCCGGTGGCCGATTGGCACCGGGGCGAAACTCTGCCGCGGCAAGCGCCTATGCCGGTGCCTATCGCCGGTGCGGCAGTCCGGGAACCTGGCCAAGGCCGTAACCTAGAGATAAATAAACCAAATTGAAAAACCCCGGGCTTTCGACCGGGGTTTTGCGTCTTTTGTTGGCAGTTAATTAGCCGATGGCGGCGGCTTTAACATCCTCGTCGATATTTTGGACATACTGGCCAAAGTTGTCGCTGAACATCTGAACCAGTTTCGCGGCTTGCCTGTCATAGGCTACCGGGTCTGCCCATGTGTCGCGCGGATTGAGAAGCTTTCTATCCACCCCCGGCACATCAATAGGAACCTCAAAGCCAAAATTGGGGTCTTTGCGGAAGACAACTTCATTGAGGGAGCCATCGAGAGCAGCCGTCAAAAGTGCCCGAGTTGCTTTGATTGGCATCCGAGAGCCGACACCATAGGCACCACCGCTCCAACCGGTATTGACCAACCAACACGTCGCGCCATGCTTGGCGATTTTTTCGCGCAGCAATTCACCGTAGACTTCCGGACGTCGCGGCATGAAGGGCGCACCGAAACAGGTTGAGAATGTCGGCTGTGGTTCGGTCACACCACGTTCGGTTCCCGCGGCTTTGGCCGTGAAACCCGACAGAAAGTGATACATCGCTTGGGCCGGTGTCAGTCTTGAAATAGGAGGCATCACACCGAAAGCATCACATGTGAGCATGATGATGTTCTTGGGATGCCCCGCGATGCCGGTGTCCGAGGCGTTGCCGATGATATCCATTGAATATGCACAGCGCCCGTTCGCGGTGAGGCTGGTATCCTCAAAATCCACCATCAGAGTTTCGGGATCGTAGACCATGTTCTCGATCACGGTTCCGAAGGAGAACATCGCGTCATAGATCTCTGGCTCTGCTTCACGTTTGAGATGGTTGGTTTTCGGATAGCAGCCACCTTCAAAGTTAAAGAGCCCGCGATCGGACCAGCCGTGCTCATCATCGCCAACCAGGATGCGATCAGGATCGTTCGACAGCGTGGTTTTTCCAGTGCCAGACAGCCCAAAGAAAACTGCGGAATCGACGGCGTTGCCAGCGGCATGGTTGGCGGAACAATGCATCGGCATCACGCCGTGTTCCGGCATCAGGTAATTCATCACGCCAAAGATCGATTTCTTGTTTTCACCAGCGTACTGGGTGTTGCCAATCAAGATGATCTTTTCGTCGAAATTCACTGCAATCACGGTATCAGAGTTGGTGCCGTGCCGCGCGGGGTCGGCTTTAAAGCTGGGGCAGTTCACCACCGTGAAGTCTTGCTTAAAGCTGTCGATCTCCGCATCGTCTAGGATCCGGAACATGTGACGGATAAAGAGGTTGTGCCAGGCCAACTCTGTGATCAGGCGAACATTTAGCCGGAATGTAGGATCTGCGCCGACGCAAACGTCTTGCACGAAGAAGTCCTTGCCCTTCATCGTCTCAAGCATGTCGGTTTTGAGTTGCGCAAAATGGGCCGGCGACATGGCTTGGTTGTTTTCCCACCAGACGGTGTGCTCAGCCGCGGCGGTCCGCACAGTGAACTTATCCTTCGGAGAGCGGCCCGTGAACTGACCGGTGGTCGCCAGCAAAGCACCGCCTTTGACCAATGCAGCTTCCTTCCTCTTCAGCGAGTGTTCGATAATGCTGGGTTCGATCAGGTTGTAATGCACATCGCCGAGGTCAGAAAAGCCCTGCTTGTCCAATGTCTCGGCCGGGTTCACGCGTCCGAAGGTCATAGGTAAACTCCCGTAAAATGCGGCCTGAAAACGGCTCTAAGAGCCAGGCAAGCGCGCCGCCGCGCCGCGCAAGAATTGCCATATCCGTGGCCTATAACACGCGCGTTTTAGAAACGAATAGTGCGGAATAGCACAGTTAGCGCAATCACTTGGATGTTTGCGCAACCATGGTAAAGGCGCCGCGATACCGCGTGATGAATCTGCGCGAAGCGCGCCCCTTTTAGCGGTTCATTACCTTTTCTCTGATCAAGATGTTGGTTGAGGGTCGCGTGATTCGCGCGAGTATAAAAGTTTGTGTGGGGAATTCTTATGGCGGAGCATATGCTGCCTGCTCAGGACTTTTCTGATACGGAGCGGGCTTTGTCTGCTCGGGTGGCCGTCGTCGATGATGATGTCACGAATTTGGAAAACGTCGCCCTAATATTGGAAACGGCAGGGTACACTGTGGATCGCTACTTAGACGGTCGATCTGCACTGGAAGGGATACATCTTTGTCCACCGCATTTGGCCTTGGTGGATTTGGTCATGCCGCAGATCGATGGGATGGAATTGATGCGGCAACTACGCCGCAAGTGGATTTTCCCAATCATCATGCTGACGGCGCGCGATGACGAAGTGGATGAGGTGCTGTGCCTGAGGCTGGGGGCTGACGACTTCATTCGCAAACCGTTTTCTCAGCGACTGCTCACCGAACGGGTGCGCGCCAGCCTGCGCCGCAGTCATTTGACAGCCGCACATCAAGTTGATCGCACGGTGCCCGATGCGATTTCCGTATCGTCTCAAATCATGCGACGCGGGCCATTGGAAATGGATGCGGATCGGCATCTTGCCCGCTGGCATGGAAAAGACGTTTCTCTTACCGTTACGGAATTCAATCTGCTCCAGGCGCTCGCGAAAAATCCCGGCTACGTGAAAAGCCGTGATCAGCTCATGGATGTGGCCTATGATGAACAGGTCTATGTTGATGACCGCACCATAGATAGCCATATCAAACGTCTGCGGAAAAAGCTTCGGGCCATTGACCCGGAATTCGCGGCGATCGAAACACTTTATGGGGTCGGCTACAAATACATGCCAACCGATGTGTCTGGGGTCTAAGCGCTCTAGCGACACCAACCATTGCTCCGGTCGCCCGATAGCCCGCCCGCAGGGTGGAGTAGTGCGCGAGAGGCGTTGTGGAGATTTCGGAAGACCCCGCAGTCATGCATGCCAGTAGTGTTCGGATCGCCGATCACGCAGTTCTGGTCACCGGGCCTTCGGGCAGTGGGAAGTCTTCACTGTGCCTTGAGTTGATGGCCTTAGGCGCAACTCTGATTGCCGATGATCGCACACGGCTTTGCGAATGGGACGAAAAACTCTGGGCATCGGCGCCTAAGAGCCTACCCCAAGCGATAGAGGCGCGCGGCGTTGGGCTCTTGAGGGTGAGGCTTGCGCCCGCCGCGCCCATTGGTCTTGTCGTGGATATGGGCCGGAACGAAGAAGACCGCCTGCCGCCGGAACGCAACATTTTGCTGCAAGGGCATAACGTCCCATTGCTTCGGCGCAGCAACACGACACATTTTGCAGCAGCGATCCTGCTGCAAATGCGCGGAGCTTGGAGCCAGTAGCAAGTGTCAGGGACAAGTAGCGCCAAACTGACCCAAAACAGGGTCATCATCGTCACGGGTCCTTCGGGGGCTGGTCGCTCCACGGCCGTGCGTGTGCTCGAAGATATGGGCGGCGAGACCATAGACAACCTGCCGCTTTCTCTGGTGCCGCGTCTTTTGGATGGCCCGCTTCTAAGCAGACCGCTGATCCTTGGTATCGATGTTCGCAATCGCGACTTCACGCCAGCGGCATTGTTGGAAATGCTCGACAACCTAGTCGGCGCGCCAAATGTCGAGATCGATTTGCTGTATCTTGATTGCTCACATGATGTGTTGGTGCGGCGGTTCTCTGAAACGCGGCGACGCCACCCGATGGCGCCAGCAGAGACCCCGATGAAAGGTATCGAGCGAGAACTGGATCTGTTGCGGCCAATCAAAGATCGCGCGGATTTCCTCATCGACACCTCTGATTTGACGCCGCATGAACTCAAGGCAGAGCTTCATCGCTGGTTTGGACACTCTAATGCCTCGGGCGTGGCCGCCGGTCTCGCGGTGTCTTTGCACTCCTTTTCATACAAGCGAGGCATTCCCCGCGGCGTTGATACGGTCATTGATTGCCGCTTTTTGGATAACCCCTATTGGAGTGCCGATTTGCGCCCCTTGGATGGCCGCAACCCCGCAGTGGCCGCTCATGTCCGGGCCGATCCAAAATTCGACCCATTCTTTGAAAAGCTCACAGCGCTTGTCAGGTTTTTGCTGCCAGCGCATGTGGACGAGGGTAAAGCACATTTCGCCGTTGGGTTTGGCTGTACCGGCGGGCAGCATCGCTCGGTCATGACCGCTGAGACGATGGCACAGACCCTGCGCGAGGACGGTTGGACCGTGTCTGTGCGTCACCGCGAATTGGAACGCCAGAACCTGGTGACACCGCCTCCTCCCCAGACGGAGAGTGCGGCATGATCGGGGTCGTCATCGTCGCCCATGGCGGGCTCGCGCGCGAGTATCTTGCCGCAGTGGAGCATGTGTTGGGCAAGCAGCCGGGCATGAAAGCGATCTCTATTGGGGTCAACGAGGATCGCCGTGCCAAATCGATCGAGATCCGCAATGCGGCGGATGAGGTAGATCAGGGCCAAGGTGTGGTGGTGGTGACCGACATGTTTGGCGGCTCGCCCTCCAATCTCTCGATGCCGGCTTGCGCCGGAGCTCAGCGGCGAATCCTCTATGGCGCCAATCTGCCCATGCTCATCAAACTCACCAAATCGCGCGATGAGCCCCTGAACACGGCCGTAGAGCTTGCTTTGGAGGCAGGACGGAAATACATCGACAGCTTAAACGTCACGGATGAAAGCATCGCTGAAATTCCATGAGCCAGACCTGCGCACGCAGCCTCAAAATCGTCAATGAAAAAGGTCTCCACGCCCGGGCATCCGCCAAATTCGTGGAATGTGTTGAACATTTCGAGGCCCAAGCTGAGGTGACCCGCGACGGCATGTCGGCGTCTGGGGATAGTATCATGGGCCTTTTGATGTTGGCAGCCTCCAAGGGAACCACTATTGAGGTCCAAACCTCTGGTCGGGACGCCGAGCAATTGGCCGACGCGCTTGAAGCGCTGGTTGCAAGGCGGTTCGACGAAGACTTCTAGACTGTGGTGGCGTCTTTTGGGGCGGACCGCGCCAAAGAGCCATGAATGGAGCGACGGCTTGGTCGAGAGTTACCATGACAGCTTGTCTCGTATGCACGAGCACGTTCCCCATCACGTGCCCTACCCGACGCGTAAACTGTCTTATGCCACAAGCTATGACAATACACTGAAAGCAACGACAATCCGCAGCGTAGAATGGATGACCGCGAAACTGTCTTTGATGCGCCGCTTGCGCCGGTTTGAGCGCGATGGACGTCCTGATGGCCAAGCATTTTGGAGCAAAGCCTTAGATATCATGGGGATAGAGCTGACAACGCCGGAAAGCGTGATCGCGCGCATCCCCAAAACCGGTCCCGTGGTTCTTGTTGCCAATCACCCCCACGGGCTGGTCGATGGCATGGTTCTGGCCGAACTCATCGGCCGTGTGCGCGAGGACTATAAAATCCTGACGCGCTCCTTTCTCACCGGTGTGGCCGAGATCGACCGTTTCATGATCCCGGTGCCTTTCCCGAATGAGGAAGACGCACTGCAGCAGAACCTGATCATGCGCAAACGCTCCATGGAGCATCTGAACGGGGGAGGTTTGGTGGCGCTTTTCCCCTCCGGCGTCGTTGCCTCTTCCGACACCGCTTTCGGACCGGTTATTGAGCGGCCTTGGAACGCCTTTACCGCCAAGATGATCCAACGCAGCAACGCCACTGTTGTGCCCGTTTTTTTCCCAGGTGCCAATTCACGCTGGTATCAAGTGGCCAACTCGATATCCGCGACCTTGCGGCAGAGCCTCTTGCTCTATGAAGTGCGTCACGCCCTCGACAAACCGCAACGTCCCATGGTTGGCCCGCCCATCACGCCAGACCTTTGGCAGCCGGAATCGGACAATCAAACCAGCTTCATGGATTGGCTCCGGGACCAAACACTGGCGCTTGCGAAAGAGGCATAGAGCGGTTTCCGCCATGCAAAAGACCGCGCGCGCGTAAATTTCTGCTTGGTGAGGCTCTTTCCATCCGTCTAACGTTAGCGTTACCGGGTGTGAAAAGGTTTGCTGTGATGGGAATTCAGTGCCGCGAAAATTTCTTTCGGCACATGGAGAGACAGCCGCGCGTCGTTGAGCCGTTTCTCTGTTTTCGTTGCCTTTGCTCCTTAGGCATTTCTGCGACCATCGCGCGGAGTGCATTCAACACAATATCAGGAGAAAGCACATGGGCCTCATAGAAGACCTCTTTGGTCTCATCGGTAGTCTGACTTGGGGATGGTCGCTCATACCCTTGCTGGTGATCTTTGGACTTTTCCTTTCGCTCGCCACGAATTTCGTTCAATTTCGCTACTTCAAGCGCATGTTCCGCGTGCTTACGGGCAAAGATGAACACGACAATCCCAACGCGCTCTCTCCCAGAGAAGCACTATTCTTGTCGGTCGGTGGCCGCGTAGGCGGTGGTAACATCGCGGGTGTCGCCGTCGCCATCACACTTGGCGGACCGGGTGCAGTCTTCTGGATGTGGGCCATTGCGCTCGTCGGGATGGCGACCAGCTTGGTGGAATGCACATTGGCCCAGACCTTTAAGCGCCGCGAAGAAGATGGCGGTTTCCGCGGCGGCCCTGCGGCGATGATTTTACATGGTCTGGGATCTGATTTTCGCTGGCTCGCCATAGTCTATGCGGTGTCTCTGATCGCCGCCTTTGGGCTTGGCTTTAATGCGTTCCAAGGCAACACAGTCGCCGGAGCGGCACAGGACTCACTGGGCCTAGACAGGACATATACGGCCGTGATCTTCGCCGCTATCGCAGGTTGGATCGTCTTTGGCGGTATCCACCGGATCGCAAAGGCAGCCGATATCATCGTGCCGGTGATGGCCTTTCTCTACATCGCGCTCGCGCTCTTGGTGATTTTGGTCAACATCCTCAGTGTGCCAGGCGTGCTGTGGAACATCGTTTCCAGCGCATTTGGGTTTAACGAAGCGGTCGCAGGCGGCATGGGCGCCGCATTGGCGCAAGGTCTCCGGCGTGGTCTGTTCTCCAACGAAGCGGGGCTTGGCTCGGCGCCGAACGTCGCTGCCACCGCAGATGTGCGCCATCCGGTCAGCCAAGGCATCACCCAATCTCTGTCGGTCTTCATCGACACGATGATCATTTGTACGTGTACAGCGCTGATGATCCTGCTCAGTGATGTCTATCAAGTTGGTGCAGATGTGGATGGTGTGGTGCTCACACAGAATGCACTTGCGTCGCATTTGGGCGGCTGGACCGAGTACTTCCTGACCTTAGCGGTTCTGCTCTTTGCCTTCTCATCGGTGATCTACAACTACTACTTGGGTGAGAACGCCTTAACCGTGTTCACCGAGAACCCCATGTATTTCATCGCCTTCAAGATAATCGTGATTGCGGTGGTCTTTTTGGGTGCCATTGCGCCTGGCGCGACATCGGTGTTCTTCTTCTCGGATCCGATGATGGGCATTCTGGCGATCGTGAACCTGCTGGCGCTCATGATGCTCTTCCCAACCGTGCGCCGCGTGTTGAGGGATTTCGACGATCAGCGCAAAGCCGGAATTGAGCGACCCGAATTTGACTCCGGGAAATTCGCTGATCTCGATATCGACAAAACGGCTTGGGTCCCCAAAGAGTAAAGCTTGTTCGTCAGTAACTGATAGGAAAGGCCAGCGATCTCGAAATCGGTGGCCTTTGTCTTATTCAAAAAAGGGGCGCACTTTACCAGGTTTCAGGATCACTAGCGAAGCTTGCCATAGATCTTGCGCCACTTGATGGGACGACGCAGCTTCACCTGATGAGGTTTGATATGCCTAACTTGCTTGCTTGAGTGTCGATGTCAGCATTCCCTACGTCAGTTCAAACTGGCCAGTTACCACCGAGTAGAGCCTTTTGATCGGCTTCGAAAACAGCACTGATTGCTCGCTCGTTGAGAGAGAGCGCTATTCATACACAATACTGAGTGGAGAAGAGATAGACTAACGCCAATACTGGATTGAAACGGCGCAATCACAAATTGGTGGCGGGAGCGCGTCCGAGGCGAACCCCGAACGCGACATCTTATTTTAGTCGAGCTTCTCGATCATCTCTGGCACAGCGTCGAACAGATCCGCCACGAGCCCGTAATCTGCCACTTGGAAGATCGGCGCCTCTTCGTCTTTGTTGATCGCAACGATGACCTTGCTGTCTTTCATCCCCGCCAAGTGCTGGATCGCGCCCGAAATCCCCACGGCAACGTAAAGCTCTGGCGCCACAACCTTTCCGGTTTGGCCAACTTGCCAATCGTTCGGCGCATAACCGGAATCCACCGCCGCGCGCGAAGCACCGACAGCGCCACCGAGCTTGTCAGCAAGCTGCTCGATGATCTTGAACTCTTCTTCAGAGCCCACCCCGCGCCCACCAGAGACCACGATGCCCGCAGATGTCAGTTCCGGACGGTCACTTTCAGCGACTTTGTCTTCGATCCAGGCCGACAGTGCGGGGTTCTCGCCCATGGCAACCGTCTCAATTGGCGCCGCGGCTTGCTCGCCCGCTGCATCGAAGGTCGAGGTGCGGATCGTCATGACCTTTTTAGGATCAGTGCTGGTCACTGTCTGGATCGCGTTGCCTGCGTAGATCGGGCGCTCAAATGTGTTGGCATCGACGACGCCCAACACTTCTGAGATCACCATCACATCCAACAAGGCAGCGACCCGAGGGAGTATGTTTTTCGCATCGGTCGTCGCGGGCGCTGCGATGTGATCGTAGCCCTCGGCCAATCCCACGATCAACAAAGCGGTCGGTTCCGCCAGACGGTGGCCCAAGGCTGCGTCTTCTGCGACCAAGACCTTGGTAACACGGGCGATCGTCGCCGCTTCTGACGCAGCATTGGCCGCAGAAGCGCCCGCACACAGTACGTGCACTTCGCCCAATTGCGCCGCCGCAGTGACAGCTTTGGAAGTCGCGTCGAGTGCCAGCGCGCCATCGGTGACCTCAGCAAGAACAAGTACGGCCATCAGATTACCCCTGCTTCGTCTTTGAGTTTTGTGATCAGTTCATCCACTGAGCCCACTTTGACCCCCGCCGCGCGCTCTGCCGGTTCCGTGGTTTTCACGATGCTCAGTCGCGGTGTCACATCCACGCCGAAATCCGCGGGCGTCTTCTCTTCCAGCGGCTTTTTCTTGGCCTTCATGATGTTCGGCAAAGAGGCGTAGCGTGGCTCGTTCAACCGCAGATCGACAGTTACAATCGCCGGCAACGACACCTCGATGGTCTGAAGACCACCATCGACCTCGCGCGTGACCGTCGCTTTGTCGCTTTCGATGGCCAGCTCTGAGGCGAAGGTTGCTTGGCTCCACCCCAAAAGCGCCGAAAGCATCTGTCCGGTGGCGTTCATATCGTTGTCGATGGCCTGCTTGCCGCAGATCACCAAGCCTGGCGCTTCGGCATCTATGACGGCTTTGAGCAGTTTGGCCACTGCCAAAGGCTCGATATCAGTGTGCACATCATCGGCGGCGACGATCAGGATCGCCCGGTCTGCGCCCATTGCCAGCGCGGTTCGGAGTGTCTCTTGCGCCTGTTTCACGCCGATCGATACGGCGATGATTTCGGTCGCGACACCTTTTTCCCTCAGCCGGATTGCCTCTTCGACGGCGATTTCGTCGAATGGGTTCATCGACATCTTCACATTGGCCAGATCCACGCCGCTGCCATCGGCCTTGACGCGGACCTTGACGTTGTAATCGATAACCCGCTTCACGGGCACAAGGATCTTCATGGTGGACCTTTCCTGCACATTTCGACTCGCTTGTAACGGTGAGGTGTTAGCGGAGGCCCGGCGCAAGAAACAGTCATAAATTGCCTTGTGCCGGAGCGTCGCAGGCTGGCGAGCGCACGAACGCCGCGTCGGTTTACGGCGAAACGCTTTTTGACGTATGGTTTGATCCAACAACAAGAGAGGGAAGAGGATGTCTTTTCTCATGACACCGTTGATCGCATGGTGGGGCTGGTTGCTGATCGTGGCCGCACTAGCGCTGTTGCTTTTCATGCTCAACGAGATTGCAAAACGCGTGAAAGGCCTCGGTCCGCGCGGCGTCCCGCCCGCGGGCGTAGGCACGCCTGGCGGCGGCGGTGGAGGCACTGGGGGCGGCGGGACCGGTGCCCGCGACCTTACTGAAATCATCGCAGATGCGCAGTCGCTTTATAACGATATCGCCCAAAAACAGCGCGATCCCACCGAAGAGGAATGTGAAAGGCTAAAGACGCTCGTTCAAGAAGCCAAAGCTCTGGGTGTCGACCAAAACCTTATCTCTACTTTCGAAAGCTTTATTGAAAGCAATTGCGGCTGACTGGAGCACAAGACCGTAGAGTCTTTACGGCAATTTACTGATAGGAAAATGAGCTAAGAATGATAATACCGCTTCTCACCGGGGTTGAGATCGCCCTTATTGCTCTTGCAATCGCAGCGCTCGCTGCGATCGTCGTCTTTGTTGTAATCCCTCTAGACCGCCTGGTCCGGCAATGGTGGTATTCTCGTAACCCGCCGGCACCGACCGCTGACGGCATTGCCGCCGCAAATGATCTGCAAGCCGAACTTCAGGCCATTCAAAGCAGCGGGGAAAGCCCCGATGCCGCAAAATGTAAAGAGCTCTGGGCCCTTTATGACCGAGCAATTTCCGGAGACATCTCGCAGCTTAGAATGGCCCCGATCCTATCCGCGTTACAGGCGATCTGCGGCAATCGATAGGTGATGTCGCGCGCCGCTGATCACTCAGCGGTTTGCGCCAGGAACCCATAACACATCGGAAGCTCCGATGTCATTGGCGATGCGGGAGGCGACAAAAAACCAATCGCTCAATCGATTGAGATAGGTGACCGCCGGTTGGTTCACGGTCTCTTCTGTGGCGAGTTCCACAGTCAGCCGCTCTGCCCGACGAGCCACGGTGCGACAAAGATGCAGATGTGCGGCAAGCGCAGACCCACCGGGCAGTATGAAACTCCTCAAGGGCTCTAACGCCTCGTTCATGCCATCGATCTCTGTCTCAAGTCGCGATACCTGGCTTTCGGCCATCCGCAGCGGCGGATACTCAGCCTCTGCGTCCTTTTCCATTTCCGGACGGCACAAATCCGCGCCCAGATCAAAAAGATCGTTCTGGATCGCGGCAAGCTGGCTGTCGAGATCACCCGTGGCATGTAGGCGGGCCAGACCGACCGCCGCATTTAGTTCGTCAACTGTGCCATAGGCCGTTACCCGCAACGTGTACTTCGCGACGCGCGCGCCATTTCCCAGAGCAGTTTCACCGGCATCGCCGGTTTTTGTGTAGATCTTGTTTAGGACGACCATGGATCCGCTCGTTTAGTTTCCGGTCAGATTTCTCACAGCCACAAACACGACAATCAAAATGACTGCAACGAATTGTGCGGCCAAGCGGTAGCGCATGATCCGGTTTGCGTGCTTACGGTTGAAATCGCCGCCCTTGGCAAAACCACCGATCCCGACCAGCAAGATGCCGAGGACCAGAAAGCACGCCAGCGCGGCAACGATAAATAGCGGGTCGTTTAACATGGCACCTCCGGTCCCTGGGGGCTGAACTTAGCGGAGCTGGCAGAGAAATCGACCGAATATCTCATCACAGGTCAAAAGCTCGCCGCAAGACCCACTCCAAAGCCTTCGAGCTCTTCGCCGCGGGTGTAGCGAAACATCAACCGCGTTGTGGTGATCCAAGGGACCCAAGTCTCCGAGAAATCGATCTCGCCGCCAACGCCGAACTGCACCAGCCAATCGGTCCCCAAGACATCGGCTTGATCGCCGTTAAACCCCGCCAAAGAAAACTCCCCCACGGTCCGTACGGGTCGGTTTAACAGGTCATAGCCTGTGGGCGCACGGAGGCGGCTCCACATTGCGGTCGACGCCGCACGGGCATTGGCGAGCAGATCTTGATCTCCGGCAATGGGTTCGAAGTAGATATCGGTGTAGCGCACGGTGAGGTCCGCTTCCCAATCATTTTCCCAGCGTTGGTTGTAGATGATCCCGATCGAGCCGCCATAGCCGCCCGCGGTAACCCCGCCTCCACGCAGGAACTCCGCGTCAAGACCAAGCCGATTTGCAATCACCTGTGCACCCACCGAGCTGTCACTTTGAACACGACCAAGCGAAAGATGTAGCTGTGGCCGGATTTTCCAGTGCTCGGAAATGTCGAACTCATACCCAACCCCGCCTGTCGCTGCGAAACTTGTCCATTTCAGGGGGATGCGGCTTTGTTCATCGCCCTCGGCCAACAAAGCCACGGGATCGTAGCGGTTGATGCCAATAAAGCCTTCCATGTAGATCGGAACGCCTTTGCTGAACCGAAACCCTCCGCCAAGCTGAGCTTGTTTGAAATCGTAAGTTTCGTCGCTCGGCTGGCCTGAATCCAAAAAGAGTGTGCTTGTGGTCTCGCCTGGGACGGCCGACATGCCCAAGATCGCCAATGCCCCATCCGCTTGCTCACGAATCAGCGTCCCGAAGACATCATTGAGGTCCTCCGCGCCTGCGGGACCGGTAAGGAACGCTGCGCCCACTGCGCATCGCCAAATCCCGTTGCCTTTACGTTTGGCCATGCCTGCCGTGCTCTTGCCGATCTCGCGAGGGGTGCTAAGCGCTGCCTGACCCCGGTGCAAGGTGCTTTAGGCGGCACGCCAATCGAAGAAATCGTCGGGCGCCCGCGCCAAAAGCCGGTCGGCCAAATCTTGTCCAAGCGCCGCGGCTTTTTCGACTGGGCCAGAGCTTTCTTCGAACAATCGTTCCGAACCATCGGGCCGCAGGATCTCTCCGCGAAACCGCATCGTCCCGCCCGAGAGTTCCGCCAAGCCCGCGATCGGTGTCTCGCAAGATCCATCAAGACGTGCCAGATAGGCTCTTTCTGCGGCAAGTCGCTGGCCTGTCGGTCCGTCATGTATTGCCTCTAGCATCTCTGCAACCCGAGCATCGTCCTGACGTCGCTCAATCCCAATCGCCCCTTGCGCGACTGCGGGCAGCATCTCATCGGGGTCTATGGCTTGATGCGGCACGTCGGTCATCTCAAGCCGTCTCAGACCAGCCATCGCAAGAAACGTCGCCGAGGCCACACCATCGCGCAATTTGGTCATCCGGGTTTGCACATTCCCACGAAATTCGACCAGCTTCAGATCGGGTCGGCGGTTGGCCAGTTGTGCTCGGCGCCTCAGCGAAGACGACCCAACCACTGCACCTTGGGGCAGTCGATCAAGCCCTTTGCCGTCGAGCGACACAAAGGCGTCGCGGACATCCTCTCTCGGCAGCAAGCAATCGATAACCAAGCCCTCGGGCTGGTCCACCGGCATGTCTTTCATCGAATGGACAGCGATATCGATCCGCCCCGCTAGCAGAGCATCCTCAATCTCGCGGGTGAAGAGCCCTTTGCCGCCAAGCTCCTTAAGAGGCTTGTCTGCATCGATCAGAAACTTATCGTCCCCAGTGGTTTTGATAACCACGATCTCAAATGCATCGCCTGGCAATGCGAAACTCTTCGATAGCCGGTCTCGCGTTTCATGGGCCTGCGCCAAGGCCAAAGGCGAGCCGCGCGTGCCTATGCGCAGGGGGGTTGACGGGGTAGGAGCCTCATTCATGCCTTAGTCCTAGAGTTGTCAATGAAACTTGACAAGACGCGTAAGCGCCAAGTTGACATCCGCCCCAACATGCGGGACCCAAGGGTCGATAGCAATGCGAGGCGCCACATGGCAGATCCTAAAAAACTCATGGTTGCGCTCAAGGGTGAAATCCAAGCCATTCCACCTGCTTGGATGATGCGCCAAGCTGGAAGGTACCTGCCGGAATATCGCGAAACACGAGCCAAAGCAGGGGATTTTCTGTCGCTCTGCTACACGCCTGATCTCGCCACTGAAGTCACTTTGCAGCCGATCCGACGCTATGGGTTCGATGCGGCGATCCTCTTCGCCGATATCCTGCTCGTGCCTCACGCCTTGGGGACAGACCTGACCTTCGTTCAAGGCGAAGGCCCGCGCCTCTCGACGGTGACCACCCAAGCGGATTTGGACGCTTTGAAGCCCACCGAGGCGATCCATGAGACCCTTGCGCCGGTCTACCAAACCGTTCGAAATCTCTCCCAGGCGCTGCCAAGCGAGGTCGCGCTGATCGGCTTTGCCGGTGCGCCATGGACCGTTGCAACCTATATGATTGCTGGCCAAGGCACACCGGATCAGGGTCCGGCCCATGCGCTGAAGGATCAAGACCGCGCGCTGTTTGAGTCGCTTCTTGGACGCATCACAGAGGCCACGATTGACTACCTCGACGCGCAGGTCAAAGCCGGGGCCGAAGTCATCATGCTCTTTGATAGCTGGGCTGGATCGCTGAAGGGCGATGACTTTACCGATTATGCACTGGCGCCAACGCGTGACATCATCACTGCCTTAAAGACCCGACACGCTGATTTGCCGGTGATCGCGTTTCCCCGCCAAGGCGGGGAGGGTGTTGTGGGCTTTGCCAAGTCCTCCGGAGCCGATTGCATCGCTCTTGACTACACCGTCGACGCGAACTGGGCGGCCGCGAATGTTCAGACGGACGGCTGCGTCATGGGCAATCTCGATCCTAGCCACATGGTGACCGGTGGCCAGGCTCTAATCGATGAGGTCCGCCGCATTCGACAGACGTTTTCCGGAGGACCGCACATCTTTAACCTGGGCCATGGTATCACGCCGGAGGCAGACCCCGACAACGTACGTCTCATGCTCGAGACATTGCGCGACCCTCGCTAAGCTCACAGGAAGCTTTGAGCAGCTGATCGCCCGCGCGCTGCGCGGGCCCGGGCGGAAGGGGCTCGATGCCCCGGACGAACGGGCCTATTTTAGGGTAGTCTCACGGACCCAACTGGAAGACACCCCAAGTAGATGCTTTGCCTTAGATCTTAGCCACGCCCTACGAAGGGCATTTCGGTCGCCATGACGGTCTCGAACAAGACATTGGCTTCGGGCGGCATCTCAGCCATCCGCAGAACCGCCGCGGCCACCAGTGCCGCGGGCATGACGGGTTCCGGACGCACGCTGCCATCGGGTTGCGGGACACCGGCTTGCATTGCCTGGGTCATATCGCTGGCCGCATTTCCGATGTCGATCTGGCTTGCGGTGATGCCCAAACCCCTCCCATCGAGAGCGATCGATTTTGTCAACCCGGTGATCGCATGTTTGGACGCAGTGTAAGCAATCGAGCGAGGTCGCGGCACATGGGCCGAGATCGAGCCGTTATTGATGATCCGTCCCCCTTGTGGGCTTTGTTCTCTCATCATCCGAAACGCTGCACTCGCAATCAAAAACGCCCCATCGAGGTTCACTGACAAGACCCGGCGCCATTCGTCGAAGGGCAATTCGCCTGGATCCGCTGCCGCCGTGAAACTCCCAGCGTTGTTAAAAACCGCATCTATCCGGCCGAACTGGTCTTTGATCGCGCCAAAAAGCGCCTTGACCGATCCGGGATCGGTCACATCGCAGGACAGAGCAACCGCCCCGGTTTCCTCAGCGAGCGCGGTCAGTTTGTCCGCATTGCGCGCCGCGGCCACCGTCCGCCAACCCGCCTTAACAAACGCCACCGCGGTTTCACGCCCTAGCCCTTGGCTGGCCCCAGTGACCAACACGATCTTTTCCATCTGTTCCCCCACTCCCGCGCACGTCGCACGGGTACGGTCATTCCGACTTAGGAAGGGCCTGATAACTGTTGCGGCGGCCCCATGTTTTCCACTAGGACCAGTATAACCAATTGTTTTTATGGGAAAGGGCCTATTGCGTGGCGGATCTCCTTTTCGACTCTTTCGGGGTCATTTTTGCCGTTCAGGCTTACTTTACAAAACAAACCGCCTCACTGCGACGGGGTACGAGTTTCGAACGGGCGGTGCCGGTATGTGTCTAGCAGCGGAGTCGGGGGTATTAGGACAAGGCTCAAAAGACCTAAGTCCCTGACATGATCTGCGGGAGGAGTTGAAGATGGCCTGGCGGTTGATCGGCATTCTGCAAACCTGGTCAAAAAAATGCGGCTCGATTGAAGCCGACATGCTTATGAGGAACAGAATTTGCGGATCTCCATCTTGGCGGCGGCTAGCTGGCCGACATGCCCGATACGCTTTTGCAGACCGAAGACAGCGCCAACAGAAACTCCTGGCAGACGGGACGGGCCATACGTTTTTGAGCATTCTGTTATCAAGGATCAGCTCCGCGACGCTCTCCTTCAAGGCTGCGGATTCCGACCGTTGATCCTTAACCCTAGGTGATGTCGCCTGTCGCGGTGTCTCACCCGCCAGACGGTTCTTCCCAGCTCCAAGGAATTCCTTCGACCAAGTGTAGGAGAGGCTCTCAGCGTTCGTCGGGAAAACAGCGCCCCACGCTGTTTTCAGACCCTCCTCAGTCCTCACGGCGGCACAGCGCGGCTATGCTTTCCTCGCCGCGCAAGCCGGTTAAGACAATCCGGATCTTGTCCTCGGAGGAATGCTTCTTTCTGGTCTTGCGTCGGATGTCTTTCACCATCCGATCGGTCTTGCTCTTTTGCGTCACGGCTTCCCGTATCATCTTCGATCCTCGAAGTCTACGATGAGCCGGAAACC
>JBCDGN010000059.1:0-23128 GCA_038751255.1 Pseudomonadota bacterium
ACGAGGTCAAACCCACCTTCATTCATGAGCGCGACCATTTCGTCAGAAGTGTTGGCGGTTTTGACATTGACCATACAGCCAGTGGCGTCTTCAAAGCCGGTCACCCAGTCAAAATCTGCGACTGTCTCACCGCGTTCGATATAGCCCGGCCATGCGACGATGTTCAGCTGGCCTTCGCCGTCGCCGAGCTCTGTGACCATGTCTGCCGCGAGCGGCTGCGCGACAAAAGTTGCTGCCATGCAGAAGGCAACTGTTGATTTTAAGACGCTCTTCACAATCCGTACTCCCCATTTGTTCTTTGGGGGAAGCATGAATAGCTCCATGGATTCAGGCAAATTCAATTTTCTGGAGCGTTATATCGGAATCACCGAATTTACCTAAGACGCGGTGCATGGAAGCTTTGCGCCACAGAAAGAAACATGCGCGTTGCGTTGGAAATGCGCGCCCCACGCCGCCAAACAAGCCCAACTTGGATGACCGGTAGGGCAGAGGCCACATCTCGGCTATCGATCCTATCGCCTTCAAGCGACCACGGCCGATAGACCAAATCCGTAAGAAAGGAAACGCCCGCACCGCTTGCCACCAGAGATCGCACTGCCTCGACCGACCTGGTGCGAAAGGCAATGCGCGGTTTCACTGGGAAACTTGACATCAGCCGTGCAGCTTCGTCCTGCATCTCTTCCACATCCAGCAGAATCTGCGGTTCGGCAGACAGATCTTCGAGTGAAATGCTTTCTAACCCGGACAGAGGATGTCCCAAAGGCAACCACAAACGGTAAGGCGAGACGGCCAAGAGCTCTGTATGGAGTGCCGCAGGGTTGCGCAGCCTGTCGACAAGCATCACTGCCACATCCAATTCGCCGCCAACCACGAGATGTTCTAGATACTCTGGCGTGTCCTCGAGCGCGCTCACATCGATCTCTGGCTGCGCGCGTCGAAAGCGGGACAGTATGGCCGAAAGCACGTAGCCCGATGTAAGCGATGTCACGCCGATGTTGAGGCGCCCTGACACATCGCTGTGCTGACCGGCTAAGCTCAACTCGGCATTGGACATCTCTGCGAGGATCACCTTCGCATGGCGCATGAAGACATAGCCATGGTGGGTCATCTCGACCCCTCTGCGCCGCCGCTCTAACAACTTGAGGCCAAGATGTCCTTCGAGGTCTTTGATGGCTTCGGTCAGAGTACTTTGCGAAATCGCTAGTTCAACGGCCGCTCTGCTGAACGATCCGTGTTCGGCGACACCTACAAAGTACCTGGCCTGCTTCAGTGTGAAGGGCATTGTGTCCCAGAAAGCCTTCGCTTGAATGCGTTCGCGCTAGACTAGAGCTTTCCATTTGCGGCGGCAATTTTGTGAGACTGAACATCCCGTGCGCAGGCTTGGCTGTGAAACTCGCAGTTCCGCTCAAGGTCTTCTTTTGCAGGAAGGCTGAATTTCTCTATGACCCTTTGTTGAGCGACAAATCTGCTCAAACGCCCAATCTTGAAGCGGTCTCAGCACAGAGGAAACGATGGGTTAGTTGTTGGAGCCTGCTTCCGTCCGAGCTCGGAGCACAGAGGACAACTTTGCCATCATGTGCTGATTCAAAAGCGAATTGGCGAGATCCGCGCGTCGATCATTTAAGGCGTCTGAGATCTGCTTGTGCTCAATCACGGCTTGCTGCCAACGGGTGCTGACATGGTTCGCTTGGTAGCGCGCGCGGTGCACCTGACCGGCCACAGCGGCGTGAGAGCGTTGTAGTATAGGGTTTCTGCAAGCGGAAAGAATGGCGTTATGGATCATCTGATTGATTGCAAAATACTGCGGCCGATCACCTTTCTCAAAGGCTTCGTGGAGATCTTGGGTCATTCGCGCGATTTCGGCGAGTTCGTCATCTGTCGCGCGTTTCGCCGCTTGTGCGCCAGCAAGACCTTCAAGGGCGGCGAGCACGGGAAAGGCCTCGATCAGGTCTTCATCAGAGGTTTGGCTGATGATGGCACCTCTGTTCGGGATCAGTTCGATCAGACCCTCGGAAGACAGCATCTTCATCGCTTCGCGCAGCGGCGTTCGGGACACGCCAAACCGTTCCGTCAGCTCTTTCTCTCGGATCTTCTCTCCGCTGGCGAGTTCCCCTTCGAGTATCAACTCTCGTAGCGCGTTCGCAACTTCGACGGCCAGGGCTGGCCGGGAGATCATCAGTTGTCCTCGGATCTGAGAGCTGTCTTCCATGATCCTCTCCCTAAGTTTCAGCCGTCAATGCGCTATCGAGAACCTGCGCGACGTGTAGAGGCTTTCGCCCGGTGCCGTCCTCGATTTGATGACGGCAGGATGTCCCATTCGCAATGATCAGGGCGCTTTCTTCGGCTCTGCGGACTGTTGGAAGCAAGCTCAGTTCTCCCATGGCGAGCGACACATCGATGGTTTCGGCATCATATCCGAACGCGCCGGCCATGCCGCAGCAAGATGACTCGATCACATCCGCGTTCAGCCCAGGGATCAACGATAGTGTGTGCTTAAGGTCGCCCATGACCCCTGCCGCCTTCTGATGGCAATGCCCGTGCACATAAGCCTTGCTCATTGTGGCCTCGAGGTCCAATTGCAGGCGTCCTGCTTGGCGATCGCGCGCGAGAAATTCCTCCAAGAGAAAAGCGTTGTTGGCAAGGTCATCCGCCTCCCGCCCTGGAAGAAGGGCTTTGAACTCATCGCGCAATGTCAGCAGACAGGAGGGTTCGAGGCCAATGACCGGACGACCCGCGCGAATATGCGGCAGAAGCGCATCAAGGGTGCGACGAGCCTCTGCTCGGGCTTTGTCGACCATGCCGGCGGCCAGATAAGTTCGACCGCAGCACAGGGGGCGTCCTCGTGACGGGCTCGCTGCATGCACCTTGTAGCCTGCACTATGCAACACGCGCAGTGCGGCACGCGGTATCTCTGGCTCCATCCATCGGTTGAAGGTGTCTGCAAAGAGCACGACGTGCCGATCCGTTTCTTCTTGCGCAGGCTCCGAAATCTCGGTTTCGCGGAAAAAGTCTCTGCGGAAGGCAGGCAAGCTTCTGCGTGCCGATATCCCTGTGAGCTTTTCAGACAAATTGGCGAGTACTGGAACCAGATCGCGCAAGGCAAAGAGCGGGCGCAGCGCTACCGCGATCCTGGCGTAGCGGGGCATCTCTGCGATCAGCCGATCCTTGAGCGAGTATCCCAGCTTCTGGCCGCGTTGATAAAGCACCTCGGTTTTCATCCGCGCCATATCAACCCCGGTGGGGCATTCGCGCTGACACGCCTTGCATCCGACGCAAAGCTTCATGGTCTCGGCCATCTCGTCGCTAAACAAGGCGTCTCTGCCGAGCTTTCCTGTCAAGGCAAGCCGTAGAGTATTGGCGCGTCCGCGCGTGACGTCTCTTTCGTTTCGAGTGACCCGGTAGCTGGGGCACATCACGCCGCCCGCGAGCTTGCGGCAAGCGCCATTGTTGTTGCACATTTCAATCGCGCCCTGAAACCCGCCAGAGGCTCCTGGCCAGGCCGACCAATCGAGCGCGGTTTCTCGATCTTCAAAGTCGTAATCCTCAGGAAATCTGAGCAAGCTCCGATCGTCCATCTTTGGCGCGTCAACGATTTTTCCAGGGTTCAGAACGCCTTCTGGATCAAATGTCTGCTTCACCTCGCCGAAAGCTCTGACAAGACGCGCGCCATACATCTTCTGGTGAAACTCTGATCGGACAATCCCGTCTCCATGTTCTCCGGAGTGGGAGCCTTTATACTCTCGCACCATGTCGAACGCTTCTTCGGCAATGGCGCGCATCGCTTTGACGTCTTTCTCAAGGCGCAAATTCAAGACTGGTCGCACATGCAAACAGCCCTCGGACGCATGAGCATACCACGTGCCTTCCGTGTCGTGTTTGTGAAAAACTTCTGTGAGCCGATCCGTGTAATCGGCGAGATGTTCAAGCGGGACGGCGGCGTCTTCAACGAAAGACACCGGTTTCCGTTCATCCTTCATCGACATCATGATGTTTAGGCCGGATTTTCGCAATTCGCCGATGTCGCCGATAAGATTTCCGTCCCAGATCTCAACAACACCGCCTTCTTGTGCGTCTCCCTTGCCAAAGCCATAGCCGAGATCGGACATCGTATCGTGCAAATGTCGAATGTTCTCAGCGTTCTCTTCTGGGCTGTCTGCAAATTCAACAAACAGCAAAGCAGCAGGGTCGCCTTTCACGAAAGCCTCAATGGTCGGCACGAAGACAGGGATTTCGCGTGCCAGATCAGGCATGGTCTTGTCCATCAACTCGACCTGCGTGGGCTTCAGCTTCACCAAATGCTGCGCGGCCTCCATCGCACCTCGAAATGTTGCGAAATGGCATGCGCCGAACACGCGATTTTTCGAGGGCAGGGGCGAGAGTTTGATCTCGATCGCCGTGGAGATTGCAAGCGTCCCCTCAGACCCAACGAGCAGATGCGCAAGATTTATGGGGCGTTCACTGGGCGCAAGCGCATCTAAATTGTAGCCGCCGACCTGGCGCTGCACTTTGGAGTAGCGACGGGCAACCTCTTCGGCCTCTCGGGATCCAAGCGCGGTGAGCCGCATCAACATTTCTTCGGGGACTTGGTTGTCAGAGCCAGGGCCAAAGTCGAAGGCGCTGCCATCGGCCAGAATGCCACGGATCGAGATCACATTGTCCCGCGTTGTGCCGTAGCGCAGAGACCGCGCCCCGCAAGAGTTGTTTCCGACCATGCCACCGAGGGTGGCGCGCGATGCGGTCGAGACGTCCACCGGAAACCACAGGCCATGCGGCTTGAGTTGCCGGTTCAACTCATCAAGCACGACGCCAGGCTGAACGATCGCACGACGACCGGTGACGTCCAGATCCAATATGCCATTCAGATACTTGGAACAATCGATGATAAGACCGCGATTGATCGTCTGCCCACATTGCGACGTGCCGCCGCCGCGCATGGTAAGGGGGATGCCATCAGTGCGTGCGATATCAAGGGCACGGGCAACATCCTCATCCGATTTTGGCAATGCGACAGCAGCAGGAATGATCTGGTAATGCGATGCATCGGTTGCGTAGCGCCCCCGCGAGAAGGCGTCTGTCAGAAACTCACCTTCAAAGCCGGATCTCGATTCCACCAGCAGTTCGTCGCGGGGCATGCGTGTCCTCCCATCCCTGGCCCTGAAGTTTGGACCTTGACATGAATTCTGAATTCATAATTAATTTTGTCAACGGGAAGTCAGAGGATTCCACCGACTCCTGCGACAGAGCCTGCCAAGACGGGCCCGATGAGGGAGGATAAGCCGATGACTGCGGGACGCCACTTTCTGCAGATCCCTGGACCATCAAACGTGCCAGACCGAATTTTGCGGGCGATGGACTATCCGACCATGGATCACCGCGGGCCACGCTTTGCGGAGGTGGGCAAGGCGGCGCTCGACGGGATGAAGTGGGTCTTCGGGACCGAGAGCCATGTCGTGATCTATCCGTCTTCGGGGACCGGCGCTTGGGAGGCCGCGCTCGTCAACACGCTCTCTCCTGGCGATACGGTGCTGATGTATGAGACCGGGCACTTTGCGATGCTTTGGAAGCGTCTGGCGGAGCGTTTGGGATTGAACCCGGTGTTCATTGAGGGCGATTGGCGCGGGGGCGCTGATCCCGATGCTATTGAAACGCGGCTGCGCGAAGATCAATCGCACAGCATTAAAGCCGTTTGCGTCGTCCACAATGAAACCTCCACCGGATCCGTGTCGCCGATCGCCGCTGTACGCAAGGCCATCGATGCAGCGGGGCATCCGGCTCTGTTGATGGTTGATACGATCTCGGGCCTCGCCTCCATTGAATACAAGCACGACGCGTGGGGCGTCGATGTCACTGTTTCAGGATCGCAAAAAGGCCTCATGCTGCCACCAGGACTGTCGTTCAATGCGATCAGTGCCAAGGCGCTTGAGTTGTCCAAGTCAGCGGGCCTTCAAAAATCCTATTGGGCCTGGGACGAAATGATCGGTCCCAACAGCACTGGATATTTCCCGTACACCCCCGCGACAAACCTTCTTTATGGTCTAAACGAATCAATCGCGATGCTGCGCGAAGAAGGTCTGGAGGCCGTATTTGCGCGCCATCACCGCCATGCCGCAGCGACACGTGCTGCGGTTCAGGCCTGGGGGCTTGAGGTTCTCTGCGCAGACCCATCCGCTTATTCGGGTGTCCTAACGGCGGTGCTGATGCCCGACGGGCACTCCGCTGACCGCTTCCGCCGGATCACGCTTGAGACCTATGACATGTCCCTCGGCAATGGCCTGTCAAAAGTGGCAGACCGCGTGTTTCGCATCGGGCATCTGGGCGATTTCAACGACTTGATGCTTTGTGCCACTTTGGCCGGGGTCGAAATGGGACTTCGCGATGCGGGTGTTCCCCATGCAGCAGGGGGCGTCCAAGCAGCCATGGCAGCGTTGGATCAGGCCGAAGCGCCTTCTCGCGCTGCCGCGGAGTAATCATAAGGTACTGTTTAAAAACAAAAATAAAGCGGATTGGAATGGAACAACTGGCCATACCGCTCCACGCGTACTAGAACCAACTAGATCTTTGGGAGGAGACACATGAAACACCTAATGACAGCCGCTGCCTTGGCCGCCACCACTGCGATTGCCACACCAGCCTTTGCACAAGAGACCCTTCGATTTGGCCATGTAGGCAATCCCGGCTCGCTTTTTGAAGCGTCCGTCGATTTTTTCGCAGCTTGCGTAAACGATGCGACCGACGCCGTTCAGGTCGAGACTTTCGGGTCGTCCCAGCTTGGTCGTGACCAAGAGCTCTTGCAGAAGTTGAAGCTCAATCAGGTCAACTTCGCTCTGCCATCTTCAGTGATGTCTTCTGTCGATGACACCTTCGGTATTTTTGAGATGCCCTACATCATCAAAGACCGCGACCACATGCGTCGGGTGCAAGGCGAGATGATGGACACCTTCCAGGGTGCTGCGAATGACAACGGTTACTACATTATCGGCCTGGCGGAGAACGGATTTCGGAACATCACCAACAATGTGCGCCCAATCAACGTGCCAGCGGACCTCGAAGGGGTGAAGCTGCGGACACCAAATGGCGCGTGGCGGGTGAAGATGTTCCAGGAATACGGGGCCAACCCGACTCCGATGTCCTTCTCAGATGTGTTTACCGCGTTGCAGACCGGTGTGATCGACGGCCAGGAGAACCCCTACGCCCAGATCGCGTCAGCTAAGTTCCAAGAAGTGCAGGAGTATCTTTCGGTCACCGGTCACGTCTACACACCGGCCTACATTCTGACCTCGCAGCGGCAGTGGGACAGCTGGCCTGACGATGTGAAAGCGACCCTCACCGAATGCGCGAACAGCACGCAGGACTTCACCTATGAAAAGGCGGCGCAGCTTGAAGAAGAGTTGCTGCAGGTCATCATCGACGCGGGTGTGACAGTGAATGAGGCCGACAAGGATGCCTTCATCGAAGCGTCCAAGCCGATCTATGACGCCTTTGCCGTGGAGGTCGATGGTGGCGGTGAGATGATCGACAAAGTTCTTGGTCTCGGCTCACCCAGCTAATCCATGATGCGACCGCTGCAAGGCCCTTCTGGCTGATGTTGCGGAACTCTTTGACGGCGGGCCCTCAATGCCCGCCGTTTTCTCGGCGTCGCAAGACAGCGCGCCTCTTCGGACTTAAGGCATGACCATCATAAAACGCCTCGCGGGGCTTCTCGATCTTCTCTTGGAGACGTTCACCGTTCTTCTTATGGTGGTCCTGACGATCATCGTGATCGTGGCCGTTCTTGTGCGCCTCGCCGGAGACAGCTTCTCTTGGTACGACGAAGTGGCCGCGATCATGCTGTCCTGGATCACCTATTACGGATCGGCCCTCGCCGCGCTCCGTCGCCGCCATATCGGATTTGACAGCGTGCTTTTGTCTATACCCGTGCGCTATCGCATGTGGGCGGTGGCTTTCGGCGAAGCGGTGGTGCTCTGCTTTTTTGTCCTCATGGCCTACACAGGCTTTCAAGTTTTAGCTGTTCTGCAAGGCAGCTACCTAGTGTCACTCACATGGGTCCCGATCCAGTTTACCCAGTCCGTGATCCCGATTGGCGCCATCCTTTTCATCATTTGCCAGCTACTGAGCCTGCCTGAGTACTGGCAGAAGACACGTGCTGGCATCTCGCTCGAACATGCTGAGATCGAGGAAGAGGTCGATGCCGAGCTCGCCAAAAACGCCCCCCGCACCTGAGGCCCCAACATGCTGATGTTCCTAATCTTCGTCGCGCTCGTTGCCCTCATCTGCATCAACGTACCGATCGCGATAGCTTTGGCGATGGCAGGCGTGATTGGACTTTTGGCCACCGAGGGCGTCAATTCTCTCGTCTCGGTTGCGCTCGATATGTATTCGGGCTCGACCAAGTTTTCGCTCATCGCCATCCCGATGTTCGTGCTCGCCGGTGCGATCATGAATGCGGGTGGGATCACCGATAAGCTGATAAATTTCGTCTCTGCGATCATCGGGTTCGTGCGGGGCGGCTTAGCCATGGTCAACATCGGGGTGTCGCTGTTTTTTGCCGAGATTTCGGGCTCCGCCGTGGCGGATGTCGCTGCGATGGGCTCGATCCTGATCCCGCAGATGAAGAAACGCGGCTACTCTGCGCCCTTTTCTGCGGCGGTGACCTCGTCCTCGGCGTCACTCGCAATCATCATCCCGCCGTCAATCCCGATGATCCTTTATGCTTCATCGTCCAACACCTCGGTCGAGCAGTTGTTCGTGGCTGGTGTCGTGCCCGGTCTTTTGGGTGCTGCGGGGTTGATGTTCGTGGCCTATGTCTTCGCCCGCCGCTACAACCTGCCCACCGAAGAGGCGTTCAACACCAAGCGTTTGAAAGAGACGTTCATCGACGCGCTGCCCGCTTTCAGCCTGCCGGTCATTATACTGGGCGGCATCTTCGGCGGCTTCGTCACCGCGACCGAGGCTGCGGGCCTCGCGGTGATCGCCGCGCTGATCGTGTCGGCTTGGTACCGCAACCTGGATTTTCGCCATCTGCGACGCGCGATGCTGGACGGTGGTATTCAAACTGCTGTCGTGATGTTGCTTGTGGCAGCATCGGTTTTGATGGGCGGGTTTCTGACCCGGGCGCAGGTGCCCCAGGACATTGCAAACGCCATTCTGGGTGTCACCACTCAGCAATGGGTTATCCTGCTGATCCTGAACTTTTTCTTCCTGGTGGTGGGCTTTTTCCTTCACTCGGCTGCAGCGATCATCCTGGTGGTGCCCATCGTGATCCCTCTGATCGCAGCCGCCGGGATTGACCCTGTTCACTTTGGCCTGGTGGTGACGCTGAACCTCGCTATCGGACAGCAAACACCGCCGGTTGCATCTGTTCTGATCACCAGTTGCGCCGTCGCGCGCGCGAACATATGGGATGTCTCTAAGGTTAACATCTGGTTCATTCTTGTCTTGCTCGCAGTTCTTCTACTCTGCACCTATGTGCCAGCCGTACCGCTTGCACCTGTGGAGTACTTCTATCGATGACGGATGAGATCACGGATGAAATTCGCGATGGTGCGCTTTGGATCACCTTTAATCGCCCGCAGGTTAGAAATGCTCTGACATTTGCAATGTACGAGCGTCTGGCAGAGCTTTGTTCAGGCGTCCCAACGGATGGCTCCTTGAAGGCCGTGGTGATCTCTGGTGCCGGCGGCAAGGCTTTCGCTGCTGGGACGGACATGACCCAATTCCGCGGTTTCGAAACCGCTCAAGACGCTCTTGATTATGAGGCGCAAATAGCGCGGGTGCTACACGACGTGGAAACCTGCCCGCTGCCAACTGTTGCGGCAGTCAACGGGGCCTGTACAGGGGGCGGGGCGTCAATTGCAGGCTCCTGCGATATACGGATCGCTGCAGCCAACTTGAAATTCGGCTTTCCCATCGCGCGAACCCTGGGCAATTGCCTTGCAGCAGAAAATCTCGCCCGACTTTCAGAGCTTATGGGGGCGGCGCGTGTTCGCGAGATGATCTTCACCGCACGTATCCTAGGTGCAGATGAGGCGCTTTCGATCGGCCTCATATCGGAAGTCCTGGAGGACGAGGCGGCTTTGGTTAGGCGCGCTGCAGAGCTCGCTCAGACGCTTGGAGAGATGGCGCCCCTTACTCTGCGAGCCACAAAAGAGGCCATGCGGCGGAACCGGATGGCTACAGTGGTGGACGACGCCGACCTCATCACGATGTGCTACATGAGCGAAGACTTTCGACATGGTATGGAGGCTTTCCTCGCGCGGCAGAAGCCCGCCTGGCAGGGAAAGTAAGTATGGGCCCTCTTGCCGGAATGAAGGTCATCGAGCTTGCTCATATCATGGCCGGGCCCGCTTGCGGATTGATGCTGGCGGATATGGGGGCAGACGTGATCAAGGTGGAAAAGCCTGATGGCGATGACAGCCGCCGCTTTCTACCGCCCGATATCAACGGCGAAAGCGCGGCTTTCATGATGATGAACCGCAACAAACGCGGCATCGCCCTGAACTTGAAAACCCCAGGCGCACTGGAGGTTTTACGCCGTCTGCTCGCTGATGCGGATGTGGTGATAGAAAACTATCGGGCGGATACGATGGACCGGCTCGGCATCGGCTACGAGACGCTGCGTGAGGTCAATCCTAAACTTGTCTATTGTGCAATCTCTGGATTTGGGCGCACCGGGCCTTATGCCGAACGCGGGGGCTTTGATCTGATAGCCCAAGGGATGTCAGGTTTGATGTCAATCACGGGCGAGGGTCCAGGCCGCCCGCCGGTGAAGCCTGGCGCACCTATCTCCGACATCACGGCCGGGATTCTTGCGGCCATGGGATGCGCCGCGGCTTACGCAAATGCGCAGGCAACAGGCGAAGGGCAGCAAGTTGACACATCGCTTTTTGAGGCGGGGATCACCCTGACTTACTGGCAGTCGGCCATCGCCTTTGCGACCGGCATGGCGCCCGAGCCTCAAGGCTCTGCGCATCCGTTGAATGCGCCCTATCAGTCGTTTCGGACGGCGGATGGATGGATCAATGTCGGCGCAGCCAACCAACGCAATTGGCTTCGTCTTCTCGACGTGATCGAGGCGCCAGAGCTCGGAGAAGATCCGCGTTTCATCACCAACCGCGATCGGATTGAGAACCTGCCCGCGCTTGTGGCGCTTTTGGAAGATCACCTAAGGGAGCTCAGGACCGCCGACTGGCTCGAACGAATGGAGGCGGCGGGCCTTCCGGCAGGACCGGTCCTGAGCATCACGGACATGCACCGCGACCCCCAGGCGCTGGCCCGGGACATGATTGTTGAGATGGACCATCCCATCGCCGGTCAGGTGCGCGCAATCGGTGCGCCTGTAAAGTTCAGCGCCTCGACCAACCACAAGACACGACCTGCTCCGACACTTGGCCAGCACGGGCGTGAAATACTCGCAGAACACGGCTATGGGGCGGATAAGATCGACGCATTGCAAAAAAGCGGCGCGTTGATTGTGGCGTCATAATAAAACCATACCAAAGTTGAACACCCCGATGGTTCCACACCCATGACCTTGTCGTTTGGATGACCTATGAAAGATCTCTCAACCTTCATCGATGAACTGATTGCGGCTCACAGTGATCGACGGACGTTTGAACCAGCTGGATTGATCCCCTCAACAGTTGATGAGGCCTATGCAGTTCACGAAGCTCTGATGGAAGCTCTTGGCCCGGTTGAAGGCTTCAAAATCTCTCAGAAACCCAACCGACCGCCTGTTGTAGCGCCCATTCCCAATAGCCGTTGCTTGCCAAGCGGGGCGCAGCTTGACGGTCCCACAAAGACCAAAGTGGAAGTTGAACTAGGCTTCGTGGTCTTCGACGTAATCCCCGATCCTGGAGATGCTGATTTTCGGCGACGCTTGATGTCCGCTGTGAGACCGGCGCCGATGATTGAGATTGTCGCATCGCGATTAGAAGGTGCACATGCCGACGATCCAATGGCGAAGCTTGCCGATCTACAGTCTTGCGAAGCTCTTATATTTGGTTCTGCGGACGAAGAGTGGTCGGGCAGCGAGTTTGACGAGGTGCAGGTTGAGTTAAACTGCGATGGTGCGATCGTGTCTGAAGGTCTCGGGAAAATTCCCGCGGGAACGGCCTACGACGCACTGGAGAGGACAGTCATTGAACTCGGGCATCGCTTTGGTGGGCTTCAAGTGGGTCAAAAACTGCTAACCGGATCACTGTTGTCGCCGATAGAAATGACAGCCGGTCATCGTCTAAATGGCCGCATAAAGGGGCTCAGCGGTGTCACCGTCGACCTCTAAGCCGAGCGTGTCAGCGCGGCAAAGAGGTCAAGACGCAACAAGGCAACCGATATTGCTGTTTTGAGACGAGTTTTGACGCAGCCGCCAAACCGTAACTCGTGCTACTTGGCGAAGTAAATGCTCAGTTATTGGCCCTACCGCGCCGCTTTGCGACCAACGCCAGTCCACCAATCGCGCCGATCAACAAGGGCAATCCCGCAGGCAAAGGCACTGGCAAGCTGTTCGCGGTAAGGTCCTGGTATTCAGACAAAATTATCTCGTGCACTCGTTGGGTCGGATGAACCAGATCCCAAAACAAATACTCATTCGGCAGTGCGCATGTTGTCATTGTCGTAGGGTCGTAGCACGGGTCGGTCACGTTGATGAACCCATTCTGCAAAGGGTTATTGATGATATCGATGTAAAAGGAATTGATGTCGAAAAACTCGATTGGGATCTCGGGCCGCAAGTCGTTTACGAGTTCTGCAAGCCCGTTGTTCAGCCTGTTTGTGTAGGTATTCATGATCGCCGGGACAAGCGGTATGCCCAATCCGGTGATCAACGGCGTTTTCCCCAATTCGGGAATGCCAAACAGAACAAACTGCTTATCCGGTGGCGCCAGAGAGTAGATGTCTTCAACAACGCCTTTCACGGTATCGAGGACGGTGTTCACCGCGCTTTCCAAAGCGAAGGGCAGCAAAAGCGGGTTGGACTGATTGGCCTCCAACGCAAAGAACAGGTCGTTTGCCCCAATCCAGATCGCGGTGTAGTCGACATCCGGCGCATCCGCGATGTACATGCCGGCTTGCTCTTCAAGATCCGGAATTTGCGGTGGTTCCGAAGAAACACTCCCCAATGTGGGATCCAGACCGACGAAAAGATTGCTCGTGTTGTTTTTCGCCGTTGCGCCACCGTAGGCGTAATTAAGGTTTACTCCGCAACCGGACCCAAGTTGCGTTGCCCAGGTGTTGCCGTTGGTGAATTGTTTGTCGGGATAGGGTGGGTCGGGCACCAATGACGGATCTAGGTTCCACAGATTGCATGGGTCACTCAGACTATCGCCTAAGACACCCGTGAGGCCCATCGCCGAGGCCGGTCCAATTGTGCCAATGAAAACCGCGCTCAAGGCGGTCAAAAACCCACGCATTTGCATCTCCCACTTAGAGTTTCTCACATCCCATCTTTGAGCGTGAGCCGAGTCTTTAGGTGTCGCAAGCGCGGCGGGCCGATTTATGTGCTCAAACGCACCTGCAACACTTTGGAAGAGTACTTTTGATGCACAAACCGACCCGCCGCCTCTTCGGGGCCAAGACGCCAACGGTCACGCGACAAGCGCCTGACGCAGGCGAAGAGAACGGTAGAGACCGCCCTCGCGGGACATAAGTTCTGCCGGCGCCCCATCTTCTAGGATGCGGCCTTGGTCAAAGACGAGGATACGGTCCATCCGTTCCACAGTCGCCAAACGGTGCGCGATAACCAGCGTGGTGCGTCCTTCCATCAAACGCTCTGCGGCAGCGGCGACCCGGGCTTCGGCCTCCGAGTCGAGCGATGATGTTGCCTCATCCATGACCAGGACAGGTGCATCCGATAGAAAGGCGCGTGCAATCGCGACCCGCTGGCGCTCACCGCCAGAAAGCTTCACTCCCCGCTCGCCCACTTCCGTGCCAAATCCCTTCGGCAAGCGCGTGATGAAATCCGCAGCACCCGCTCGCGCCGCGGCTTCGTGCACGTCAGCCAAGCTTGTGCCGGGCCGGGCATAGGCAATGTTCTCCGCAAGAGACCGGTGGAACAACACCGGTTCCTGAGGCACCAAGGCGATCTGGCGACGCAGCTGCGAAAGCGGCACACTAGCGATGTCAATGCCGCCAAGCGAAATCGTCCCGCCCGTGAGCTCGTGAAGACGCTGGATAAGCTTGACGAATGTCGTCTTGCCAGAGCCTGATCGACCGACCAGCCCGACCTTTTGGCCCGCAGGAATCGCCACATTGAGATCGCTGAAAAGCGGCGTGGGTGCTCCCGAATAGCCATAGTCGACATGCTCGAAGGTGAGCGCTGCTGCGCGCGGCGGCAGGGCTCGCGCCGGACTGCGGACAACTTCACGCTCTGGCGTGGCAGACATCAGATCAACGAGTTCTTCGGCATCGTTCACCGCCTTTTGCAACATGCGCACATGGTTGCCGATCTGACGGAGGTATCCGTCGAGCATACCGAGCGCAGACACGACGAAGGCAATATCCCCAGCCCCGGCCATCCCCTGGGCAAAAGCGATCAGAGCGCCCCCCAAAACAACCGCCCGCAATCCCCACAAGGACGAGTCCTGGGCCAGTCCGGACCAGGTACCCCGGCGCCATGTCCTGCGGGTGCGATGTGCCCATTTGGCCAAAGCTTGGCCAATCCGATCGTCCTCGCGCGCCTCACCGGCATGGGCCCTGACGACAGAATTTGACGTGATTGCATCGGCCAAAGCACCGGAAACACGGCTATCTTGAGCATTTGACAAACGCGCCGCAGGCGCCACCCAGCGGAGCGTCAGCGCAAGCGACAGCCCCATAAAGAACAGGGCACCCATCAATGCGGCCACGCCGATCTGCCACCGGAAGGCAGCAAGCGTTGCAATTGTGCCAAGCAATACAAGCATCGACGGCAAGAGCGAAAGGAAAATCACATCCGCCATGTCATCGAGCGCCCAGGCGCCGCGCGTGATCTGCCGTACAGTAGAGCCAGCGAAAGCGTTGGCGTGCCAATCGGCGGGCAAACGTTGAACGCGGGCAAAGGCCTCGGTCTCAGCAACACGTATGGTCGGCACGGTCAACGCAATGATGTAGAAATAGCTGATGATCTTCGCGATGAAAGAGAGCGCGGCCAACGTAAGAAGGAGCCCAAACGCGTTCCACGGCGCGGCACCATCGGATACCGCGGCAACGAGACGGCCCGTGACGACGGGTATGGCAATATCAGCGGCTGTCGATATCAGCACGAAGATCAATAGCATCGCAAGAAATCCGCGCCGACGCATCCAAAGGCCGGTCGCGAATGAAAGAACGCGCGCAAAGGCGCTGTTGGAGAAAACAGGTTTCATGGGAGTCGCGCGGACTGTTGATCCGCGTCCAAGTCTTGAAAGGAACGCCGTCCTAGGGGTGGACGGATGACACTGACGCTAGCAGCGGCGGACGCCGGATAGGATCAGGTTAGGGCTGCCTGAAAAGAGGGACGGCCCGGGAGAACAAAATAGCAAATTATCATCTTTGTCCTCCGATAGGGGTTCCAGTCGAGCGCGTCCTACAATCTTGGGCAGCTTTCTGTCAAGCGTGGTTAGCATTCATAGCAGCGAGGCGAATTTTCGGAAACCGGAACGCATGCACACCAGGCAAGCTTGGCTGTCGGAGATATAGCTTTTGTGAGACCGATCAGCCCGCACGGGCGGCTGTCGCCGTGTTCTGATAGAGCGCTTCGATCTCAG
Organism: Pseudomonadota bacterium; assembly: GCA_038751255.1. Lineage (GTDB taxonomy): Bacteria > Pseudomonadota > Alphaproteobacteria > Rhodobacterales > Rhodobacteraceae > JANSYP01. The sequence goes on from JBCDGN010000059.1 coordinate 15,720, forward strand.
ACGCATACGCCTTTTGGATGGAGGCACGACGGACCTTCATGGTTGCGGTGACCTCGCCGTCATCATGGTCGAGCTCCTTCGCCAGCAGATGCACCTTCTTTACCTGTTCGACGCGGGCGAGATCAGCGTTCAAACGGTCAACCTCTTCGTCGATCAGCACGCGCACTTGAGGGGCTTCTGTCAGAGAACGGTAGGTGGTGTAGCCCATCCCGTTCGCCTCGGCCCAAAGACGCACGGTTTCCATATCGATCTGGATCAATGCCGTGACATAGGGACGTCGGTCCGCGATGATGATCGCCTCTTTGATATAGGGCGATGCCTTTATCGTGTTTTCGATCAAGGATGGCGCGAGGTTCTTTCCCGCAGCATTGATCATGATGTCTTTTTTGCGATCCACGATCGAAATTGACCCGTCTGGCCTCATTTCAGCAACATCGCCCGTATGCAGCCATCCATCCTGCAACGCGTCTTCTGATGCTGCCAAATTGCGATAGTAACCCTTGAAGACGATGCCTCCGCGGACCAGCAATTCACCGTCCTCGGCGATCTTCAAATCGATCCCCTGAATCGGTCCGCCAACCCGACCTTCTGAGTTGCTAAAAGGTGGCTGTATGGTGGCCGCGCCAGTGGTTTCAGACATGCCCCAAACCTCGCGGATATCTATTCCGATACCGCGCATGAACGCCAGCAGTTCCGGTGAGATAGGCGCGGCCGCCGACATCGCGAACTTGCAATGCGAGAGACCGAGATAGGCTCTGATATGCCGATAGATGACAAGGTCCCACAGGGTGAAGGCCAGTCTTTGACCCAAGCTCCAGTCACATCGCCGGACCGCGCCACGGGACTGAGCACTGTTCAGGGCTGCTTCGGTGAGCGCACCGCGAAGCGGCCCGGTCGTTTTTGCTTGAACGATGATCGTCGCACGCATCTTTTCCCAGATACGAGGCACTCCGAAAAAGATCTCGGGCGCCACGTCACGAAGGTCACGGGTGACGGTGCGCAGGCTCTCGCCGAAATTCATCACCCGCCGACCAGACAACGCATTGACCACAGTCATATTCTGCTCCGCGATGTGACAGAGAGGCAGGTAGCTGAGAATGTTGGTCCCCTGCGGATAGCCGTGAAACAAGTGGTCCGCGATCTCTAGGGCGACCGAAAAATTAGCATGGCTGATTTCTGCCGCCTTGGGCGGACCAGTCGAGCCAGAAGTGAAAACCATCATCGCCGTGTCATTGGCGGCGACAGCGCTTTTTCGTGCGGCGATCTTTTCTGTGTGTCGATCAAGCGCGGCATGACCCGATGACAACAGATCCTCAAAAGTTGTGAGGTTCAGCGTCCTGTCAGAGCGCGTGCCGCGTGGCTCAAAAATGATCAACTGGTGGAGGAGGGGAAGCTCGCCGTCCAAAGCCTTGATCTTGTCGAGTTGCTCCTGGTCTTCGATGAAAAGCAGCTTGGTATCAGAAGCTGTGACCAGATGACGAAGCTCTGCGGCAGGCGATGTCGGATACATGCCAACGGTCACACCGCCCGCAGCCATCACACCTAGCTGAGCCAGCACCCATTCCGCGCGGTTCTCGGACAAAATGCCCGCATGATCCCCCGGCTGGAAACCAAGTTCCATAAGGCCGGCGGCGAGCGCATCTGCGGTGCCACGCAAGCCTGCCCAGTCCAACTCTTGCCAAATGCCATAGCGTTTTTGCCGAAGCGCGACGGCATCGGGTGTCTTGGACGCATGCACTGCAACCTGGTCTAATAGGGTGGTGATGCCGTTCAACTAAGCCACCTTTTTCGCCGCTTGTAATGTTTGACATCGCGAAAAGAGCTTGTGCCTTCTTCTCCTATTCCAAGGTAGAAAGACTGGATATCAGGGTCGTTTCGCAGTGTCTCGACATCGCCCTCCATCACGATCTGACCATGTTCCATCACATAGGCACGATGCGCGACCGAGAACGCCACGGCAGCGTTCTGTTCCACCAACAGGATGGTTATCCCCTCTTCTCGGTTGAACCGGCGGATGATGTCGAAGATCTCTTCGACAACCTTTGGAGCGAGCCCCAATGACGGTTCATCCATTAAGATCATACGCGGGCGGGCCACCATCGCACGGCCAAAGGCGAGCATCTGTTGCTCGCCGCCGGAAAGGAACCCCGCCAACTGGCGCCTTCGTTCCGCCAATCGGGGAAAGACACTGTAAATTTTATCATAATCCGGCACCAGGCCACGTCCTTCGAGCGCGTAGGAGGCAGCGATCAGATTGTCTTCCACGGTCATTTCGGTGAAGATCCGGCGCCCTTCGCGCACATGGAAAAGCCCCTGACGCACGAGCGCATCGGGTTCCACACGCAAGGTGTCTCTGCCATCGAAGACGATGCGACCGCCGTCAATCGCGCCATTCTCCAACGCCAGAAGATTCGACGCCGCCTTAAGTGTCGTGGTTTTACCTGCGCCGTTCGCGCCAAGAAGGGCAACGATCTGCCCTTCTGGCACGATGAGTGAAAGCCCGCGCAGCACCTGCACCGTCCTGTGGTAGTTGACCTCGATATTGTCGATCTCAAGCAACAGATGGCCTCACAGGGCTGATTACCGCGGTGAAGCCGTGGCGCGGTTGGGCATCAGACAGTGAACCAATCCGAGGTCGGGGAGAAAAGCCGAGACTCCGTAGAGTAGGCATAGACCCGACCCGTTCCGATCTTGTTGTCAACCATTGAGACATTGGTGCCGAAAAACCCGCCTGTGTCCCAGTTTTGTAGTCCAGCCAGGGCTTCCGCGGCATTGTCGGCGGTCAATTCCAGTCCCTGATCAGCGACACGGCGCAAGGCCTCCAACCCGATTGTCATCGAAAAGATTGCCTGCAATCCCCAGGTTGGCATGTAGTTCTCTAGAGGTGTTCCGGCGAAATTCGCCGCTTGGAACGCAGCGAAGCGGTCGTAAGCCTCTCCGCGATCAGGATCGTAGAAATACCGATAGGGCATGACGCCGGAGTAGCCGTCCAGAAACGGGCCTGCCTCGGCGGTGACACGGTCGGCGATGAAGTTCTCCATCCCCCAAAAAGTGCCCATGAAGCGCGTGGGCAACCCGAATTGACGTGCACCGCCGATCAGTTGCGGCCAGACGCCTGTCACATAGCCCTGCAAAATGCAGTACTCCGCCCCGGACTGCGCAAGTTTGGTGACATGGGTCGGAATATCGGCACCTTGGCTGCGCGTGGCCTCTTCAAGCACAACTTCGATGCCAAGCTCTTCCGCGGTTGCGCGGCCGTGCTCTATAGGATCTCGGCCAAATTCGGAGTTGGCGAATATAAAGGCGACCGACCTGCCGCCTTCATCAGCGATCTGGCGCAGAAGAATATCGAACTGGTCCTGGTAGGATGGCCCAGGCAAGTACTGGTAAGGATTGGTGGCCGGGTTCGCGAGTTCTGACGCGAAGGAGGTCGATCCCATCAGGCGCGCATTCGCCCCTTTCAATTCGGGCGCCACCAGTTTCATGAACCCTGTGCTGTCGCCGAAGTAGTAGACCAAGGTCTCTTCGGTCGCGAGCGCCCGTTGGTAGTTCGCCAGCGCGTTGGCAGGCACATAGCCTGAGTCCTCGGCGATGACCCGGATTGGAACGCCTCCGATACCGCCATCCTCATTGGCTAACGCCTCGAACATATCGAGCGCAGGCGCAATAAGTTGTCCTGCTGTCGCAAAGGGACCCGTAAGAGGCAAAGATGCTGCAAAGACATAGTCGGCGGGTTGCGCGCGCAGGATCGCGGGCGCGCCGAGGGCCATTGTGGTGGCGGCAGATGTCGCCATGAACTGGCGGCGATTGATGCGCATGATTTGTCCTCCCTCATGCAGATTAGCCCCTCGCAAAGGGCCAGCGATTGAGTGCTTGCAAGGCGCGATCGGTGATATGTGTCAATCCCAGGGGTTCGAATAACAAGAACAGAACGATGAGCGCGCCAAAGGCGATTTCTTGGACCGGTGCCAGGATCTGGGCGGCTTCTGCGCCGCCATCTGAGAACACGCCAAAAAGCACTTTGATGACTTCGGGCACCAGGACGATCACGATCACCCCAAACACTGGACCCATCGTGCGTCCCATGCCGCCGACGATGATCGCCGCGACCAACATCAGTGAGAGCTCAAGCTCGAAGGATTCCGGCAAGATGCGGGCGTAGAAATAGGCAAAGAGCGCTCCCGCCAGGCCGCAATAGGCTGCTGAGATCGCAAAGCTCAACAGTTTGTAGCGATAGAGCGCAATCCCAAGAATTTCGGCCGAGTAATCGCGGTCGCGAATGGCAATGAAGGCTCGGCCCACGCGCGTGCGAAACAGGTTTTGTGCAGTCAGCACTCCAAACACAGCAAGCGCGGCGATCAACACGAATTGCTCCCGCCGCGTGTCGAGGTCCCAGCCAAAGACATTCGGCGTGGGTGTGTTGATCCCAACCATGCCTCCGGTCCAGGGGGCGAGCGCTTCCAACTCAACGAGAAAGATCAAAATGAAATTCGCACTCAGCGTCGCAACGGCAAGGTAGAGCCCCTTCACCCGCAGCGAGGGCAGGCCGACAATCACGCCTGCCAAGGCAGAGATCGCGATTGCGAAAGGAATGGCCAAAACAGTGATCAGCGCAGCCGGGACCAGAGGCGCGAGGAGATTGTGGAAAATTACCGTCGCATAGGCCCCAACCGCCACAAAGGCCGCGTGTCCCAAGCTCATTAATCCAGTGTAGCCGATGACGATGTTCACGCCGGTGACGGCCAAAAGTGTGATCCCCATCTGGCAGGCGATAAGGATCACATAGTCGTTGCCGACTAGGACAATCGCGACCAACAGGGCCAGGCAGGCGATCAGAAACCCGCGCTTCCAAAAATTGTCGAAAACCTGCTGATCGGCAGCATAGCTGGCCTTAAGGTTTCCCGTGATCATATCCTTTCAATCTCCTTCGTTCCAAAGAGACCATGAGGGCGGATCAAGATCACGATCAGGACGGCGATGTACGGCACAATACCCGCCCATTCTCCGCCAAGCTGCCATTGGGTTAGCGCCTCAAGCACGCCCACCACCATGGCTGCGACGAAGACGCCAAGATAGCTGTCGAGCCCGCCCATCAGCACGATCGCAAGAACCGAGAACCCAAACAATCCGAGCGAGGGGGAAATGCCGTTGCGGGTCGCCAAAATCGCGCCCGCAATGGCGCCGGTTGTCGATGCCAAAAGCCAGGCCCGAGAGAAAACACGCGGCACCGAAATGCCCATCGCATAGGCGGTGGATTGGTCTTCAGCCGTGGCGCGGATCGCGACACCGGATTTCGTGAAACGCACCATGAACACGATGCCGGCAAAGATGACCAAGGCGATGACCATGTTGACGACGTCCGCCCCAAAAAGAAATATCGGCGATCCGAAAAGCGTGAGCCGAATGGGCACAGCGGGCGCAAGCGAGGGCACGAACTCGGCATCCGATGTCCAGATCAGTTGCGCGGCACCGGAAAGGATGGAGATCAGCCCAACCGTCAGCATGATCATGGCGAAAACCGACTGACCCATCAGAGGCCGCATCAGGCTACGCTCGATCATCAGGCCAAGGGCAGCGTTGCAAAGCAGAGCGCCAACAAGGCCGAGCGCGATCCGTGGCAGGTTCGCCAACCAGTCCAGAACCGCGGCCATGGGCGAAAACATGGGCAGTCCTTCGCGCGCGACGACGATCCAGTCCGGTTGCCAGCTTTGAAGCCAATCTGGCGCCCACTCGGCCTGAGGTACCAGAACAGCGAATGTGAAATAGAAATAGGCACCGAACATAATAAGATAGCCATGGGCAAAATTCACCACACGGGTTGCCTTGAAGACCGAAACGAGGCCCACAGCGATCAACGCATAGATGGCCCCGCTCATTAGACCGTTGATGGTGAATTGCAACACTTGCGCCATCAGGCGGCGACCCCCAGATAGGCTTCGACCACCGCGGGATGCTGTCGGACCTCGGCAGGCGGACCGGATGCGATTTGTTGCCCGAAGTTTAAAACGACGACATGGGCGGAAATGTCCATCACCAGGCGCATGTCGTGTTCGACCAAAAGGATAGTGGTGGCGAACTCCTCCTGCACATCGAGGATAAAACGCGCCATGTCCTCTGTTTCTTCACGGTTCATGCCGGCCACAGGTTCGTCCAACAAAAGCAAGCGCGGCTTCATGGCGAGCGCCCGAGCAAGTTCCACACGCTTTTGTAGTCCATATGGCAGCGCATCTATTGGAGCGTGGCGGACGTGATCAATCTCCAAAAACTCAACAACCCGTTTTTCAATTTCCGCTCGAAGCGCGATTTCTTCGGCTTTCGCGCTTCCCAGATAACAAAGCGCCGCAAAAACGCCCGTTTCTAATCGCGCATGTGCCCCCAATTTGATGTTGTCCAGAACGCTCATTCCCCGAAATAGCGATATGTTCTGGAATGTGCGCGCCATGCCAAGAGCCGCCCGCTTGTCTGGGCGCAATCTGGTCACGTCCTGACCCTCCAGTCGAATGCGCCCGTGATCCGGTCTGTAAAACCCTGATATCGCGTTGAATAGCGAAGTTTTTCCGGCCCCGTTGGGTCCGATGATCGCGGTGATGGACCCGGGTTGCGCTTCGAAGCTGACACCTTGCAGGGCCTTCACGCCGCCAAACGACAGATGAACATCATCCACTGACAGCACCCTGCTTTCCCCCCAATTGGCCCATCGCAGAAGAAGACTTGTTTGGTGGGCGTTTGACGACCCACACTGCTTCCCTTTTGGAAACATTGGCACACCCGCGACGGCGGCGCCAGAGACTGTGGCAAGCTGTTGATGCGAGGCTTCTTGCGTTCTGCAGGGTGATTGCAGATGCCTTGGAGGCAATGCTGACTTCGCCGATGTTCTTGGTTGCCAGTGCGGCGACAGACCAAGGCCACTTAGGGTATCTGGGTAGGCGGGCTATAGATGCGCAAGCCAATCTTGAGGACTTAAAGCCCGCGTGCGGCAAGCCCATCAACGGTTTCAGCATTCACCTCGATCAGTTTGTCTGAGATGAGTTTGTGAGCCGTGAAGTCCCAGTTTAGAGCGCCGAGCCCCTCGATATCGATGCCATTGGTCAGTTCGGTTCCTTCAGTGAGCATTTGGCCGAGTGTCACAAACACCCGGCCCGCTTCTTTGGGGTCCCAGATGTATCCGCCAACAATAAGCCAGTCCCTGACCATCTTTTTTTCCTGTCCTGGCGAAAAAGCGCCTACCACACTTATATCGCCCGCGCGTCCCTCCGATTGAATAACCTCGGCAGCTCCGATTGGACCCTCACCGCCGAAAATCAAGTACTCGCGTATGTCGGGATCTGCGGCAATCGCCTCGGATATGTTTTGGCGCGCGCCTTCAATGGTCTCACCGCACGCCATCCGTTCGAAAAGGTTTTCCTGAT
>JBCDGN010000060.1:0-22431 GCA_038751255.1 Pseudomonadota bacterium
GATCTTCCAGGGAGAACTCGTAGAACAACGCCGCTTGCGCTTCTTGCTTCGGTCCCATCATCGCCAATCCCTCCATCTAGGAAGAATTGAATCAGCGACTTACGCTTCGTTCAAGCCGAAGTTTTTCAACGAAATACGCCCTCACTTCCAGAAACGCATTATTCATATCGATGCCTGCACCCTTCGGCGCTCGGTATAGAGCGCATTTGATGACTTCGATTCCTTCATCTTTTCTGTGAGCGTGTCAGGACCTAGGGGCAACGCGGTGCGCGCGTGCGGTAGGGTGTATTTGTGACTTCCCGCTAGCCTAATATGCGTTGCCAGCTCGGTCGTTGTTTGGGATCGAAATGGGCGGCAACCGTCGGGACTTCCGGCTATGCTGTCACTTCTGTGCGCCAAAACACATATTGACAGGTGTTTTGCACGCTTATGGGTTAAATCGGTACTCTTATGGTCCAATGACAATGACACGAAGTGCGGTTTGGTGGAGCCAAGGGGGGTCGAACCCCTGACCTCTTGCATGCCATGCAAGCGCTCTCCCAACTGAGCTATGGCCCCGATCCTTGCGGCCTATCTACGCCGCCACCCGTGCTTAGGGTCTGCCAGATGCAGGTTCAAGCGAATTCTCGATCCAGTTGGACATGCAGCATGTTAGTTGTCGTCGTCCTCGCCCGCGACATCTGCAATGTCATCGAGCGCCACTGTATCCTCTTCATCCTCTTCCAGGACATCATCGCCCAGATCCATATCGGGCGCTTCTTCTTCGTCCTCGAGCACCACCGCGTCTTCTTCTTCGTCTGTGGACGTCTCAGGCTTAACTTCGCTCTTGTCGGTCAGCAGCGACCTTGAGCGACTACCGCTGTCAATCTCGACAACTTCACCCGTATAGGGGCTCACAATTGGGTTACGATTGAGATCGTAGAAGCGCTTGCCTGTGGTCGGGCAGACGCGTTTCTTGCCCCATTCCTCTTTCGCCATAGCGTTCATCTTCCTCGTCTGCGAGACCGGTACCAAGATTGGGGCGCGTGCCATAGCTCGCGAAGCTTGTCAAAGGCTTTTCTGCTTGCGAAGGACAGTCTAGAGGAATGGATCAGACCGGAGGTTACGAACCGGTTGATCGGAGAGCAGCAGATGGCCGATGTGTTGGTCTTAAAGGGGAGCCCTGCCATTGAGGCGCGGGTGCGGCGGAACCCGCGGACACGGCGACTGTCACTGAGAGTGTCGAGCTTGGATGGCCGCGTGACACTGTCTTTGCCGCGATCGGTACCACTCTGCGAAGCGCAAGCTTTCTTGGAAGACCGCGCGGATTGGTTGCGCTCGGCCCTTGCCGCCCAACCAGAACAGGTTTGCGTAGCGCCGGGTGTCACACTGCCCGTTGGGGGGCAAACACGTCCAGTGCAAGAGATTTCTCGCGGGCGCGCACAGATCACAGACCACGCCGTTTTCGTGAAAGCCCGAAAGCCTGCGGGGCCGCAGGTTGCGGCACTGTTGCGTCGCCATGCTTTGGATGCTCTATCTGATCGCTGTGCCCATTATGGTGGTCTTGTAGGACGGATCCCCGAGAAGATTTCGCTGCGAGATGCGCGGTCCCGATGGGGATCTTGCACGGCGACCGGCAGGTTGATGTTTTCCTGGCGCCTGGCCATGGCACCGGTTGAGATTTTGGACTATGTCGCTGCGCATGAAGTTGCCCATTTACGCGAAATGAATCACGGTCCGCGCTTCTGGCAACTGGTCCAGGAAATTTGCCCCGACTTTCAGACCCGGCGCGCTTGGCTCCATACCCACGGTGCAGAGCTTCATCGATATCGGTTCGAAGAAAAGGGTCCCTGATGCAGGCGAGATCCACGGAGGCAGGCGTAGGGGCCATACATGAACGCATCTATAAGGCTCTGAGGTCCCGCATCCTTGTGGGAGAGATCGCGCCAGGGATCGCCTTGACGCTACGCGGCGTGGCCGAAGAGTTCGGGGCCTCAATGACCCCGGCGCGTGAGGCGGTCAGGCGATTGGCAGCCGAGGGCGCGCTAACTATGTCGCTTTCGGGCCGCATCTCCACTCCAGAGCTTTCCGCGGAAAGGATCGAGGAATTGGCCGCCGTGCGCGCCTTGCTCGAACCGGAACTTGCCGCCCGCGCACTTCCCCGGGCCCATGTCACCTTGATTGAACGCCTCGAGAGCACCAATCAAGCGATATCCCATGTAATCGCAGAGGGCGACGCGGTGGGCTATATCCGCAGCAATCTGGAGTTTCACCGAACGCTCTATCTGCGTGCCCAGGCGCCTTTGATGCTTGCGATGCTTGAAACCGTTTGGTTGCAACTTGGCCCCACGATGGGCAAGCTCTATGGACGATTGAACCGCACAGAGCCACCTATGGGGCATGATCTGATCATTGCTGCGCTCAAAGCAGGCGATGAGCCTGGATTGCGCGTCGCAGTAAGATCGGATGTGACTCAAGGTTTACGCATGCTCGCGGCTTGAGAGGCCATCGAAAGGAAATGCCGCGACACTCGTTGGCGCCACGGCATACTCTTTACCACACTAAAACTCTGTACCGATCCTCGGTAGAAACCGTCGTACTCACAACGATAGCGGCGCCCCACACACACGTCGCCACACCTCCGCCGGGTTGTATGTGCGCCACAACCCGCTTGACGTAGCGATAGCAACGTTAGCGCTAACCGGCAAGAATAAGTTCGCGCACTTTAACAATTGCAATGCAGCATTGCAGTGGCAGCATAGCAGAGCCTCACACCAAACCCCATGATGGCCTCGCCAATCGGAAGATTAGGAATGGATCGGTCCATCACCACAGGCCAATGCCGCTTCGCGAACCGCCTCAGAATAGGTCGGATGTGCGTGGCAGGTTCGCGCAATATCTTCTGCTGCAGCGCCGAATTCCATGGCCACACAGATCTCGTGAACCAAGTCGCCGACCATGGGACCGATCAGATGGGCACCGAGCACGCGGTCAGTCTCTTTATCTGCGAGAATTTTCACGAACCCTTCCGAAGCAAAATTGGCCTTCGCGCGGCCATTGCCCATGAAAGAAAACTTTCCGACCCTATAGGGATGGCCTTCGGCTTTGAGTTGTTCCTCGGTTTTGCCAACGCTTGCAACCTCAGGCGTGGTGTAGATCACCCCTGGAATGACGTTGTAATTTACGTGACCCGCCTGCCCCGCAATGATCTCTGCTGCCGCCATGCCTTCGTCTTCGGCTTTATGCGCCAGCATTGGACCATCAATCGCATCACCGATCGCATAAATACCGGCGACATTGGTTTTGTAATGCGCATCCGTCGCGATTTGCCCGCGCGGGCTCATTTCGACCCCAAGTTCGGCCAAACCCAGTCCATCGGTAAACGGCCTGCGCCCTGTGGCAACCAACACGGTATCCGCATCGACCACATGTTCGCTGTCATCTTTTTTCAATTTGTAGGTCACCTTGGCTTTGTTGCCGGAGGTGTCCACCGATTGCACTGCGGCCCCAAGCGTGAAGGAGATACCCTGTTTGGTGAGGATTTTCTGGAACTGACGCGCAATCTCGGCGTCTTGGCCCGGTGTGATCGCGTCCAAGAACTCGATCACCTGAACTTTTGTGCCAAGGCGCGCATAGACCGAGCCAAGCTCTAATCCGATCACACCCGCGCCGATCACGACCATGTCGCTTGGAATGCTCTCTAGCTCCAAGGCGCCGGTGGAGGTCACCACTCTTTTTTCGTCGATCTCAATTCCTGGCAGACTTGTCGCCTCTGACCCAGTGGCAATGATGATGTTTTTCGCACTGTAGGTCTGATCCCCGACAGTGACCTGCCCTGCTGCGGGGATGGAGCCCCAACCTTTGAGCCAGTCGATTTTGTTCTTTTTGAACAAAAACTCGACGCCTTTGGTGTTCTGGCCAACGACATCATCTTTGTAGGCCAGCATCTTCGGCCAATCGACCTGCGGAGACGTGTTTACGATCCCCATCTTCTCGAAATTCTCATGGACGTCGTGAAGCTGATGGCTGGCGTGGAGCAAGGCCTTGGATGGGATACAGCCAATATTGAGGCAGGTGCCACCTAAGGTATCGCGACCTTCGACGCAGGCCGTTTTCAGACCTAGCTGCGCGCATCGAATGGCACAAACATAACCGCCTGGGCCGCTGCCGATCACGATCACATCATAGTCCGCCATATGGGCCTCCTCTGCCGCTCAACTGCGCTGGCAACAGGGCTATTTGTTTTTCCGGAGCTTCGCGAGGGTTTTTGTCGTCCAAAGGCAACATAGCCATGGGACCAATTGTCAGAGTGGAAGGTCTTCCGGCACTTTCACGGCTGGTTGGTTCGCCAAAGCCGTGAGGGCGTCGTCACGATGTAGCCGTCCAGGTTTTTCGACGGAACAAAACATACCGCGAAGGCGAAAGGCTCTGTGGTCCTCGCGGTTGATCCAGTCATAGGAGGCCTGTCCATAGCGCACGCGCCATTTGGTGCAGGCATCGTTGAACAACGCGCTCACCCGCAGCACCGCGCTGCCTGCGGAAATCAGACCGCCAGCTGGTAGATTGGCTTCGGTCATATCCCAGTCAGCGATGATCGTGTCGCCCGGATCGGGCATGTCATCGGCAAACTGGCAGATCAGCTCATAGGTTCGAAGCGGCAGGATACAGACCTGATTTTGGGGATCTGGCTGTCCATCGGGAAGGCGGAGCCATGAGTGCTCAGCCCAACGATCTCCCTCCACCCCCCTCTGTGGACAAAAATCCAACATCTCGGGATAGACACGTTTGCTGAAATGGGGTCGGTAGCAAAGCCTAAGGATCCGACCTGCACCTTTCGGGGCTGCAAGGATGTGCGATAGCCCGGTCTCCAGCGCAGCCGTTTCAATTTTCCTCATGATGTTCCTCATCTATCGCCGGGACTTTGCGGAGCGCATAGACCAAGATGGCGACATGAAGTGCAAGCACGGCCACAATTCCCACCAGATGCTGGACGAAGCTGGGTGTAGATACCATCCAAATCACTGCGGAAAGCGGGAAGAACAAAACCACAGATGTGATCAGCCCAGGATTGTAGCGACGAAGTCCAACGGCTTGCAAAACGTGAACGAAGCCGTTGATCGCCAAAAGGTAGAGCGCGAGCGAAGCCCATCCTTTATCGACCTCTAGTGTCAGAACGAAGGTAATCGCCAGCCAAACCCAGACGCCAAGGAAATTTATGGCCAGCACATCAAAAGGTTGGAGCCCTGCGCGTCCTTCAGGAATGAGCGCGTTGACGAAGGCTCGGAACCTGTCGGCATCATGTTCTTCGTATTGATGCACAATATACGCGCAGAGCGCGACCCAGACCCAAGCGGCGGCAGCGCTCTCTAAACTGACAAACGGCGTGAGCAAGAGCAAAATTGGGGCGAGAAGCGCAGCGCCATAGACCCAGTTATCAGCCAGACGGTTTATCCGAGAACTCACTTTGGCACTCCAAGACTCGATTCATGCGAATTTTTGGTGTGTTCCCCTTGGGCAGCCCCAAGATGACCCCATTATAAGGGCATGGTTTCCGCGCTTCGATACTTAATCTTCGTAGGGCTGCTGGTTGTTTCTGTTCCGGCCAAGGGATCGGCGCAGAAGGAAGTGTATTGGCAAGTTTTCGGCGCCCAAATGACCGACAATGAATGGGGCGACTTGTTTGATGATTGGGGAAGCGTTTCGACCAGAAACGCCGCCGCTGTCGGTGGCGGTGTCATGTTGGAGTATCGGCTTTGGCGGCTCGGTCATATTGGGCTCGAAACGCAAGTTCTGAAGTGGTTCGGGGAACAAGACCATCTTGAGTTTACCTTGCCGCTTTATCTGCGATCTCCGCGTCTGACCCCGGTTTGGTTGCCAAGTTTGACTTACGGCCTCGGCCTCTCTTACGCCACAGAACCCTCCCAGTCGGAGATTGAGCGGACCGGAAGCAGCAACGAGCTTTTGGCGCATTGGTTTTTTGAGTTGGAGTTTGGCAACGCAGAGACACGGTTTCGCCCCTATCTGCGACTTCACCACCGATCAGACGCTTGGGGTACCTTTGACGCGGACACCGGATCGAACGCGATCCTTTTCGGGATCAGAAGCGCCTTTTAAAGGCCTCTGCGGCACATGAATAAAAGAAGCACAATGCCACAACCCAAAAGCGGTAGCGCCGGAGGCAGGGGGATGGGTCCTGTTGACGCCAGCCCAAAGGAGTTCTCTGCGGTCAGCGGTACTTTGACCTGAAACGGCGCTGCGCTGTGCGCCACGAAGCCGTTTACAGAGCCCTCGCTAAATCCGATGGTGAGGCCACGATCTGTCGCCGAAAACTCACCAACGATCCCGTCCGTTGGATCGAAGACCAAGGTCAGCTCTTTTTCCGTCGCGACGATTTTTGCGCCGGACTGCGTGACTAGCGTATCTTCGTCAGCGTCGGTGACATCGTAGTCTTGGTACAGCACTTCTTCATTGGTCAATTTGTCGGTGACCGAGATGCCAACATAAACGATGTGGTCAATCGAAAGCGTGGGCGTTGAGGCGTCAGTTAGGGTGCCATCGGTTTTAACAGTTCCGCCAACTTCGTAGATCCCCGCTGGGATACCAATCACGCTCATGGGCAGAGTAAACTCAAACCCCTCAAGATCATAGCTGAACGCGGCAGCCGAACCCAATTGAGCAAAGCTTGCAGCGGCGAGACCAATGAGACAGGTGAGAGAGCGCATGAGACTGTCCTATTTACGCGGAAACGGCTGTGATCGCCTCACCAACGCTAGCGCTTTAGTGGCGGCACCGACTGTGCGTCCTGGCACTATCTCGCTCTAAACTTTAACGCTCGATGAACAGTCGCACTTACGCATTGGGCCTTAAGACATAGGTGTATGGAAGAGATGCTGGAAAACTTGGGGCATGCCGCTCAGAAGCGTTCCGCGCGCAACACGTCGCAATCGGACACAGCGATGACCCCGATATGGTCTTCGACGACCGCATAGGCGGCCGCTAGCAGATCATCCAGCCGTTCGGGCCTGATGATACAGACAAAGGCCAGCATCCCGCCCGCAGAGCTGACCTGGCCTTCTCGGGTCCAACTGCCGGATCGCCCAGAGCCGCCTTTCACAGGCAGAATAGTATAGCCGGTGACATTTGCCTCTTCCAGCGCGCCACGTAGACGCCCGCCCATGGGGGCCTCGATGATGATCTCCACACGCTTGGCGGGATGGGTTTGCATGGGTCAGCCTCCGGTCAACAGGGTCGCAACCGCGAGATAAAGCGGTATTCCGATGACAAGATTAAAGGGAAAGGTCACGCCAAGCGAGAGTGTCAGTGACACCGATGGATCGGCTTTTGGGAGCGCCACGCGCATTGCAGCGGGAACCGCGATATAGGAGGCAGAGGCCGCGAGCGTCATCAAAAGCGCGAGCCCACCGGTGCTGAGCCCGATGAGGAGCCCCACAACTGCGGCAATCGCAGCACTGATGGGGGGCATGACCAGACCGAAAGCCAGGACGCCGGGCTGCAAGACTTTCCCGCCTTGGCGCAGACCGCGGCCCGCAACCAGCCCCATATCCAGCAAAAAGAGGCACAAGACGCCCTGAAATGGCGCGACGATGAAGGATGATATCCGCGCCAGTCCTTCCTCCCCGGTGATGGCCCCAATCGCGAAGGAGCCAACCAAAAGCACGATAGAGCCGTTGAGCATGATTTCGCGCCAAAGCTCTGCATCCATTTTCGCGGAGCCTTCGCCCGATGCGTTTCCTCGAGAGACCAACCATAGGGCTGCAACGATCGCAGGCGCCTCCATCACTGCTGCAACGGCCACCATATAGCCTTCGGAGGCGATCCCCCTGGCTCGTGAGGATCGATGATGCGGCCACAAAGGTGACAATGGAGATCGACCCATAGTGCGCAGCCACCGCTGCCGCATCGATCCGGGACAATCGCGTCATGGTTTGCAATAGCGCAAAGGCGATAAATGGCAGGCCCGCCGACAAGACGAAGCCTGCCAACAATGTCAGCACCAAGCGCAAGTCCAAGCCATAGGCGGCAACGCTGACACCGCCCTTAAACCCGATCGAAAAAAGCAGATAGATCGACATCGCCTTGGCCGCAGCCTCTGGCACGCTCAAATCGGATCGCGCCAATGCGGCGGCCAGACCCAAGGCAAAGCTCAAAATAATGGGGGATAAAAGATTTTCAGCAGCAAGCGACAGCATGGGACCCCTTAAAAGAACAACATCTTTTATGCAGGCAACATGAACTCAAACGGGGCGTCAACCGGCCCAACAGCCGATCATCGGCGGTCAATGTCGTTCATACCGGTTCAAACTGACCGCTCTCTGGACGCAGATAGCGCAGCTCTCCTGACGAGATATCGATCCAAAGACCATGCAACGCAAGTTTGCCGGCCTCAACCGCGCTGGCAACGAAGGGAAAGGTCATCAAATTCTCAAGCGAAACAATCACCGCTTGTTCTTCAAGCGCGCGCAGACGCATCGCTTCATCGGGCAGATCTTTGACACGGTCATAGCCCGGTCTGAGGATATCAATCCAACGACCGACGAAACTGTCTTGCGCCTCAAGCGAAGGGGCATCGCCCCGGCACATTTCATGGCAGCCCTTCACCCCTCCGCATAGCGAATGGCCCATGACGATCAAGTTGGTAACCTGCAATGCTTGTACCGCATACTCCACCGCAGCGGACGTTCCGTGATGCGCGCCGTCTGGCGTACAGGGCGGCACCAAACTCGCAATATTGCGATGCATGAAAACTTCGCCCGGAGCGCCACCAAGGATTTGAGAAGCCTGCACCCGGCTGTCAGCGCACGCGATGGCCATATAGCGCGGGCGCTGACCCTCGTCGGCGAGTCGCTGGAAAAGACGGCGATTTTCTGAAAGATCCGTGTCTCGCCAACTGCGATATCGTTTCACGAGTGAGGTGGGAAGCGGCTCAACTTTGGGCAGGGCAGCAAGGTCTTCGGACATTTTCCCGTCATACTTCGCAGTGGACTGGCCCTAAGGGCAGCGTAGCGCTCTGCCAACGAGCCGATCTTCTCGCTCTACTACGCTCAATCTAAAGGAAATTCGAGAGATTTTCTGGAAACCGCGACAACGTTTTCTTGAGTCCCTCTATGAGAAAGACGTGTTTGTGTGGGTGCGAAAGCGTTTGAGGGGTTACAGTTTGACTGTCCTTTTGTTGCAGCATGAAGAAACAGTTCGGCTTGAGCCCAGCCGCTTGGCGGAGCTGTATCTGAAATATGGCGAAGACCGTGCAGAACGCTTGCTTAGCGAAGCGGTCGAAGACATTGCCTTGGCATTGTCGCGGCTGTCGCGGCTCGGACCGCACGGATCTTTGACCGAGATTGCCGACATCGCGCTTGGGCTGTCTGAGAATGCCACACAATGTGGAATGCTGGATTTGGCCAATGTGGCCATCAGCGTGCGCAAAGCCGCTGCTCAAATCGATTTGGCGGCGCTCGGCGCGACGATGGCCAGGGTGTCACGAGTCGGCGACCGCTCTTTGGCCGCGATTTGGGGGCCCTGCAACGCTCAGATCTGAGCTTTCGGGAATTGGCCTTGGCGGCATCGGTCTGACGGCATAGGGTCCAACAAACCTCCACGTCTCCCCCTGGTTAGAATTTCCATGTCAAAGACCCAATTTCGTTTTTCAACCGCCTCAGAGGGCGCCCGCCCGCTTTATCTGATCTCACCGGAAAACCTCGACACCTGGCGTGCCTCGCAACCGCTGGAAGCTCAAAATTGGGTGGAGACGACGGGCTTTGATGCGAAACTTGGGCAACTTTGCTTGTTGCCCGACACCACCGGCGCCTGCGCCGCTGCAGCGTTTGGCCTGGGGACGTCGGCGCAGTGGGAAAAAAAACGATTTGCCTTTGCTGACGCCCGGCGCTCTTTGCCCGCAGGTGATTGGGAACTGAAGGGAGAACTCGCGTCAGATGCGTTGGCTGAAGCGGCGCTTGGCTGGCTCTTAGCCGGATATGTGTTTGACAAATATGCGGAAGCCGCCGCTCCTGAGGCGCAGTTGGTCGCGCCAGACGGCATCGACACCGACAGGCTGCAAATCATTGCGGAAGGCGAAGCAGCGCTGCGCGATCTGATCAACACGCCCGCTAATGACATGGGGCCTGCCGAGCTGGAAACGGCGATCCGCGAAATCGGCAGAGCCTACGGAGCCGAGGTCGATACAGTGATCGGCGATGCGCTGTTGATGGAGAACTTTCCGCTTATTCACGCGGTGGGGCGCGCCTCTGCCCGTCCCCCCCGGCTTGTCGATTTGCGATGGGGAAATTCCGGGCCGCGTGTAACACTCGTCGGCAAAGGCGTCTGTTTCGATACCGGTGGGCTCAATCTCAAACCCGGCGGATCCATGGGGTTGATGAAGAAAGATATGGGAGGGGCGGCGAACGCAGTCGGGCTTGCTCAGATGATCATGGCGGCCAAGCTGCCAGTGCAACTTCGGCTTCTTGTCCCAGCGGTGGAAAACGCTGTAGGAGGCGCGGCGTTCCGACCACAGGATATCCTTCCCTCGCGCAAAGGTCTGACCGTGGAGATCAACAACACCGATGCTGAGGGGCGATTGGTGCTAGCCGATGCGCTTGCGCTTGCCTGTGAAGGCGCGCCCGATCTTTTGATCTCGCTGGCGACACTCACGGGGGCCGCGCGGGTTGCTGTGGGACCCGATATCGCGCCCTACTTCACCGATGACAACGATCTCTCCCAAGCGCTCTCAGAAGCTGGGCAGGCGGTGCGAGACCCGGTTTGGCGGCTGCCTTTTCACGCCCCTTACGAGACCATGATCGAACCGGGCATAGCCGATTTAGACAATGCCCCCGCCGGTGGCTTTGCCGGTGCGATCACAGCAGCGCTCTTCTTGCGTCGGTTTGTTTCATCACAAACCCGCTACATTCATTTCGACCTCTATGGGTGGCAACCTAAACCCGCTCCAGCCCGACCGAAAGGCGGGACAGGACAGGGGATCCGCGCAGTTTTCGAGGCATTGCCCGGATTACTTGATCTGCCGGACTGACCCGGTCACAGTATCCAAGGATGGCGACGAGGCGCTGTGATGGCCAATAGTTTTCTAACCGATAAAGACCCGCTTCAAATTGATGTCCCGGTTGCGGATTTGCTGGATCATCCGGGAGGTGCCCGGGCCCGGCAACTGCTTTTCGGAGATCTGGTCTTTCCACTGGACGAGATGCGCGATCATGTGTTGGTCAAAGCCGCACGCGATGGCTATGTGGGATATCTCGCCAGCCACGATGTCGGCGCGGCAAGCCAACCGACCCATCGGGTGATCGGGCTCGCCACCCATCTCTACGAAGCGCCGGATTTTAAGACTCGCGATGTCGCGACGCTTTCTTTCGGGGCGCATATCACCGTCACAGCCGAGACAGATCGATTTTACCAGACCCATACAGGGCAATATGTGCCGCAGATGCATCTGGCGCGCGAAAGCCTTAGGTTTAACGACCCTGCAGCGGTCGCAGAGCTATTCCTGGGCACGCCGTATCTCTGGGGCGGCAACAGCCGCTTGGGTCTGGATTGCTCCGGTCTTGTGCAAACAGCGTGTTTGGCCTGTGGCGTCCCCTGCCCTGGTGACAGTGGAGAACAGTCCCTGCAAACGGGCGTTGCGATTGATCGTGAAGCACCGCTGATGCGCGGAGACTTGGTGTTTTGGGACGGGCATGTGGGAATGATGGTCAGCGATCGTCTGATGATCCACGCCAATGCGCATCACATGGCAACGGTTTTTGAGCCTTTGGAAGAGGCGGTGGAAAGGATAGCTGCGGCGGGCCATGGCCAGATCACCAAGTGTCGCCGTCCGATCTTAGAGACTGCACAACCCCGCGCGAAGGAACCGATTTAGTCCGGTGAGCAGGTCCGAAAGGCGCGCTAAGTCACCGCGCGGATCAGCTTGCGTTCCAATACACGTAGAACGGTTCGCAAGTCATGTCCGCGCTTCAGCATCTGACCCTCCATCGTCACGATGCAGTATTGACCCTGACGCGCCCGCAGTTTGGGGATCTTCTCGATCCGATAAAGCGGTGTCTCCGCTGTTCTGCGAAAGACCGAAAAAACCGCACGGTCACGGAGGCATGAAATGCCATAGTCGCGCCATTCACCAGCAGCGACCATGCGCCCGTAGAGCGATAGGATCGCGCCCAGTTCGCGTCGATCAAAAGAGACCTGTTCAGGCGGCTTGGCAACAAATGAGGACGGGGTCTGAAACGTCATGTGTCAAGTTTGTGGCGAGGCGCGTCCCAAATCAAGCGTCGCGAAGGGATTGACGCGCGACCTGCCAATATTTCCAGCATATACGCATTTTTCGCTGGTTTAGGCACCTTTGAGGTCTGTGGTCAGGGGTGCGGACGCCGCATGTTAACAGCTCTGAATATGGCAAACTCACTGCCACATTTACGATCTGTGCCCGAGTCTTGACAGAGTCTTACCCCTAAAAGACCCTTAAGCCGCCCCTGTAACGTCAGAGAGCGCTGCCATAACTCCCCCATAGCGAAAGCTAACTTCCCGGTGCGGTTTTCATTGCCCCCACATTTTCCGCGCCGGGAAGGCAACTCGCGTCGCACCTCAGCGATCGCCTGGCACCCATGAACATCCTAAAAGCGGTAGGCAGCTTTTTCGGTTTTATCCGCAGAAGACGCGGCCCACGGTGTCTTTGGGCGTCGTTGTGAACGTCAGTCTGTTGGGATTAAAGTCGCGCGTCACAAAGGCATCAGCCGCCAAAACCCGAACCGAAAGACCTGTGTTGAGCGTGCTAACAACGCTGATCGGCTCTCCCACCAAATAAGAGTAGATCTCCGCATTGCACGACCCATCCGCAACAGGGGAAACAGCGGTGTTGACCGACGAACCACCCTGGACCGGTTCGAGACCCACGGCATCAGGCGGCGGCCCACAGGACGCGAGCATGGCCGAGGCTGTCGCCAAAGCAAAAAACAAAACGATGCGCATTGGTAATCCTCCGTCGCCAATGATCTATCGCTCCAAGGCGGTGTTAGGCAATATGCCTACCCGCACCACGCCTTAATCGTTGCCTTTAGAAGAAGATAGGCACGGTTTGACGTCAAGGCTTGGAGGATACGGAACCAAAAAAATGCAGCTGTCGCAATGGCTGTTGGATCGTCCCGGGAGAACATCGAGTTGAATCGCGACACCCCCAAAGAAGGTGAGATTTTGGTCGACATCTAAGCGACAGGCGTCTTCCACACCGATAAAAACTCCCTGTCAGGCACAGGTCCCGATGGCTCATTCTGGCGACTTTGGCCAAGAAGCGGCAGGCGTGGTCTCGGAAGTGGGGACAAGCAAGACCTCGCTAATAAACAGCGAACAAGTGGTCTCGCTCCGCACGGCTGAATGCAGGACTTGTGAATACTGACTGAACGCCCAAACCAGTCTTTGTCAAAAGTTCAGGCCACCCAAACCAAAGGGCTGATGCCAGAGCGCACCTCACGGTTTTCGCTGCTCGACGGCACGCCGATTTTCCACCATATGGGATGATCGACCGCTTCGAAACACGCAGCTCTGTTGGAGATTCTTTTGCCAAGATCGGCCGGGACGCCCCTTTCGACAAGGTTTGTTGTATCGGTTGCGACGTGGCCAGGGGGGGCGCCTCGGCACTTGGCGATGCCGGGGGGCGCACGGATGTCCAGCAAATCGTGGGTGGGTACATAGTTCGAGATTGATCCCATGATCACGCAGACCATGCCTTTGGAAGAGATCGACAAAGGATTCGACTTGATCTATCGCGGCGAGCGCATCAGGTCTGTCGTACTGTACTGCAAGAAACCAACGTCAGAGAAGGGCAAAGCGCGCCCTGGTTCGCTTTGTGGAGCATGCGTTATAATGTAACACTGTTAACACTTTTCCCTTACGTCAAGCATAGCGACCAACGATTGGTTGACTTTCAACAAGGGAACCAGTGATGGCATTGCTTGAATCCGTCCCCCCGTTCGGCCCTCTTGCGGAAGAGGTTCATACCCTTGCGGACTCACTCCTTCCCTCCAGGCAGGATCCTGTTGCCCTGCTTTTCAATGATGCAGGATTTGAGCCACCCACATTGACCTGGTCTCCAACACGTTCGGCGCTGCGTCATCCATTGCTGAAGCGCTTCTACGATGTGGTCGAAAAGCAGGAGCGCCAAAACCAGTGTCTCCTTGCAGAAACAATCACAGAGGACCTGCTAGGCCTGCACGATCTTGGCAATTGGTTCATCTACCTTGAGGCAGAGACACCAGAGGGTCCATTTCGCTATCGATCCTATGGCCAGGCAGTGGCTCAGACCTATGGCCATGATATGACCGGGAAGACCACGCTAGATTTTCCCGAGCATATTGGGGTGTTTTTCTCAGCTCTCTACTATGCCTGTGCAATGCGGCGAGAGCCCGTTTTGGCGATCCACGAACCGCCAAACGAAGTGTTTGTTCAGTTTTGGCATCGGCTGACCGTTCCCGTCTGCGCAACCAAATCGATCGGAAAAATCGAGAGCCCCATCACTGGGTTTTTAACCTTGGCCATTCCCGAAAGCGATCTTCGCGCCGGGATGGAACTGATGCCAGATCCGGTTATGGTTGCCGACGCAGAGGGGATCGTTCGCTTTGCCAATCGAAAAGCGCGCGAAGCATTTGACGGCGGTTGCAGCGGCCCTTGGGATCGGACCGTCTTTGATTATTCCGGCCTCGACTTAACCCTGGATCAAAGCCCAGAGGACTTGATCCGTAGGGACATGATCGATGAACGCCGTGTCCTTCGGCTGGATCAAACGACACTGCGCGATGTGCGTGTTACGGTCAGTGCAGCCCGGCACCGGGGTGCGGCACTCTATGTGATCGTGATCCGGATCGACTAGTGGCCCGCAATTTGGGTATGTGCCGCAGCGTTTGAATTGCACTGCCTTGCCGCGATCCGCACCTATATACCGACATAGCTCAGGTGTTCGGGGAGGCGCGCCATGTCGATATTCATTTCAATGGAAGCCCGCAATGAGGTCGAGGCCCAACTGCCGTGGGCGGAACGGAAACTCCCGCATAGCCCCTATCAGGCTCTCTCCGGCGTCGCTGAGAAATTCGGGGCGCGCCCTGCAATCAGTTTTCAACTGCTGTCCGATCCTAAATCGAAGTCGCAGACCCTGACCTGGCGAGATTACCATGCCCAGGTTACCCAGGCGGCGAACCTGTTCCACAGTCTCAGCGTGGAAAAGACAGATGTGGTGGCGTTTCTTCTTCCGAACTGCAACGAAACGGCTGTGGTTCTCTTGGGCGCAATGACCGCTGGTATCGTGAACCCGATCAATCCCTTGCTCGATGTCGAACAAATTGCGGGCATCTTAAACGAGACCAATGCCAAAGTGTTGGTGACGCTCAAAGCCTTCCCAAAGACTGATGTCGCACAAAAAGCCGCAGACGCTGTGCGCTTCGCCCCGAGCGTCAAGCATGTGCTAGAGATCGATCTGCTCTCCTATCTTGCACCACCCAAATCTTGGTTGGTGCCACTGATCCGGCCTCAACTTACCGTTCGGCACCACGCCGTGGTCCGAGACTTCAAGAAAGAACTCGCAAAGCAGCCATCGGATGCATTGAGTTTTTCAGAACCCGGCGAAGACCGTGTCGCAGCCTATTTCCACACCGGCGGCACCACAGGCACGCCCAAAGTTGCGCAACATAAGCAGTCGGGCATGATCTATAACGGCTGGCTTGGGGACGAGCTTCTCTTCGACGAAACCGACGTTCTTATCTGTCCGCTGCCGCTCTTCCACGTTTTTGCCTGCTACCCGATAATGATGTCGGCGATCCAGTCGGGGGCTCATGTCGTCTTTCCAACGCCTGCGGGCTATCGGGGTGAAGGCGTGTTCGATAATTTTTGGAAACTGGTGGAGCGCTGGCAGATCAGCTTTTTGATCACGGTTCCCACTGCGCTATCGGCGTTGATGTCTCGTCCGATTGATGCGGATGTCTCTTCGCTCCGAGTGGCGATTTCAGGCTCAGCGCCCTTACCTGTTGAATTGTACAAAAGATTTGAAAGTGCCACGGGCGTTGCAATCTCAGAAGGTTATGGGCTCACCGAAGCCACCTGCTTGGTGTCGTGCAATCCTGTGGAAGGGATCAAAAAGATCGGCAGCGTTGGTATTCCAATGCCCTACACTGATGTGCGCATTCTCCGTTGCGAAGACGATGGATCGGTCAGCCACGAATGCGAGACCGATGAAATCGGCGAGATCTGCATCGCAAATCCCGGTGTCTTTGAGGGCTCTACCTACACCGAGCAAGGCAAAAACATGGGGCTCTACGCCGACCAAATCTATTTGCGCACCGGCGATTTAGGCAGGCTCGACAGCGATGGTTATTTGTGGATCACCGGACGGCAAAAAGACATGATCATCCGCGGCGGTCACAATATCGACCCTGCAGAGATCGAAGAGGCTCTGATGGGTCATGAGGCGGTCGCGATGGTCGCCGCGATTGGCCAGCCTGATCCTGTGGCGGGCGAGATGCCTTGCGTCTATGTCGAGTTGTTAGAAGGCAAAAGGGCTGGCGTTCAAGAACTTATGAATTTCGGCAAGGACCGCATCCATGAACGCGCGGCAATCCCAAAGCATTTGGAGATCCTGCCAGTTCTGCCGAAAACCGCTGTGGGGAAGGTTTTCAAGCCTGATCTGAGGAAACGCGCCATCACCCGGATCTATACCGCGGCATTGAAAACAGCCGAGTTGCCTGTGACGGTGATCGACGTCGTTGAAGACAAAAAGCTGGGGTTGACCGCTATTCTAGAGGCGCAAGGCGATGTGGATGAGACAAAGTTAAGAGAACTCCTTGGCGGCTATGTAGTCCCCTGGCGCTGGAAGGAGCCTCAAGCAGCCTAGGCGCTGAGCATTGGTCTCTCGGAACGGTCGCGCAAGAGGTCCGCAATAGCATTCAGTGCCGCCCGTATCGGCGGGTCATGTCGTGCATCGTGGTGAGATACCAGCCATTCCTCATGTGCAAGATCGTCAATCTCGGGTCCGGTTTGAACCAGTTCGGTACCCTCTGCTGCGAAGCGTGGGAGGACCACCTGCCCCAGTCCAGAACGTGCCAAATCCAGCGCGAGGCGCGGCGTATTCGCAATTGTGGTGATCTGTTCACGATGATTGGCGTAGATCCAACGTTGCGAAGGACTGGTCGCGGCTTCTTCAGGTAAGGCGATCCAACCTGATCGATCTCCGCGCTGTGCAAAGGGCGCAAATGTGATGATCGCGGTCCGTTGCCCTGCGAGCCAGGGTTGATCCGGTCGTCGGTTGCGGATCCCTATATCTGCTTCGCGGCGCGCGACATCTACTGCGACATCCGTCGCAAGGAACTCTGGCACCCAAAGGTCTGAGGCGGACCAAAACTGGTGAATGTGACGGGCCAAAAAGCGCGAGGTCCAGTGACCTGCCGTGATCCGCACAGATGCTGGGCGCGTGGTATCCTGAAGGGCCGAAAGCCGCGCCGAGATACCGCGCAAGTCTTCGCAGTCTTGCAGCAATGATCGCCCCGCTGCCGTCAGTGAATAGCCCTTTGGCCCGCGCACGAAGAGCTTTAACGCCATCTGAGTTTCCAGCGCAGCCATTCTTCGACTGAGGGTTGGCACGCTGACCCCAGTGCCCCGAGCCGCTCCAGCCAGGCCGCCGCTGTCCGCGACAGCAAGAAACAAAACCAAATCATCAAGTGAGGGTGTTTGTTTCATTTTTGAAAGTTCTCTTGCGAATTTCCCAAGCTGATAACGCCCGCGCTCAGAGATATCTTCCCGAGTATACCTCAATAATGGAACAAAGGCATGCTTATCTTTCCCAGAGCGATACCGCGCCACGCGATTTCAGACCTCTACGCGTTTGCCGAGTCACCAAAAACAGAAAGGGAGATCTTTCTTGCACGTGCCGAGTTGGAGACGCGGTTGCGCCGGAGACGGTATCTGCGCGCCTTTCGGCTTCAAATGCTGCGTCGGCTAAAACGTTACTGGGCTCAAATATCCCGGATGACGAGATCGCTGCTACGTTCCGCGTATGATCGACCCGGCCCCGTGATCGGTGAATAGTTCTAGGAGGCAGGCATTCGGCGCGCGCCCATCTAAGATCACCACGGCGCGAACGCCTTCTCTTAACGCGTTCAGCGCGGTTTCGGTCTTCGGGATCATCCCACCTGCGATGGTGCCGTCTTCGGTCATCGCGCGAATTTGCGTGGCCGAAAGCTCTGTGAGCACTGCGCCTTCGGCATCCTTCACGCCTTCGACATCGGTCAGCAGCAAAAGCCGTCGGGCTTTGAGCGCGCTCGCGATGGCCCCAGCTGCCGTGTCGCCATTAATATTATAGGTCTCGCCATTCTCCCCCGCGCCCAGCGGTGCGATCACGGGAATCATCTCGGCGGCAAATAGCGTACGCAAGACATCGGTGTTCATCCGCTCGGGCGTGCCCACAAACCCCAAAGACGGATCTGTCTGGCGACACATCATAAGATCGGCGTCTTTGCCTGAAAGCCCGACAGCGCACCCCCCTTGGCGGTTGATCGCAGCGGTCACGCGTTTGTTGACCACGCCAGAGAGAACCATCTCGACCACCTCCACGGTCGCCGCATCGGTCACGCGCTTACCATCGACGAAGTTTGAGGTCACACCGAGCCGGCCAAGCATGTCATTGATCATCGGCCCGCCACCGTGGACGATCACCGGGTTCACCCCCACCTGGCGCATCAAAACAATGTCGCGAGCAAATCCTTCCATGGCCTCTTCGCTGCCCATGGCATGACCGCCGAGCTTGATCACCACCGTCGCCCCGTCATAGCGTTGCAAATACGGAAGCGCTTCGGACAAGGTCCGGGCGGTAGCGATCCAATCGCGATTCATTGTCTGTCGTCTCATCGGCGGATGTCCCTAAGCCCAGCCCCCATACGCTTTGGGGCCGAGACTGCCAAGGGTCGGATTGTGCAGCGACAGCGATAGGTTACAGTGAGTTTAGGCGCAGGAGGTCAGACATGACGAACACAGGTGACGGCAAGACCATACTGCTGACCGGTGCCAGCAGAGGCATTGGACATGCCACGGTTAAGAGGTTTTCGCACGAAGGGTGGCGGGTGCTCACCTGCTCGCGCCAAGCTTTTGATCCGCGCTGCCCCTGGCCCGGCGGCGAGGACAATCACATCCAGATCGATCTTGCCGATCCACAAAGTACGATCAACGCCATTGAGGACATCCGGGCGAAATTGGACGGGGGCCTTCATGCGTTGGTGAACAATGCAGGTATCTCCCCGAAGGGGCCGGACGGCGAAAGGCTCAACACGCTCGACACAGATCTGCGCACCTGGGGCCAGGTGTTCCACGTGAATTTCTTTGCCTCAGTGGTCTTGGCGCGCGGGTTAAAAGACGAACTCGCCGCGGTGCAGGGCTCAGTGGTCAATGTCACCTCGATTGCTGGCAGCCGAGTGCACCCGTTTGCTGGCGCGGCCTACGCAACTTCAAAAGCGGCCTTGGCTGCGCTGACCCGCGAGATGGCGCATGACTTCGGACCACTGGGCGTTCGGGTGAACGCGATTGCTCCGGGCGAGGTCGAGACCTCGATCTTAAGCCCTGGCACCGAAAAAATTGTTGCCCGCCTGCCGATGCTGCGACTTGGCCAACCCTCAGAAGTTGCCGATGTGATCTATTTTCTCTGTTCCGATACAAGCTCTTACGTCACCGGCACCGAGATAGAGGTCAATGGCGGTCAGCATGTCTAACCGCCGCGGTTATTACCGACATCATTTTGGCCACTAGGTCGGGTTGTGATTGACGTACCTCAGGGCATGGACCTACGCTGGGGGCCCGGAGGAATGCACGCATGGGCAAGCCCACTGTACATGATATTGCCCGTGAAGCAGGTGTGAGTCTGGCAACTGTGGACCGTGTTCTCAACCAGCGCCCTGGCGTGCGGGACATCACCGCCCGCCGGGTCCGGCAAGCCATCGATAAGTTGGGCTATGTGCGTGACCTCTATGCCGCTGATCTGGCCCGGCAAAAGCAATATCGCTTCGACTTTTTACTTCCCGAAGCTCAAAGCCAATTTCTCGGATCGGTCCAAGACGCGCTCCTAGAGGCGCAAACCGGCATGATGTCTGATCGCGCCACGATTAAAGTCCATGCCTTGGATTGGCGAGACCCCGCAGCAGTGTTGCGCGCACGACAAAGGGTGGATTTCGACCAGGCCGATGGCGTAGCGATCATGGCCAATGAAACGCCGATGGTGCGAGACATGATCTCGCGTTTGAAAGATCAGGGCAGATCGGTGGTGGCGCTAGTCACCGATCAACCCAATTCGGCGCGCGAACATTTCGTGGGAATCGATAGCCGCGCTGCAGGCCGCACCGCGGGGCGTTTGATGTCACGTTTCACAACCCGCCCAGGAGAGATCGCCGTGGTTGTTAGCGCGATGCAATCCCGCGACATGCTGGAGCGTCGCTTGGGTTTCGATGAGACCTTGGCCACCGAGGGCGGTCGGCTTCGCCCCCTACCGTCGCTAGAGGGCCATGACGACCACAAAAGAACCGCGGAAATCCTAGATCGTTGTGTGGAGCTTAATCCCAACATCGCCGGGATCTACTGCGCCAGCGGAGGCACCCGCGGCATCACCGAGGTGGTGCGAAAACACAATCTTGTCGGCAGAGTCGCCGTGATCTGCCATGAGTTGACACCCCATGCCCGCGACGCGCTCGAGAATGGGTGGATCGACGTCGTGATCACGCAAAATCCCGGCCATTTGGTACGTTCTGCGCTGCGGGTATTGCGCGCCCATTGCTCTGGCGCGCCAGTGATCGCAAGCCAAGAAAAGATCAGAATCGAAATTGTGCTGAAGGAAAATCTCCCCTGAGGACCAGGGGTAAAGGGAGGAGAGATGAAAACAATCAAAGGACCTGCGCTGTTTCTCGCGCAGTTCGCAGATGATGTGGCGCCGTTCAATTCGTGGCCCGAGATCACCAAATGGGCGGCATCCTGCGGCTATATTGGGGTTCAAGTCCCAAGCTGGGATGATCGGCTGTTTGACCTCGCGACCGCGGCTGACAGCCAGACCTATTGCGATGAATTCCTTGGCGTCGCCGCGGAGGCTGGGCTGACGGTCACCGAACTGTCCACCCATTTGCAGGGACAGCTCGTGGCCGTGCACCCCGCCTATGACGCTGCCTTTGACGGGTTTGCCGCGGAGTCGGTACGCGGCAATCCGACCGCGCGGCAGGCCTGGGCCGTGGATCAGGTCAAAATGGCGCTCACCGCCTCGCGCAACATGGGGATCACTGCGCATGCGACGTTTTCTGGCGCGCTTGCTTGGCCATATGTCTATCCGTGGCCGCAGCGCCCAGAAGGTCTTGTGGAGCTTGCCTTTGATGAGCTCGCCGCCCGTTGGAGGCCGCTTTTGGACCATGCCGACGCCATGGGGGTTGATGTCTGCTACGAGATCCATCCCGGAGAGGACCTGCATGACGGGATCAGCTATGAGATGTTCTTAGAGCGTGTGGGCGGTCATCAGCGGGCCAAAATGCTCTATGATCCGTCCCACTACGTGCTTCAGGCGCTCGATTATCTCGACAATATCGACATTTATCACGAGCGGATCGGCATGTTTCACGTCAAAGACGCAGAGCTGAACCCAACGGGCCGCCAAGGGGTCTATGGTGGGTATCAATCCTGGGTCGACAGGGCAGGACGATTTCGGTCGCTTGGGGATGGCCAGGTGGATTTCCGGGCTGTGTTCTCCAAACTGTCGCAATATGATTTTGACGGTTGGGCCGTGGTTGAGTGGGAATGTGCCCTGAAAGATCCTGAAGACGGCGCCCGTGAGGGCGCGGCCTTTGTCAAAGATCACATTATCCGCGTAACCGAAACCGCCTTTGATGATTTTGCCGATGGCGGCGCAGATGATGCCGCAAATCGCGCCATGCTAGGCTTGTCGTGATCGCAGCTATGCCTCAGGCGCGCCAAAAGGGCTTGCTTGCCTCTCGTTTGGCCTCCTGGGGCGTCACGCCGATATCGCGCAATAGATACGGCTCTAGCCTCGCTAAGGTCTGCCGCTGCCGAAAGCGTGCATGCCAGAGGCCAAACAGCGCCGCGCGCCTCTTCGGTTGGGCCGTACAAGTCTGGGTAAAAGTGTCTGGTTTTGTCACACAAGTCATCGTTTCCTCCAATCGCAGGATGGAAACGGCGCTTGGCCCGGTCTGGGCTCATACCGGGCGACCGTTTTTGCCCGGTAGCGCCCGGCTAACACAAAGCCGAACCTGCAAACAAGACAGAGAATGGGAAAAGAGGAACTAGGGATGGAGCGCAGAGACACTGCACAGATCAGGCTGGGCGTGGTCGGAGGTGGCCGCGATGCCTTTATCGGCGGCGTTCACCGCATCGCCTCGCGGATCGATGATCGGTTTGAATTGGTGGCGGGATGTTTTTCTTCAA